>JBIIHU010000103.1:0-11848 GCA_044235405.1 Burkholderiaceae bacterium
AAGTCGTGGCTCGACGACGCGTCGCGGATGTCGCGCTCGAGCGTGCGGTACAGGTAGTCGGCATCGAAGATGTAGATGCCCATGCTCGCGAGCGCGGTGTCGGGCTTGCCGGGCATCGCGGGCGGGTCGGCCGGCTTCTCGATGAAGTCGGTGATCCGGCGGTTCTCGTCGATCGCCATCACGCCGAAACCGCGCGCCTCGGCGCGGGGCACCTCGATGCAGGCCACGGTGCAGGGCCGGCCCCTCGCGACATGGTCGGCGAGCATCAGCGCGTAGTTCATCTTGTAGATGTGATCGCCGGCGAGCACGACGATGTAGTCGGCGCCGTAGCTGCGCAGGATGTCGTGGTTCTGGTAGACCGCGTCGGCGGTGCCGCGATACCAGCTCGCCTCGTCGATGCGCTGCTGCGCCGGCATCAGGTCGACGAACTCGTTCATCTCGCTCTTCAGGAAGGCCCAGCCGCGCTGGATGTGGCGGATCAGGCTGTGGCTTTTGTACTGCGTGAGCACGCCGATGCGCCGCACGCCCGAGTTCAGGCAGTTGGAGAGCGCGAAGTCGATGATGCGGAACTTGCCGCCGAAGTGCACCGCCGGCTTGGCGCGCAGGTCGGTCAGGCTCATCAGCCGGCTGCCGCGACCGCCAGCCAGCACCAGAGCGACGGCGCGCTTGGGCAGGTCGAGACCGAGGGCGAGATCAGTGGGGGTCACGGGCGTCTCCGCGAAGGCAGGCACAGCTTAACGCAGCGCCGGGCCGGTACCGCCGAAGTCCGGCGCCTGCGCCACGAAGGTGCATCGCGGCGGGCGTGGAAATTGCATCGGCTTGCCGGTGCATGCGCCGTCACGGTGCAGAATCCGGATGCCGTGCTGCCGCCCCGACCCGTGGAGACCCGACCTTGAGCACCCCCGAAGCCGCCCCGATGCGCGAGCGCATCGACGACCACCTCGTCAAGACGATCGGCGTGCCCGTCGAGCGCGCGGGCCCGATCGACCTGATGCTGGCGACCGCGCAGGTGGCGCGCGAGCAGCTGTCGCGGCGCTGGGTCGAGACCCGGACCCGCGAGCGGGCGCAGGGCGCGCGCCGGGTCTACTACCTGTCGATGGAATTCCTGATCGGGCGCTCGCTGTCGAACGCGCTGTCGGCGCTCGCGCTCGACGGCCCGGCGGCGCAGGCGCTGGCCGAGCACGCGCGTCGCCTCGAGGATGTCGCGGGCACCGAGCCCGACGCGGGGCTGGGCAACGGCGGCCTCGGGCGCCTCGCGGCCTGCTTCCTCGATTCGATGGCCACCCTCGGGCTGCCTTCCTTCGGCTACGGCATCCGCTACGAGTACGGGATGTTCGCGCAGGAGATCCAGGACGGCGTGCAGCTCGAGTATCCCGACCCATGGCTGGCCGCCGGCACGCCATGGGAGTTTCCGCGCGCCGGGCTCGCCTATCCGGTGCGCTTCGGCGGCTGGGTCGAGCACCAGGGCGGGCGCAGCATCTGGCGCGCCGAGGGCGAGGTGGCTGCGCGTGCCTACGACATGGTCGTGCCCGGGCATGGCACCGGGCACGTGAGCACGCTGCGCCTGTGGCGCGCGGTGGCCCCCGAACACATCGACCTGCATGCCTTCAACACCGGCGACTATGCCCGCGCCGCGGCGGTCAAGAACGCGTTCGAGAACATCTCGTGGGTGCTCTACCCTAACGACAGCACGCCGGCGGGGCGCGAGCTGCGGCTGCGCCAGGAGTACTTCTTCGTGGCCGCGTCGGTGCAGGACATCGTCGCGCGCCACCTCGAGGAACACGGCACGCTCGCGAACCTGCACGAGTTCGTCGCGATCCACCTGAACGACACGCACCCGGCGATCGCGGTGCCCGAGCTGATGCGGCTGCTGTGCGACGAGCACGGCATGGCCTGGGAGCGGGCGTGGTCGATCTGCGGCCAGGTGTTCTCGTACACCAATCACACGCTGATGCCCGAGGCGCTCGAGACCTGGCCGGTGTCGCTGGTGCAGCACGTGCTGCCGCGGCACCTCGAGATCATCTTCCGCATCAACCAGGAATTCCTCGACATGGCCGCGCACGCGCGGCCGGGCGATGTCGACTTCCTCGCGCGGCTGTCGCTGATCGACGAGCGCGGCGAGCGTCGCGTACGGATGGCGCATCTGTCGATCGTCGGCAGCCATACGGTCAACGGCGTGTCGGCGCTGCACTCCGAGCTGCTGGTGCGCACGATCTTCGCCGACTTCGCGGCGCTGTGGCCGAAGCGCTTCACCAACGTCACCAACGGCGTGACACCGCGGCGCTGGCTCGCGCAGGCCAATCCCGGGCTCGGCGGCCTGCTCGACCGTGCGCTCGGGGCGGGCTGGCGGCTCGACCTCGACCGGCTGTCCGAGCTCGCGCCGCTTGCCGACGACGCGGCCTTCCGCGCCGAGTTCGTCGCCGTCAAGCAGGCCAACAAGCGGCGGCTCGCGGCGCTGATCGCGCGCAGCGCGGGCGTTGTCGTCGACCCCGACAGCCTGTTCGACGTGCAGGTCAAGCGCATCCACGAGTACAAGCGTCAGCTGCTGAACCTGCTGCAGGTCATCCATCGCTACCAGGCGATCCTCGCGGACCCCGGTGCCGAGCGCGTGCCGCGCACCGTGATCTTCGCCGGCAAGGCGGCCTCGTCGTACGCGATGGCCAAGTCGATCATCCGGCTGATCCACGACGTGGCCGACACGATCAACCGCGACCCGCGGGTGGCGGGCCGCCTGCGTGTGGCCTTCGTGCCGAACTACGGCGTGTCGATCGCCGAGGTGGTGATGCCGGGCGCCGATCTTTCCGAGCAGATCTCGACCGCCGGTACCGAGGCCTCGGGCACCGGCAACATGAAGCTCGCGCTGAACGGCGCGATCACGATCGGCACCGACGACGGCGCCAACATCGAGATCCGCGAGCGTGTCGGCGACGACAACATCTTCATCTTCGGGCTGCGTACGCCCGAAGTGCAGGCGCTGCGCGCGGGCGGCTACCAGCCGATGCGGCTGTACGAGGCCGATCCGCGACTGCGCGCGGTGCTCGACGCGATCGCCGGTGGCACGTTCTCGCCCTCCGAGCCGGCGCGCCACCGCGGCATCGTCGACGCGCTGCTCTGGGGGGGCGACCACTACCTGCTGCTGGCCGATTTCGCCGCCTATGTCGAGGCGCAGGCGCGGGTCGACGCCCTCCATCGCGACGCGCAGGCGTGGGCTCGCTGCGCGATCGCCAACGTCGCGGCGATGGGCAGTTTCTCGGCCGACCGCAGCATCCGGGAGTACGCTCGCCGGATATGGCGGATCGAACCCACGCGGTGAGCCCGGCTGCGCAGGCCGATGTCGAGCGACTGCTCGCGGCCACGCACGACGACCCCTTCGCGGTGCTCGGGCCGCACGCGGCGCCGGACGGCACGTGCGCGCTGCGGGTGCTCGCGCCCGGGGCGGTTTCGGTGTGCGCGACCGACCCCGCCGGCGACCGGGTGCTCGCCGGGCTCGCGGTGCGCGATGCGCGAGGCTTCTTCGAGGGCGCGCTGCCGCCGGGCAGCCGCGAAGCCTACCGGCTGCGCGTGCGCTGGCCCGACGGTGTCGAGTCGCTGCTCGACGACCCCTACCGTTTCGCACCGCTGCTCGGCGACCTCGACGCCTGGCTGCTCGCCGAGGGCACGCACCTGCGGCCCATCGAGGCGCTGGGGGCGGCACCCTGCACGCACGAAGGGGTGGCCGGCACGCGCTTCGCGGTGTGGGCGCCCGGCGCCGCGCGGGTGAGCGTCGTGGGCGAGTTCAATGCCTGGGACGGTCGCCGTCATCCGATGCGGCTGCGCCGCGAGTGCGGCGTCTGGGAGCTCTTCGTGCCCGGGGTTGCCGAGGGGGCGCGCTACCGCTACGAACTGCTGGCGCGCGACGGCACGCTGCTGCCGCTGAAGGCCGACCCCTGCGCGCTGCGCGCCGAACTGCGTCCTGGCACCGCCAGCGTGGTCGCGGCGCTGCCGCCGCGCATCGCGCCCGACGACAGCCGCCGGCGCGCCAACGCGCCCGACGCCCCGATCAGCATCTACGAGGTGCACGCCGGCTCGTGGCGCCGGCCGGCGGGCGATCCCGGCGGCTTTCTCGACTGGGATGCGCTCGCGGCCACGCTGCTGCCCTACGTGGCCGACCTCGGCTTCACGCATGTCGAGCTGCTGCCGATCGCCGAGCATCCCTTCGATGGCTCGTGGGGCTACCAGCCCACGGGACTGTACGCGCCGAGCGCGCGCTTCGGCGAGCCGGCGGGGCTGCGCCGCTTCGTCGAGCGGGCGCACGCGCTCGGCCTGGGCGTGCTGCTCGACTGGGTGCCCGCGCACTTTCCCGACGACGCGCACGGCCTGGCCCGCTTCGATGGCAGCGCGCTCTACGAGCACGCCGATCCGCGCGAAGGACGCCATGCCGACTGGGGCACGCTGATCTTCAACCTGGGCCGCACCGAGGTGCGCAACTTCCTGATCGGCAACGCGCTGTACTGGCTCGAGCGATTCGGGATCGACGGCCTGCGGGTCGATGCGGTCGCCTCGATGCTGTACCGCGACTACAGCCGCGCTCCGGGGCAGTGGCTGCCGAACGTGCATGGCGGGCGCGAGAACCTCGAGGCGATCGACTTCCTGAAGCGGCTCAACACCGTGCTCGGCGCCGAGCGGCCGCAGGCGATCACGATCGCCGAGGAGTCGACCGCCTTCCCGGGCGTATCGCACCCGGTGCACGCGGGCGGTCTGGGCTTCCACTACAAGTGGAACATGGGCTGGATGAACGACACGCTGGCCTACATGGGCCGCGAGCCGGTCCATCGCAGTCATCACCATGGGCAGCTGACCTTCGGGCTGCTGTACGCGTTCAGCGAGCGTTTCGTGCTGCCGCTGTCGCACGACGAGGTCGTGCACGGCAAGGGCTCGCTGCTCGCCCGGATGCCCGGCGATCGCTGGCAGCGCTTCGCGAACCTGCGCGCCTACCTCGGCTTCCTGTACGGCCATCCCGGCAGAAAACTGCTTTTCATGGGCGGCGAGTTCGGCCAGTGGCGCGAGTGGAATCACGACGGCGAGCTCGACTGGGCACTGCTCGACGACCCGGCGCACGCGGGCGTGCAGCGGCTCGTGCGCGATCTGAACCGGCTGTACCGCGAGCTGCCCGCGCTGCATGCGCTCGACACCGAGGCGGCGGGCTTCGAATGGCTCGACCATCGGGACTCGGCCGCGTCGGTCGTGGCCTTCGCGCGGCGAGACGCCGGCGGCGGGATCGTCGCGGTGATCTGCAACTTCACGCCGGTCGTGCGCGAGCATTACCGGATCGGCGTGCCGGCTCCCGGAACCTGGCGCGAGTGCCTGAACACCGACTCGGCCCACTACGGCGGTGGCAACGTCGGCACGCCGGGCGGTGCGGCCGATGCCGAGCCGGTGGCCGCGCACGGCCGGCCCTGGTCGGTCGTGCTGACGCTGCCGCCGCTGGCCACGGTGCTGCTGGAGCACCGGCGATGAGTGCGGGCGACGCGTCGCTCGAGCGCTTCGCCGACGCCGCGCAGCTGCTGCCCGGCAGGCCGTTCCCGCTCGGCGCGCATGTCGATGGTTGCGGTGTCAACTTCGCCGTGTTCTCGGCGCACGCGCATCGCGTCGAGCTTTGCCTGTTCGATGCCGCCGGCCGCCGCGAGCTGCGCCGGCTCGCGCTGCCGGCGCGCAGTCGCGACATCTTTCACGGCTGGCTGCCGCAGGCCGGGCCGGGGCTGGTGTACGGACTGCGCGCGCACGGGCCGTGGCGGCCCGACCAGGGCCACCGCTTCAACCCGGCGAAGCTGCTGCTCGATCCGTGGGCGCGCGAAATCGTGGGCGAATTCGCGTGGGTGCCCGAGCACGCGTCGATCGATCCATCCGACCCGCAGCGGCCCGATCCCCGCGACAACGCCGCGCATGCGCTGAAGGCCCGCGTCGTCGACGACGGGCCGATACTCGCCGGTGCGCGTCGGCAGCGGCGCGCGGGCGCCGATCACCGGCCGCGGCACGAGCCGGCCGACACCGTGCTCTACGAGCTGCACGTGAAGGGCTTCACCCGCCTGCACCCGGCGGTCCCCGAGCCGCTGCGCGGCAGCTACGCCGGGCTCGCGCATCCGGCGGCCATCGCGCACCTGCGCCGGCTCGGCGTCAGCACGGTCAGCCTGCTGCCGGTGCACCAGTGCCTCGACGAGGCGCGGCTGGCGCGACTCGGGCTGGTCAACTACTGGGGCTACAACACGATCGGCTTCTTCTGCCCGGACCCCCGGCTGGCCAGCCCCGCGGCGCGCGCCGCCGGCGGCCGCGCGGTACGCGACGAGTTCCGCGCGATGGTGCGTGCGCTGCACGACGCGGGCATCGCGGTGATCCTCGACGTGGTCTTCAACCACACCGCCGAGAGCGACGAGCACGGGCCCACGCTGAGCTGGCGCGGGCTCGACAACCGTTCGTGGTACCGCCTGACGCACGAGCAGCCCGAGCGCTACGTGAACGACACCGGCTGCGGCAACACGCTCGAGTCGCGCCATCCGAGGGTGCTGCAGTTCGTGATGGACAGCCTGCGCTGGTGGGTCGGCGACATGGGCGTCGATGGTTTCCGCTTCGACCTCGCCACGGTGCTGGCGCGCGGCGATCACGGCTTCGATCCGCACGCGCCGCTGTTTCGCGCGATCGCCCAGGATCCGGTGCTCGCCGGCGCGACGCTGATCGCCGAGCCCTGGGACCTCGGTCCGGGCGGCTATCAGCTCGGCGGCTTTCCGCCGGGCTGGCTCGAGTGGAACGACCGTTTCCGCGACACGATGCGCCGCTGGTGGCTGCGCGGCCATGTCGCTCGAGGCGAATTCGCGCAGCGGCTGTGCGCCTCGGGCGACCTCTTCCATCGCAGCCATCGCCAGCCCTGCGACTCGGTCAACTACGTGGTCTCGCACGACGGCTTCACGCTGCGCGACCTGGTCACCTGGGAGCGTCGCCGCAACCATCCCAACGGCGAGTCCAACCGCGACGGGCACGCCCACAACCTGGGCTGCAACTTCGGCGTCGAGGGCGAGGCCGCACCGCCCGAGGTCCACGCGCTGCGCGCGCGCGTGCGCCGCGCGCTGCTCGCCACCGTGCTGCTCGCGCAGGGCACCCCGATGCTCGCCGCGGGTGACGAGATCGGCCACAGCCAGCGCGGCAACAACAATCCCTACTGCCAGGACAACGAGACCACCTGGATCGACTGGTCGCGGGCCGACGAGTCGCTCGCCGGCTTCGTGGCCCGGGTGGTCGCGATCCGGCGTGCGCACCAGCCCCTGGGTGCCCGCTGGTACACGGGTCAGCCCGGTCCCTCGGGCCGCATCGACCTCGCCTGGCTTGCCGCCGACGGCGGGCCGCTCGCCGGCGACGCCTGGGATCGGCCCGACGGTCGATGCCTCGGCGCGCTGATCGGCGAGCCGGGCCGCACGCCCGACGACCGCATGCTCGCGCTGCTGCTGATGGTCAATGGCGACGCCGAGGACGCGGCCTTCACGCTGCCCGCGGGGTACTGGGAGCCGCTGCTCGACAGCAGTCGCGACGATGGTGTGCCGCGCTGGGCTGCGCCGGTCGGCGGGCAGCTCGTGGTGCCGGCGCATGCGCTCGTGCTGCTGCGCGAGCACGCGATCGCGGCCGCGAGCCCCGGCGCCGCCGGGTCGTCCCCGCACCCACCGCGGCCCGATCGCCGATGACGCGGCTGCCGCGCGCCAGCGGGGTGCTGCTGCATCCCACGTCGCTGCCCGGGCCGCACGGCAGCGGCGATCTCGGGCCCTCGGCGCGCCACTTCATCGACTGGCTGGTCGCCGCGGGTCAGCGGCTCTGGCAGGTTCTGCCGCTGGGCTGCATCGGCCCGGGAAACTCGCCCTACATGAGCGCATCCGCGTTCGCCGGCAACCCGCTGCTGGTCGATCTCGAGGCGCTGCGCGATCGTGGCTGGCTCGATGCGCACGAGCTCGCGCCGCACGCCGGGTTGCGCGCCGACCGGGTCGATTTCGCGGCGGTCGTGCCCTGGCGGATGGCGCGGCTCGCGTGGGCGCATGCGCGCTTCCGGGCGCGCGGCGACGCGGCCGACCTGGCCGATTTCGAGGCCTTCCGCGAGCGCGAGTCGGGATGGCTCGACGATTTCGCCCTGTTCATGGCGCTGGCCGACGCCCGCGGCCAGCAGGCATGGGCCGGCTGGCCGGCTGCGCTCGCCCGTCGCGCACCGGTGGCGCTGGCAGCAGCCACTCGGGAGCACGGCGCGCGCGCCGACTTCTGGCGCTTCACGCAGTGGTGCTTCGACACGCAGTGGCGGGCCCTGCGCGGGTATGCCGCGGCCCGCGGGGTGCGGCTGATCGGCGACCTCCCGATCTTCGTGGCCTGGCAGAGCGCCGACGTGTGGGCGCATCAGGCGCTCTTCGACCTCGACCTGCGTGGCTGGCCGCGGGTGGTTGCCGGTGTGCCGCCGGACTTCTTCAGCCAGACCGGCCAGCGCTGGGGCAATCCGCTCTACCGGTGGGACGAGCATGCACGGCAGGGTTATGCCTGGTGGATCGCCCGACTGCGCCGCAGCCTGGCCCTGGCCGACATCGTGCGCATCGACCACTTCCGGGGTTTCGCCGCGCACTGGGAGATCCCGGCGCAGGCGCCCACCGCGATCGAGGGCCGCTGGATGCCGGGGCCGGGTGCGGCGCTGTTCGGGGCCGCGCAGGCCGCACTCGGTGATCTGCCGCTGATTGCCGAGGATCTCGGCATCATCACCGACGATGTAGTCGAATTACGGCGTGATCTCGGGTTTCCCGGTATGCGCATCCTGCAGTTCGCCTTCGGCGGCGATGCCACCAATCCCTACCTGCCGCATTGCCACGAGCCCGACAGCGTGGTCTACACGGGCACCCACGACAACGACACCACCGCCGGCTGGTGGGCGAGCGCCCCCGCGGCGGTGCGTGCGCATGTCGCCGCCTATCTCGGCCCTGGCGGGCGCGATGGTCGCGATGGGCCCGACATGGCGGCCGAGCTGGTGCGCACAGCGCTGGCGAGCGTGGCCCGCACCGCGATTGTGCCAATGCAGGACGTGCTCGGTCTGGGGCCTGGCCACCGGATGAACACCCCGGGCGAGCTCCAGGACTGCTGGGCGTGGCGTTTCGAGTGGTCGCAGGTGCACGATCATCATGCGCGCCGGCTCGCGCACTGGGTCGGGCTCTACGGACGCGACGGCCGGCAGGACTGACGGTTCACGGCTTCTCAGCCGAAGAAGCAGCCGAAGTCGTCGGCGTAGACCATCGCGAGCGCGTCGGCGAGGCTTGGATGCTCGGGCGCGGGCTCGTAGGGCAGCCACTCCCCCTCGGGGCCGCGCCACGACAGCAGCCAGGTACCCGTGGGTTGCCGGTGGCGAACCCGGGCCACCGGCGTGACCAGACGGGCCGGCGGGCGGTGGCGATCGGGCCGGATCTCGACGATCTCGACGCGATCGCCCTCCAGGCGGCCGGCGATGTCCAGCCAGGCTCGCACCCGGACCGGCGGACGGCGTCGCGCCAGGAACTCGTCGAGTTCCCGACGGTGGCGTGCGAGTTCGTCGGCGTCGAAGGGCGCAGCCGGCTCAGAACTCGAGGCGGATGTTCCTGTCACGGATGATCCGGCCCCAGCGGGCCACTTCCTGGTCGGCAAGCCGCTGGACCTCGTCGGGTGCGCCCGGCACGATCTCGAGGGCGAGGCTCTCGAAGCGGCTCTTCAGGTCGGGTTGGCGCAGCGCGCGCACGGTCTCGGCGTTCAGGCGCTGCACGATCGACTCGGGCGTGCCGCGGGGGGCCACCAGCGCGAACCAGATCCCGGCCTCGTAGCCCGGGTAGCCGGCTTCGGCCACGGTGGGTATCTCGGGCAGGCTGGGCGCCCGGTTCGCCCCGGTGACCGCCAGCGCGCGCAGGCGGCCGGCGCGGATGTGCGGCGTGGCCGTGAGGATCGCGTCGTACATCAGGTGAACATGGCCGCCGAGCAGCGCCGTCAGCGCGGGGGCGCTGCCGTTGAAGGGCACGTGCACGGTCTGCACGCCGGCCATCGCGTCGAAAAGTTCGCCGGCCAGGTGCAGCGGGTTGCCGTTGCCTACCGACGCGTAGGAGAAGGCGCCGGGGCGCGCCTTCGCGAGCGTCGCGAACTCGGCGACCGTGTTCGCCGGGACCGACGGATTCACGACCATCACCAGCGCCGTGCGCGCGAGCATCGAGATGCCGATCAGGTCGTTCTTCGGGTCGTAAGGAAGCTTCTCGTAGAGCAGGCGATTCAGCGCCAGGCTGGCCGAGCTGCCCATGAAGAGCGTGTAGCCGTCGGGCGCGGCCTTCGCGACGGCCTGCGCGCCAACAATGGTGTTGCCGCCGGGGCGGTTCTCGACCATCACCGGTTGGCCGAGCGCCGGACCCAGCCGCTCGGCCAGCGCGCGGGCGAGCTGGTCGGTGGCCCCGCCCGGCGCATAGGGGACGACCAGCTTCAGCGGCCGGCTGGGCCACGTGCCGGAAGCTTGCGCCTGGGCGCCGACCTGCGGCGTGATCGCGAAGCCCGCGAGGCAGGCGGCCGCGGCCAGCAGCAGGCGCCGGCCCCTGGCAGGAAGGATGGACAAGCCGTGTCGATTGCGCATTCGGAACTCCATGTCGCCGAGAACCGGAGTCTACGCATGTCGGCAAGCGGCTATCGTTCGACCCGGGGCGCGCGCCGCGACCGCCCTTTCGAAGCAAGGAATCCGCGCATGCCGTCCCCCATCCTCGAAGCGCCTTTCAGCCGCTTTCCGATCCCGCCGGCGGCACTCGCGTCTCGCCGGCGGCTGCTCGCCGCCGCCGCCCTGCTGCCGGCGCTGCCGAGCCGTGCCCAGGCGTGGCCCGAGCGTCCGATCCGTTTCGTGGTTCCCTTCGCACCGGGAGGCGCCAACGACCTGATGGGGCGCGCGGCTGCCGAGGGCGCATCGAAGCTGCTCGGCCAGCCGGTCATCGTCGAGAACCGGCCGGGCGCCGGCGGCAACGTCGGCTCGGCGCAGGTGGCCCGCGCCACACCCGATGGCTACACCTTCCTCGTGAGCGCGGCCGGTGTGCTTTCGAACCCGATGATCCGGCGCAGCAATCCCTACCGCGATACCGACCTCGTGCCGGTCGCGATGATCGCGCTCGCGCCGTCGGTGATCGTCGTCGCACGCGGCGCGCCCTGGCGCAGCCTGGCCGAACTCGTCGAGGCGAGCCGTCAGGGACAGGGCCTGCATTTCGCCACGGCCGGCACGGGCAGCACGCCGCACTTCGTGTCGGGCATGCTGAATGCGCACCATGGCGCCAACCTGCTGCCGGTTCCCTTCAAGAGCGGCGCCGAGGCGGCCAGCGCGGTGCTCGGGGGCCATGTGGCGGCCACCTCCGAGGCGAGCATCGTGTCGCTGCCGCACCTGAAGGAGGGAGGCAAGTTCCGCGCGCTCGCCACCACCTGGGTGCGGCGCATGGCGGTTGCTCCCGAGCTGCCCACGGCCATCGAGCAGGGCTTCGCGCAGGTGCGCATCGCGCACTGGGCGGGCGTGCATGCGCCGGCCGGCGTGCCGGCGGCGATCCTCGACCGCGTGGCGGCGGCGGTGGACGGCGCGATGCGTCAGCGCGAGATCATCGATCGGCTGGTGCCGATGGGCATCGAGCCGGTGGGTGGCACCCGGGCGGCCTTCGAGCAGTTCGTGCTTGCCGAGCGAGGTCGGCTGGCCGAGGTGGTGAAGGCCGCCGGGATGCGCGAGGATTGATGCGCCGGCGGCGCATCGGCAGGTCCGTCAATCCATGAAGGCCTTGAGGCCCGAGTAGAGCGCGGTTGCGCCCGATACCACGGGAGCGACCGCCTCGGC
>JBIIHU010000342.1:0-3683 GCA_044235405.1 Burkholderiaceae bacterium
GATCTCGAGCGCCTGCACCAGTCCGCTCGCCTGGCCGCGCGGCAGGTCGACCTGCGAGGGGTCGCCGGTGACCACCGCGCGCGAGCCGATCCCGATGCGGGTCAGGAACATCTTCATCTGTTCGGGCGTGGTGTTCTGCGCCTCGTCGAGGATGATGAAAGCGTGGTTCAGCGTGCGCCCGCGCATGTAGGCGAGCGGTGCGATCTCGATCGCCTGCTTCTCGAACATCCGCGCGGTGCGCTCGAATCCGAGCAGGTCGTAGAGGGCGTCGTAGAGGGGGCGCAGGTAGGGGTCGACCTTCTGGGAGAGATCGCCGGGCAGGAAGCCCAGGCGCTCGCCGGCCTCGACCGCCGGGCGGGTGAGCACGATGCGGCGGATCGCGTCGCGCTCCAGGGCATCGACCGCGCAGGCCACCGCCAGGTAGGTCTTGCCGGTGCCCGCCGGGCCGGTGCCGAAGGTGATGTCATGGGCGAGGATGTTGCGAAGGTACTCTCGCTGTCGCGGCGTGCGGCCCTGCAGATCGGCCCGGCGCGTGTGAAGCACAGGGGCGGCGTCGGGCGCCGGGCTCGCCGGGGCTGGGCCGATGGCGGTGCCGTCGGTCGCCGGCTGCCCGCCGGCGTCGGTATGCGGGCTGGTTATCGGCCGCGGCTGCGCCGATTGTCCCGCACGGGCCATCGCGCGCAGTTCGACCAGACCGAGCTGGATGTCCTCGATGGCGAGCGGCCGATGGGCCAGCGCCCAGAAGTGCGCCAGCGCATCGCGGGCCAGCCGGGCCTGCTCCGGCCGGCCGTCGATCGAGAAGCGCTCGCCGCGACGCGCGATGCGCGCATCGCAGGCCTCCTCGATCTGGCGCAGGTTCGCGTCGAGTGCGCCGCAGAGATTGGCCAGGCGTTCGTTGTCGGCCGGTTCGGGCGCGAAGGCCAGCGTGCGTCCGCGGGAGGCGCCGGGCGCGCCCATCAGCGCAGGATCGCGGCGTCGCCGCGCAGCGAGTGCGGCAACGCCGAGACGATGTCGACGTCGACGAAGCGGCCGATCAGGCGCGCATCGCCCGGGAAGTTGACCACGCGGTTGTTCGCGGTGCGCCCGGACAGCTCGCTCGCATCCTTGCGGGCATGGCCCTCGACCAGCACGCGCTGGCGCGATCCGACCATCGCGGCGCTGATCGCCCGGGCCTGCGCGTCAATGCGCGCCTGCAGGCGCTGCAGGCGCTGGAGCTTGACCTCGGCGGGGGTGTCGTCGGGCAGATCGGCCGCCGGCGTGCCCGGCCGCGGGCTGTAGATGAACGAGAACGAGGCGTCGAAGCCGAGTTCCTCGACCAGCGCCATCGTGCGCTCGAAGTCGTCGTCGGTCTCGCCGGGAAAGCCGACGATGAAGTCGGAGCCCAGGCTGAGCGCGGGCAGCGCGGCCCGCAGGCGTCGCACGATCGACTTGTACTCGAGCGCGGTGTAGCCGCGCTTCATCGCCGCCAGGATGCGGTCGGAGCCCGACTGGACCGGCAGGTGGACATGAGTGGCGAGTTTGGCGATCCGGCCATGGGCCTCGATCAGCCGGGGGCTGAATTCCCGCGGATGCGAGGTGGTGTAGCGGATGCGTTCGATGCCGGGGATGTCGGCGACATAGTCGAGCAGAAGCGCGAAGTCGGCGGGCTCGCCGTCGTCCATCGGGCCGCGCCACGCATTGACGTTCTGGCCGAGCAGCGTGACCTCGACCACGCCCTGCTCGGCCAGGCCGGCGATCTCGACGAGGATGTCCTCGAGCGGTCGCGACACTTCCTCGCCGCGGGTGTAGGGCACGACGCAGAAGCTGCAGTACTTGCTGCAGCCTTCCATGATCGACACGAAGGCGCTGGGCCCCTCGACCCGAGCCGGCGGCAGGTGGTCGAACTTCTCGATCTCCGGAAAGGCGATGTCGACCTGCGGGCGGCCGGTGCGACGGCGCGCGTCGATCAGCGCCGGCAGCCGGTGCAGGGTCTGGGGCCCGAAGACCACGTCGACGTAGGGCGCACGGCCGACGATGTTCGCGCCCTCCTGGCTGGCGACGCAGCCACCCACCCCGATGATCATGCCGGGGCGCTCGCGCTTGAGCGCGCGCACGCGGCCGAGGTCGGAGAAGACCTTTTCCTGGGCCTTCTCGCGGACCGAGCAGGTGTTGAACAGGACGATGTCGGCCTGCGCGGGGTCGTCGACGGTCTCGAGCGGGCCCTCGACGCCGAGGACGTCGACCATGCGGGCCGAGTCGTACTCGTTCATCTGGCAGCCGAAGGTGCGGATGTAGAGCTTGCGGGTCATCGCCGGCCTCCGGGTTCGCGTGCCGCCTGCGCGGCTTCCTCGTCGGTGAGCAGCCACACCTCGATCACCTGGCCGCCGGGGTCGAGGCGGTAGCGGACGGTCTGCTCGTCGCTCAGGCTGGCCGGCAGTCGTAGCAGGTTGTCGGTGCTGCGGATTCGCACGCCGGGGGCCAGCAGCACCTCGCGTCCGTCGAGCCGCGCGCGGGGGAACTGCGTGATCGCCAGACGACCCGCGAGGGCCTGCGGGTCGATGATGCGCAGCGCCTGCTGAGTGGCGACGCTGCGCTCGGCCGGCAGGCCCGCGAGCGCCGCGACCATCAGCAGCGCGGTCAGGACATGGCGCAGACGAGGGTTCATCGGGCGCCGATTATATCGGCGTGGCGACTGCCGGCATCGATCCGGGGTCGCCCGGGGCGACGCGGTGCGCGATCTGCCTCAGCCGGACGTGGGCGGCTCGAAGCGCACCAGCCGGTGGCCGGCGATCTCGACGCAATGCCCGCGCACCCGATCGCCGATCCGCAGCCCGGCGACGGCGTGCCCCATCAGCCGCGCGCCCTCGTCGAGATCGACCAGCGCGAGCGTGTAGGGCACCAGGGCGCGAAACGCGTCGGTGGGTGCGCGTCGCACCTCGGTGAGCGCGAAGACGGTGCCGGTGCCCGCGGCCGTCTGCCAGGCGGGTTCGGGCGCACCGCACCAGGCGCAGGCGTGGCGCGCGAGACGCTGCGCACGGCCGCAGGCGGCGCAGCGCTGGAAGCGCAGTTCGCCCTGCGCCAGTCCTTCGAGGTAGGGGCGCGACAGTGCGTTCGAGCCGGGTGCGCTCATCACAGGCTTTCCAGCACGAGGCTGACATGGGCCGAAAGCACCCCGCCGTCGGCATGCAGCAGCGCGCGTCGGCGAGCGCCCGCCTGACGCGCACCCGCCCGTCCCGCGAGCTGCCGGACGGTTTCGGCGATGTGCGCCATGCCGCCGGCTGCGCCCGAGTGACCGAAAGAGAGCAGGCCGCCGTGCGTGTTCAGCGGCAGCTCGCCGTCGATCCCGAAGGCGCCTTCGCGCAGCCGGCGCGCGGAGGCGCCGCGGCCGCAGATGCCGATCTCCTCGAGCAGGATCGCCAGCGTGATCGTGAAGGAGTCATAGACGGCGAGGTAGTCGATATCGGCCAGCCGCGTGCCCGCTTCGGCGAGCGCCCGGCCGGAGGAGGCGGATGCGCCCAGATCGCGCATGTCGGCGACCGCGCTCAGGTGCTGGTGGTGGTGCGCCTGCCCGGCGCCCCGCAGCACGACCGGCCGACCCGGCGCGCCGCCGGGGCGCTCGCTGACGACGAGCGCGACCGCGCCGTCGGAGATCGGGCAGCAGTCGAGCAGCTTCAGTGGCGAGGCGATCGGCTTGGAGGTGAGGA
>JBIIHU010000104.1:0-11837 GCA_044235405.1 Burkholderiaceae bacterium
GCGGCCCCGAGCGCCAGTGGCTGCGCGTCAGCTACGCGCAGGCGCGCGCCCAGGTCGACGCGCTGACACAGGCGCTGCTGAACCTTGGCGTGGCCGACGCGCGGCCGGTGATGATCCTCAGCGGCAACTCGATCGAGCACGCGCTGATGGCGATGGCCGCGATGCAGGCGCGCCTGCCGGCCGCGCCGGTGTCGCCCGCCTATTCGCTGATGAGCCAGGACCACGGCGTGCTGCGCTACGTGTTCGAGCTGCTGCAGCCGGCGGTGCTGATGGTGCAGAACGGGCGCCAGTTCGAGCGGGCGCTGCGTGCGCTCGACCTGACCGGGGTTACCGTGGTGCACGTGGACGACCCGGTGCCCGGCATCGCGAGCGTCTCGTATGCCGAACTCGCAGCCACGCCGGCCGGTCCGGCGGTCGAGGCCTCGGTGGCGGCGATCACCCCCGACACCATCGGCAAGTTCCTGCTGACCTCCGGCTCCACCGGCACACCCAAGGCGGTGATCAACACCCAGCGGATGATGTGCGCCAACGTGACCATGGGTCAGCAGGTGCGTCCTCGCCAGGCGGGCGACCCCACGCCGGTGGTGCTCGACTGGATGCCCTGGAACCACACGATGGGCGGCAACGCGAGCTTCAACGGCCTGCTCGCCGACGGCGGCACGCTGCACATCGACGACGGCCGGCCCACGCCCGAGCTCTTCGGCGAGTCGCTGCGCAACCTCGCCGAGCTCTCGCCGACCTATTACGCGAACGTGCCGGCCGGCTATGCGATGCTGATCGCCGCCCTCGAGAAGGACGACGCGCTGGCGCGCCGCTTCTTCAGGGACCTGCAGATCCTGGGCTATGGCGGGGCCACGCTGCCCGACGACCTGTACACCCGGATGCAGCATCTCGCCGTGAAGCACACCGGCCAGCGAATCGTGTTCTTCACCGGCTGGGGTTCCACCGAGACCGCCCCCACCGCCACCTGCACCTACTGGGCCACCGAGCGCGTCGGCCTGATCGGGCTGCCCTTCCCCGGTGTCGAGCTCAAGATGGTGCCGATCGGCGACAAGTACGAGCTTCGCCTGCGCGGCGTCACGGTGATGCCCGGCTACTACCGGCGGCCCGATCTCACGGCGGCCGCCTTCGACGAGGAAGGCTTCTACCGGATCGGTGATGCCGGCATCTTCGTCGACCCGGCCGATCCCTCGCAGGGGCTGGTCTTCCGGGGTCGGGTGGTCGAGGACTTCAAGCTGATGACTGGCACCTTCGTGCAAGTGGGCTCGCTGCGGGTGGCCTGCGTGGCCTCGGCCTCGCCGGTGCTCCAGGACGCGGTGGTCACCGGCCACGATCGCGGCTGGGTCGGGCTTCTCGCATGGCCGAACCTGGTCGCGTGTCGCCAGTTCATCGGCCAGCCCGAGGCGACCATCGAGCAGGTGATCGCCGATGAGCGGGTTCGTGCCCGCGTGCGCGACGGGCTGGCTGCCCACAACCGCGCCTATCCCGGCTCGAGCACCCGGATCCGGGCGGTGCTGCTGATGGCCGAGCCACCCTCGATCGACGGGCGCGAGCTCACCGACAAGGGCTACATCAACCAGCGGGTGACCATCGAGCGCCGTGCCGCGCTGGTCGAGGCCCTGTATGCCGAGCCGCCCGGGCCCGAGGTGATCCTGGTCGACTGAAAACCGGCCGACGAATCCCCCGAGCCGGCGCTCGAGGGGCAGCGTGCGCCCGCGGACCGGCCGTCGCCCGCCTCAGCGGCGCGCGCGCTGAACCTGCTGCGGGCTCACCGGGCCGGCGCCCGAGCCCCAGGTCGCGCGCAGGTGGCTGATCAGCGCGGCCACCTGCGTGTCGTCGAGCAGGTGCCCGAAGGGCGGCATTCCGTAGGGCCGGGGATTGCCTGCGGTGGAAGGCGCGAAGCCGCCGTCGAGCACCACCGCGATCAGGTTGTCGGGTCGCGGCATCGCGATCGCGCGGTTGCCTGCCAGCGCCGGCCAGACGCCGGCGCGCCCGCGGCCGTCGTCGCCATGACAGTCGGCGCAGTGCTCGCGGTAGAGCGCGGCGCCCGGCCCGCTGCCGGCCACCGCCGTACCCGCTGCCGTACCCGCCGCCGTCGCGCCGCCTGACCGCGGAACGCCCGCCGCGGCCCCGCCCGCCGACGGGCGCGGCTGCGCCTTCAGGCGCGCGGCCATCGCGTGCAGGTCGGTCTCGCTCAGGTGGGCGGTGCCCTGGCGGACCACCTCGGCCATCGGTCCGAGCACCGCGCCGCGTCCGCCAGGCCCGTCGTGGCCGTCGCGCAGCAGCGCGACGATCGACGCGATCGGCCAGTCCTGCACGCCCGCCTGCGCGGGGTCGGCAAGCGAGGGCGCATGCCAGCGTGCCGCACCCACCGGCCCGCCGGTCAGCGCGCGGCCCTCGCGTACCGCGCCCAGCGGGTTGCGCGGTGCGTGGCAGGCCTCGCAGTGGCCGAGCACCTCCACCAGATAGCTGCCGCGGTCGGTGCCGGCTCGGGCGATCTCGGCCGCAGTCGCGGGTTCGAAGTACATCCATCGCCAGAATGTGAGCGCCCACTGTGTCCCGAAAGGCCATGGCATGCGGGGTGAGGGCTGAGGCTGGGTGACCGGTGGCAGGCTGCGCAGCCAACCGAAGATCGCATCGACATCGGCGGGTGCGAGCCGCGTGAAGCTGGTGTAGGGAAAGGCGGGCGACAGCAGCCGATCGTCGCGCGAGCGCCCTTCGTGCATCGCGCGGCGGAAATCGGCGGCGCTCCAGGCGCCCAGGCCGGTGGCCGGATCGGGGGTGAGGTTGCTGCTGTAGACCACGCCGAAGGGTGTCTCGATCGGCCGGCCGCCGGCCAGCGGCGAGCCCCCCGGCGCGGTGTGGCAGGCCACGCAGTTCCCGGCGCGGGCCAGCACCTCGCCGCGCGACGGCGGCGGGCCGGCGCGCCCGGGCAGGGCGGCGTCGCGCGATGGCGCGGCGAGCTCGCGCGTAGGCGTGGTCGTCCTTGCCTCGGTGGCGCGCCGCTGGAAGCTGCCGCAGCGCATCGGGGCATCGGGCAGCGGCGCCGGCAGGGGGCGCGCGCCGGGGGCGACCGGCCGGCTGGCGAGCCAGCTCGACACCGCGGCGATGTCTTCCGGCCGCAGCCGCCGGGCGATGTCGGCCATGCAGTCGGGGTCGGCGGCGCGTCGCTGGCCGGCCTTCCAGGCGCCGAGCTGGGCGTTGAGGTAGTCGCGTGGCAGTCCCAGCAGCCCCGGTACGCCCGGCTGGGCGCCGAGCAGCGAGGGGCCGTGGCAGGCGGCACAGGCCGGGATACCGCGGGCGGTGTCGCCGTGCCGCGCCAGCGCCTCGCCGCGGGCCAGTTCGGCTGCGCTGGCGCTGCCGGCCAGCGGCGCGGGGTAGGGACGGTCGATCGCGGCGAAGTGAGCGCCGATCTCGCGCAGGTAGTCGTCGGAGAGCGGGGCAAGCAGCCTGTGCATCGCCGCATGCTGGCGACGCCCCTCGCGAAAGGCGATCAGCTGGTCGGCGAGATAGCCGGCGGGCTTGCCGGCCAGGCGCGGCAGGTAGCCGTCACGGCTCGCCCGGCCTTCGGGGCCGTGGCAGCCGGTGCAGGCGCGCAGGCGGTCGGTGAGGTCCGGCACGCTGGCCGGCGCGGCCCCGGCGGTACTCGAGGGCGCGGCGCCGGCGCGAGCCCCGGGCACGAGGATCAGCGCCAGGGCGAGCAGCGCGCCGAGCAGCAGGGCGCCTGGCGGTGCGGGAAGGATCGGGCGGCCGATCATCGTCGGGGTCCGCAGGCTGGCGCTCGCATTTGGACGGTCGTGCGAAACCGTGCATCTTAGCGCCACCCCCGGAGGTCCCCTTTCACGGAGAGACGGCATGATCAAGGCGATGGTGAGCGCCCCCCAGCCCGAAGCGGTCGAGGCAGGCGTCGAGGTGCTGCGCGCTGGCGGCAACGTGGTCGATGCCGCGATCGGCGCCGCGCTGGTCCAGACGGTCGTCGACCCGCAGATGTGCGGCATCGCGGGCTTCGGCTCGCTGCACCTGCACCTGGCGGCGTCCGGCGTGCACGAGGTCATCGATTTCCATGGCCGCGCGCCGCTCGCCACCCGCCCCGACATGTGGTCCGACCGCATCCTCGGCGAATGCGAGGACGGCTTCGGTTTCCGGCTGCGCGACCAGGTCAACGAGATCGGCTACCAGTCGATGACCACGCCGCTGTCGATCAGGGCCTTCGACGAGGCCCTGCGCCGTCACGGCACGCGCAGCCTCGCGCAGCTGATCGAGCCTGCGGCCGCCTGGTGCGACGAGGGCTTCGCGGTGCGCCCCCGCGTGCACGAGTTCTGGATGCAGCCGGCGATCTGCGGGCGTATCGAGCGGCTGCGCGTGCTCACCGACTACCCGGCCACGCGAAGCATCTACCTGAAGCCCGATGGTCGTCCCCATCGGGTGGGCGAGATCCTGCGCAATCCCGACATGGGCCGCACGCTGCGGCGCATCGCCGAGCACGGGGTCGACGACTTCTATCATGGCGAGATCGCGCGGCGCATCGCCGACGACATGGCGGCGCACGGCGGCCTGATCACGATGGCCGACCTCGCCGCCTGCGGCACCGAGACCGGTGCGCCGCTGCGCACCACCTACCGCGGCCACCGGGTGGCGACCAACCCGCCGCCGGGCGGCGGCCTGATGATCGTGCTGATGCTCAACATCCTCGAGCATTTCGATCTGGCCGCGATGGGTCACAACTCGCCCGAGTACATCGCCACCGTGTCGGAGGCGATGAAGATCGCCACGGTCGACAAGGATGCGCGCATCGGCGATCCGCGCTTCATCGACGTGCCGGTGGCCGAACTCGCCTCGAAGGACTACGCGGCGGCGATGGCGCAGCGCATCCGCCGCGGCGAGAAGACCCCGGTGCCGCGCCTGAATGCCGGCGGCCCGGAGAGCCGCGACACCACGCATGTCTGCGTGGCCGACGATCGCGGCAACTGCGTGTCGATGACCCATTCGCTGGGCTCGTCCTCGGGTGTGGTCACCGAGGGGCTGGGCTTCATGTACAACAACTGCATGATGGTCTTCGACCCGCGTCCGGGCCGCGCCGGTTCGTTGGCCCCGGGCAAGGCGCGCTTCTCGGCGATGTCACCCACCATCGTGTTTCGCGGCGACGATCCCTTCTTCCTGGTCGGCGCGCCCGGCGGCACCACGATCACGATGGGCAATCTGCAGGCGATCCTGAATGCGGTCGATTTCGGCATGAGCGCGGCCGAGGCGGTGAGCGCGCCGCGCTTCTGCACCACCTCCGACACCATCGAACTCACCAACCGCATCCCGCGCGCGGTCGAGGCGCGGCTGCGCGCGATGGGCTATCCGGTGCAGCGCCACCCCTTCAGCTACATGTCGCCGCTGGTGCACGCGATCCGCATCGTCGACGGCCGACTCGATGGCGGCGCCGATCCGGCGGGCGACGGCATGGCGATGGGGGTCTGAGCCCGGGTCGGGGCGACGGGCCGCGCCCCCGCGCTGGTCGAGCCGTACGCCCGCGCTAGTCGAGCCGCACGCCCGACTCGCGCACCACGCGCGCCCACTTGGTGTTCTCGGTGCGGATGAACTCCGCGAACTCCTCGGGCGTGGTCTTCAGGATCTCGCTGCCGGCCTCGGTCATCCGGCGCCGGGTGTCGGGTTCCTCGAGGATCTGGTTCAGCTCCCGGTTGAGTCGATCGACGATCGGCCGCGGCGTGCCGGCGGCCGCCACGAAGCCCAGCCACGCGCCCCCCTCGAATCCCGCGATGCCCTGTTCGGCCACGGTGGGCACGTCGGGCGCGAAGGGCGTGCGCTTCAGGCTGCTGGTGGCGAGCGGGCGCAGCCGTCCGGCGCGAATGTGCGGCATCAGCGCGGTGATGGTGTCGAAGTTGACATCGACCTGCCCGCCGATCAGGTCGGTGTGGGCCTGCGCACTGCCCTTGTAGGGCACGTGGGTGAACCTCACGTCGCTGCGCTGCGCGAGGAGCACCATCAGCAGGTGGCTGATCGTGCCGTTGCCCGATGACGAGTAGGTCAGCTTGCCGGGATTGGTGCGAGCGCGCGCGAGCAGGTCGGCCAGCGAGGTGATGCCCGAGTCGGCGCGCACCACCAGCGCGTAGGGCAGCCAGCTGCACATGCCGATGGTGGCGAAGTCCTTGAGCGCGTCGTAGGGCACCTTCGCGTAGAGGTTGGGATTGATCGCCATGGCCGCAGGCGCGGTCAGCAGCAGCGTGTGACCGTCGGGGGGTGACTTGGCGACCGCGCCCGCGGCGATGCTCGAGCCTTGTCCGGGACGGTTCTCGATGATGAAGGGCCGGCGCAGGCGCGCGGCGTAGCGCTCGCCGATCAGCCGCGCGATCGTGTCGGTGGCATTGCCTGGCGGGTAGCCGACGAGCACCGTGACCGGACGCGTGGGGTAGTCGCCGGCCTCGCCCTGGGCGAACGCACTGCCGGTGGCGGCGCCGAGGCCGAGACCGAAGGCGGCGCGGCCGAAGGCGCGACGCGGCTGCGACGGGATCGGGGCTTCGTCGTGCGGATTCATGGCGGCTTTCTCCCGGGTGGACTCGCGGCGCCGACGGTGGCACGCGACGATCGAGTGTGGCTGCCCGCGGTCGCGCCGGCATGGCCGGTCGTCTCGAAATGGCCCGCAGCGCGTGCGCCTGGCATCCCGGCCGCGCACCAGCCTGCAGCGTGCGCGGCCCCGCGATGGCGCGTGCACCCGCGGGCGCACCGGGCATCGAGCTTGCTTTGAGCAATCCGCGGGCCTTGCCGTGCCGCGCCCGCGCACGCACGCCCCGGAGAGGCCGATGCCCGAATCCCCCGATGCCGCGCCCGTCGACTGGCACAAGCATGAACTGCTGCTGATCCGCGAGGTGGGCCGCCTGCTTGGCCGAAGCGTGGAGCCGGATTACGTGATCCGTCAAACCCTGCGGCTGCTGTCCGAGTGGGTGGGCCTGAACCGTGGCCGCGTGCTGCTCTGGGATGCCGGCGAGGAGCGGCTGCGCATCCGACACGCCTACGGCCTGACCGCCGACGAGGCGGCCCGTGGCGTGTTCGCGCGCGGCGAGGGGGTCTGCGGCGAGGTCCTGCGCAGCGGACTGCCGCGCGTGGTGCAGGACATCGATGCCGAGCCGGATTTCCTGTGCCGATCGGTGCCGCGGCAGCGGCTGCCGCGCGAGACCGTGTCCTTCATCGCGGTCCCGCTGCGCGACGGTGACCGCCCGTGCGGCGTGCTCGCGGCGCACCGGCTGCGGCACCGACGCCGCGCGATCAACGACGACCTGGAGCTGCTGCAGACCATCGGCACGCTTCTCGGGCAGGTCATCCGGGTCAACGAGGAGCTGCGCCGGCGCACCGAGCGTCTGACCTCCGAGAACCGCGACCTGCGCGAGCAGCTCGGCCAGCGGCTGCCCAACTTCGGCATCCTCGGCGACTCGCCGGCGCTGCGCGCGGCGCTCGCGCAGGCGCGTCGGCTTGCCGCGGGCGATGCCACCGTGCTGCTGCTGGGCGAATCGGGCACCGGCAAGGAGCTTTTCGCGCGCGCGATCCACCAGGCCAGTCCGCGCGCCGGCCGGCCCTTCGTGAAAGTGAACTGCGCGGCGGTGCCGGAGTCGCTGTTCGAGTCTGAATTCTTCGGGCACGAGCGCGGCGCCTTCACCGGCGCGGTCAGCGCGCAGCCCGGGCGCTTCGAGCAGGCCGAGGGCGGCACGCTCTTTCTCGACGAGGTGGGCGAGCTGCCGCTGGCGATGCAGGCCAAGCTGCTGCGGGTGCTGCAGGACCGGGTGGTGGTGCGGGTGGGCAGCCGTCGCGAACTGCCGCTCGACGTGCGGGTCGTGGCGGCCACCAATCGCGATCTCGCCCGCGCGGTGGCCGCCGGCGAGTTCCGTCTCGACCTCTATTACCGGCTGTCGGTGCTCCCGCTCGCGCTGCCGCCGCTGCGCGAGCGGCGCGAGGACGTGCCGATGCTGGTGCGCCACGGCGCGCACGAAGCCTGCCTGGCGTGGTCGCGCGACCCGGTGCGTTTCAGCGAGCCAGCGATGCGGCTGCTGCAGGACTATCCCTGGCCGGGCAACGTGCGCCAGCTGCAGAGCGTGACGATGCGGCTCGTGCTGATGAGTTCCGGTGCGCAGATTGATGCGGCGAGCGTGGCCGAGCAGCTTGCCGCCGAGCCCGCGATGCCGATGCGCGTCGATGCCCCGGGCGGCGTGTCGGCGGCCGCCATGCCGCCGGCGGCAGCGGTCGGCGCGGGCGTGCCGCCGCTGCACGCTGCCGCGCTCGTGCGTCCCTACGCACCGGTGGGGCCCGACGACGCCGCGCGGGTGCGCGAGGCGCTGGTTCGAGCCGGGGGCAACCGCTCGCGCGCGGCACAGCTGCTCGGCATGACGCGTCGCCAGTTCACCTACCGGCTGGAAAAGCTCGCGGGGTCGCCGCCCGGCTGACCGCCCGGTGTGTGCACATTCGGGTGACCAAACTGTTCACACAATGGCTCATGTGACCGGGTCACCTCGGTGGCGCTGCCCTGGCACGCCCCTTGCAACTCGGGTTTTCATCCCGTCACCGACTGCTGGAGCACCCGATGAGCACCGCTACCCTGACCGAGACCGTCCACGTCAAGCCGATCGACGCCGCAGGCCTCGCCGCCTTCGCCGAGAAGGGACGCAACAACCCCGACGCCCGTGGCACCGTGCGCAGCCGCACCGTCTATGACGGCCAGTTCCGGTCGCTGACCTATGTCGGGCACCATGATCCGGTGGTGGTCGACGAGCCGCCGCATCTCTTCGGCCAGGACACCGCGCCGGCGCCGTCCGAGATCCTGCTGTCGGCGCTCGGCGGCTGCCTGTGCGTCGGCATCCACGCGGTAGCCACCGCGCGTGGCGTGCCGATCCGCGCGATGGAGATCCTGCTGGAAGGCGACATCGGCAACCCGGCCGCCTGGGGGGCCGGAGGTGCCAGGAAGCTGCCCGAGCAGATGGGCTTCCAGGCGGTGCGCGCGAAGGTTCACCTCGAGGCCGACGCGCCGCGCGAGGTTCTCGCCGAGATCGTCCGCGAGGCCGACTACGCGTCGCCGATGGCCAACTGTTATCGCAACCCGATTCCCACCGAGGTCGCGCTCGCCTGAGCGCGGGCCACGGAGAACACCATGGGCGCCATCGACTCCAGCCTGGCCTGCGCCGACGCGGCGCGGCTCGCCGTCACCGTCGAGCGCGAGCTCGACCCGCTGGTGGGCCGCATCGACCGCGACGGCCACTACCCGGGCGCCGCCCTGCGAGCGTTGGGCGCGCAGGGCGCTTTCGGTCACCACCTGGCCTCGCAGCGCGCCGATGGTGTGCGCGACTTCGCCGGCGCAGTCGATGCGCTCGCAACCATCGGCCGCAGCTGCGGCTCGAGCGCGTTCATGGGCTGGTGCCAGGATGCGTGCGCATGGTACGTCGAACAGGGGGCCTCCGACGTGCTGCGTCGCGAGCTGCTGCCCGCGCTCGCGCGCGGCGAGGTGCTCGGCGGCACCGGCATGTCGAATCCGATGAAGTACTTCGCCTCGATCGAGCGGCTGGCGCTGACCGGTCGTCGCGTGCCGGGTGGCTGGGAAGTCAGCGGCCGGCTGCCGTGGGTCTCGAACCTCGGGCCCGATCACGTCTTCGGCACCGCTTTCATGCCGGTGGATGCCTCGGGTACGCCGCGCGCCGGCCAGGGGGTCGAGGTGATGGCGCTGATGCGCTGCGACTGGCCGGGGCTCACGCTCGACACGGTTCCGCCCTTTCTCGCGATGGACGGTACCGGCACCTACGCGCTGAGCTTCGATCGCGTTTTCGTCCCCGACGATCACGTGCTCGCCGATCCGATCGGGCCCTGGCTCAAGCGCATCCGTAACGGTTTCGTGCTGCTGCAGATCGGCATCGGCGCGGGCATCATCGACGGATGCGTGTCGCTGATGCGCGAGGCCAACCTGCGACTCGCGCATGTCAACGCCTTCCTCGATGACGGGCCCGATGCGATCGAGGACGAGCTCGGCGCGCTGCGCGAGCGCGTGGCGGCGTTGTCGGGCGGGGTGCTTGATCCCGCCGACAGCGGCTTCGCCGAGGTGCTCACCGCCCGGCTGATGGCTTCGGAGCTGACGCTGCGGGCCACGCAGTCGGCGATGCTCCACTGCGGGGCACTCGGCTATGCGCTCGCCTCGCCGGCCCAGCGGCGGCTTCGCGAAGGCTGGTTCGTCGCGATCGTGACACCCGCGATCAAGCACCTGCGAAAGGAGCTGCACCGGCTGATCAGCGCCGGCGCGGTCGCCTGAGGACACGCTGATGAGCGACGATGCCCGCCCCCTGCAGCGCTGGCTTTGCGAAGCCTGTGGCCTGGTCTACGACGAGGCGCGCGGCGACCCCGACTCGGGGCTCGCCCCCGGCACGCGCTTCGAGGAAATCCCCGAGGACTGGCGCTGCCCGGTGTGCGGGGTGGGCAAGGCAGATTTCCGAGCGCTCGGCCCGGTGCCGACTCGGGGCGCGGCCGGGGATCCGGCCGATGGCCCGCCGCCGGCGCCTGGCGCGACCGGCCCGCGGGAGGCCACCCGAGCGGTGCTCGCCGCCGCGGCGCGCGATGCCGGCGTGCTGATCGTCGGCGCCGGCACCGCCGGCTGGAGTGTGGCGCGCGCGCTGCGCGAGGCGGGCTACGGCGGCGCGATCACGCTGACAAGCGCCTGCGACGGCGCGCTCTACCCGAAGCCTGCGCTGTCGGTCGCGCTGGCGCGCGGCCTGTCGCCGGTGGCGATCGTCGAGCGTGCCGGGCCGGACTTCGCCCGCGAGCTGTCGGTGCGCCTGTATGCGCACTGCTGGGCGGTGGAGCTCGATCGCGCGCGTCGTCGGCTGGTGACCACCCGCGGCACGCTGCGCTACGCATCGCTGGTGCTTGCCACCGGTGGCCGGGCTCGGCGCCCGGTGCTGCCGGGTCCAGGTGCATCGCGGCTGTTCGCGATCAACGATCTCGCCGCTTACGCGGCGCTGCGCGCGGCCTTCGAGGCGGCGCGCGATCGTGCTGCCGCACAACGGCGCGCGCCGCGGCTCGCGATCATCGGCGCCGGACTGGTGGGCTGCGAGCTCGCCGACGATTTCGCGGGCGCCGGCGCCGAGGTCACGCTGCTCGAGGCGGCAGCCCTGCCGCTGGGCGGGCGCGTCGATGCAGGCACCGCCGGCCGGCTGCGCGATGCGCTTGCGGCGCGCGGTGTGCGCTTCGCGGGCGGCGTTACCGTCGATGACGTCCGCGTGCCGGCGGATGCGCGCAGCGAGGACGCGCAGCTGAATCTTGCCTGGCGCGACCCGGATGGCTGCGCCACGGCCGAGCGCTTCGATCTCGGCGTGCTCGCGGTCGGGGTCGATCCGGAAACCCGGCTCGCGCGTCGCGCCGGGCTGGCTGTGGCGCGCGGCATCGTCGTCGACCCGGGCACGCTCGCCTGTCTGGACAGCGCGCCGGCATCTGCGGCCGGCGCACCTCGGTGCGCGGGCATCTGGGCGCTGGGCGACTGCGCGGAAATCGACGGACGTGTCGGTGGCACGGTCGAGCCGATCCTGCGGCAGGCACGAACCATCGCCGGCGCGATCGTCGGTCGCCCTGAACCCTTCGCGGCCCGCGAACCGGTGTGGGTGCTGAAGACGCCCAGCCTGCCGCTGACCATCCGGCCGCCGGTCGCGTCGCCGGCCAGCTGAACGCCTGCGTTCGATCGCCTGCCTTCGATCGCCGACATCGCGGTCTACCCGTGCATCGAGGCGGTACCGGATGCGACGGTCGACCTGCTGGCCGGGTCCGCATCGCCGCGAACCCTGCGTGCCACCGTGCTCGCGCGCACCGCGCGG
>JBIIHU010000343.1:0-3634 GCA_044235405.1 Burkholderiaceae bacterium
GTGCCGCCACGACAAGCCGGTGCGCATCGGCGTGAACTGGGGCAGTCTCGACCAGTCGCTGCTTGCCCGCCTGATGGATGTCAACGCGAATCGTGCGCAGCCCTGGGAAGCGGGCGCGGTCATGCGCGAGGCGCTGGTCACCTCGGCGATCGAGAGCGCGCATCGCGCCGAGGCGCTGGGCCTGCCCGGCGACCGCATCATCCTGTCGGCGAAGGTCTCGGCGGTCCAGGACCTGATCGCCGTCTACCGGGAACTCGCACGGCGCTGCGACTATCCGCTGCACCTGGGGCTCACCGAGGCCGGCATGGGCAGCAAGGGCATCGTCGCCTCCACGGCAGCGCTCGCGGTACTGCTGCAGGAAGGCATCGGCGACACCATCCGCGTGTCGCTGACCCCCGAGCCGGGTGGCGATCGCGCCCGCGAAGTGATCGTTGCCCAGGAGATCCTCCAGACGATGGGGCTGCGCGCCTTCACCCCGATGGTCGTCGCCTGTCCGGGCTGCGGCCGCACCAGCAGTACCTTCTTCCAGGAACTCGCCGAGCGCATCCAGCGCTACCTGCGCGAGCAGATGCCGGTGTGGCGCACCCGCTACCCTGGTGTCGAGACGCTGCAGGTGGCCGTCATGGGTTGCGTCGTCAACGGTCCCGGCGAGAGCAAGCAGGCCGACATCGGCATCTCGCTGCCGGGTTCCGGCGAGGCCCCGGTGGCCCCGGTGTTCATCGACGGCGTGCGCGACGTCACGCTGAAGGGCGAGCGCATCGCCGAGGAGTTCCAGGTCATCGTCGAGAACTACGTCAGCCGCCGCTACGGCGCGGTGCTCCAGGATCGCGCATGAGCCGCCCCGACCGCATCCAGGGCGTCCGCGGCATGAACGACGTGCTGCCCGCCGACGAGCCGCTCTGGAGCCGCTTCGAGGAGACCGTGGCGGCCGCGATGCGCGCCTACGGCTACCAGCGCATCCGCACCCCGATCGTCGAGCACACCCGGCTCTTTGTTCGAGGCATCGGCGAGGTCACCGACATCGTCGAGAAGGAGATGTATTCCTTCACCGACGCGCTCAACGGCGAACAGCTGACGCTGCGCCCCGAAGGAACCGCCGGCGTCGTGCGCAGCGCGATCGAGCACAACCTGCTGCACGATGGGCCCCGCCGCCTCTGGTACGCGGGCCCGATGTTCCGCCACGAGCGTCCGCAGAAGGGTCGTTACCGGCAGTTCCACCAGGTGGGCCTCGAGGCGCTGGGCCTCGCCGGGCCGGACGCCGACGCCGAGGTGATCCTGCTGTGCCACCGGCTGTGGTCCGATCTCGGGTTGCAGGGCGTCGAGCTCGAGCTCAACACGCTGGGTCAGCCCGAGGAGCGCCGCGCGCACCGCGAGGCGCTGATCGCGCACTTCGAAGCCCATGCGCATCTGCTCGACGAGGACGCGCGGCGCCGGCTGCACAGCAACCCGCTGCGTATCCTGGACACCAAGAACCCCGCGATGCAGCCGGTGGCCGACAGCGCCCCGCGGCTGATCGACTTCCTCGGTGCCGAGTCGCTCGCGCACTTCGAGGGCGTGCAGGCGCTGCTGCGCGCGCGCGGCATCGCCTGGCGCGTGAACCCGCGACTGGTGCGCGGCCTCGACTACTACAACCTCACGGTCTTCGAGTGGGTTTGCGGCGGCCTGACGATCTGCGGCGGCGGGCGCTACGATCCGCTGGTCGCGATGCTCGGCGGCAAGCCGGCCCCGGGCTGTGGTTTCGGGCTCGGTGTCGAGCGCGTCCTCGACCTGATGCGCACGCAGTCGCCGCAGCACGCCGCCCCGGTCTGCGATGTCTACGTGGTTCATCAGGGCGAGGGTGTGCTCGCGGCCGCCTTCGAGGCCGCCGAGCAGCTTCGCGATGTCGGGCTCGACGTGGTGCTGCACGCCGGCGGCGGCGGCTTCAAGGCGCAGTTTCGCCGGGCCGACGCGAGCGGTGCCTTCGCGGCGGTCGTGCTCGGCGAGGATGAGGTACGGGCCGGCGAAGTCACCGTCAAGTGGCTGCGCGAAGGCGATGCGCAGCCCGGCGGCGCGCGCCAGCAGCGGGTGGCGGGCGGCGCGCTCGCCGAGTTGCTGCTCGGGGCGCTGGCGGGCAACGGCCCCGACGACCAAGACGGCGAAGCCGCCTGAACGCGAAAGGATACTCGGGCCATGGCCTACGATCTCGAAGAACAGGAACAGCTGGCCACGCTGAAGGCCTTCTGGAAGCAGTACGGCAACCTGATCATGACGGCGGTCACGGTCGTGCTGCTCGCGATCGCCGGGTGGCGCGGCTGGGGCTGGTACCAGGCGCGGGATGCCGCCGAGGCGGCGGTTGTCTACGAGGAGCTGCAATCGGCGGTCCGGGCCCGCGCGGCCGATCGCGTGAAGGCGGCGGCCGGCACGTTGGTCGAGCGGCACGGACGCACCGATTTCGCGGCCATGGGCGCGCTGCTCGCGGCCCGTTCCCACCTCGACGCGGGCGATCCGAAATCGGCGCGGCCGCTGCTGCAGTGGGTGGTCGACAAGGCTGCCGACGACGGCATGCGGGAACTCGCGCGGGTGCGCCTTGCGGGTCTTCTGCTCGACGAAAAGGCCTATGACGAAGGGCTGAAGCTGCTCTCCGGGACGCCGCCGGCGGCCTTCGCGGCAGCCTGGGCCGATCGGCGTGGCGATCTGCTGCTGGCTCAGGGCAAGGACGCCGAAGCCCGTGCCGAGTACCAGAGCGCGCTCGACAAGGCCGAGGCTGGCGCGCCGATGCGCCGCGTGATCCAGCTCAAGCTCGATGCACTCGGCGGGAGCGCGTCATGAGCGCCGCGCCCGGTCTTGTCGGCACGCGGCGGGCGGTCCTCGGCGGCGCGCTCGCGCTGCTCGGAGGCTGCAGCAGCATGCCCTGGTCCGGTGGTCGACCGAAGCTGCCCGAGGCGCCGCAACCCACCGGGCGGGGCTCGGCGAAGCTTGCCTGGAGCCTGCGGCTTGCGGCTGCGGGCGCGGGATTCGCGCCGGTGGTGGTTGGTGATTCGGTCTATGCGGCTGGCGCCGACGGGACCCTCGCGCGCATCGAGGCCGCTGGCGGCCGTGTGCGATGGCAGGTTCAGGCCGCTCGCCGCCTGAGCACCGGTGTCGGCAGCGACGGCGAGATCGTGGTGGTCACCGGTCGCGACGGGCAGCTGATCGCGCATGGGGCGGCCGCCGGGCGTCCCCTGTGGACGACTGCGCTGGGTGCCGAGGCGGTCACGGTGCCCGCCGTGGCGCTCGGCCGCGTGGTGCTGCGCACCAGCGACAACCGGATCAGCGCCTTCGATCCCGCCACCGGACAGCGTCGCTGGAGCGTCTCGCGGCAGCCGTCGGCGCTGGTGCTGCGCCAGACCGCGGGCCTGTCGATCGCCCCGGGCAGCGCCTATGCCGGTCTGCCTGGAGGGCGACTGATCGCGATCGGCCTCGATGGCGGGCAACCGCGCTGGGAGGCGGCTGTGTCGAACCCCCGTGGTGCCAACGAGATCGAACGCATCGCCGACATCGTCGGCTCGCCGGTGGCCTCGTCGCGCGAAGTCTGCGCGGCGAGCTATCAGGGCAAGGTGGCCTGCTTCGAGGCCGCCACCGGCCGCGCACTCTGGGCGCGTGACGTGGCCGCGGT
>JBIIHU010000344.1:0-3632 GCA_044235405.1 Burkholderiaceae bacterium
CCCCTCTCGCTCGTGAGAGTGTAACCACCCGCGTAGACGCCAGCGGCTGAAACGCCCGTCGCAGCAGCAGTGAGAGTGGCGAAAGACACCGTAATATTGCGACCATCAGTAGCGTGGAGTTGAATGCCGTGGGTCGCGCTTCCGGTATCTACCGCGGTCACACCTGTTTGAGCGGAAATCAAATTGATGTACTTCACCGCGTCTGCCCTGCTGGTGCTGGCATCAGTCGTAGTCGAAAAACTGGAGGTCGCGACGCCGTTAATCGTTATGGTACCCGTCAGCGCAGCAGCAGTCATCGCACTTCCCTGGGCCACATTGGTCACGACCTTCGCGGTCACCCCAGTTTCGGTCGCGTGAGCGTTGATCGCGGCAACCTTGGCGACCGCGCTCGATGCCTTGTCACCAGACGAGAGATTATCATCCGACACCAGCGACGCGCGGATCTTGACACCGTTAACCTCGAGATCACCACTATTGATGGCCTTGTTGAGTGAACCCGCGGTACCAAAGAATCCCGTCGCGGTCAGCGAGGCACGCGAACCCAGACCAAGAGACCCGCTCGACGCTTCCGAGATCTCGACGCCAACAGTATCGCCCTGGTTCACGCCAGTCTGGACGAGCAGATCAGTCGCGGATCCGTCGAGCAGCTGGATGCCGTTGAAATTGGTTGTGCGCGAGATATTGTCGATCTCGGCGATGAGCTGCTCTGTCTCGACCTGCAGCGCCGTGCGGTTCGAGGCACTGAGGCTGCTGGTGGCTGCCTGCGTCGCCAGATCGCGCATCCGCTGCAGCATGTTGCTGATCTCGCCGAGCGCGCCTTCGGCGGTCTGCATCATCGAGATGCCGTCGTTCGCGTTGCGGATCGCCACCGTCATGCCGCGCAGGCTCGCGCTCATCCGGGTGCTGATCGCCAGACCGGCGGCGTCGTCCTTGGCGCTGTTGATGCGCACGCCCGTCGACAGCTCCTGCATCGCCTTGCTCAGGGTGCGGTTGTTGATGGACAGCGCGTTCTGGGCGAAGAGCGCCTTGACGTTGGTATTGACGACGGTCATCTCGAAACTCCTGGCTTGAGATTCAGACGGGATCTGCTGGGCCCCCGGGCTGCGCGCTCGTCGCGACATCGGCCTGGCGGTGATTCATCGGGGCGTTTTTCTTCTGCCCCTCTGCATGGAGACTCGGAAGCAGCTCGCGCAACTTGAGCGGCTGCCCGCGCTTTTTTCAGACGGAGCCGTCGAAAATCAGGCCCTTCATCGACTCGAGGTGATGCGCGAGCTTCAGCACCACCTCGTTGGGGATCTGCCGCACCACTTCACCGGTCTGCGAACTGCGCACGGTGATCACCGTGCGGTCGACGACCTCGTCGATGCTGAAGTTCAGATTGCGCGCGCTGCGGCGCGCCTGCTCGTTAAGACGCGCGACCGCCTCCTCGAGGCTGGCACGCATCTCGCCGGCGTCGAATCCGACATCGACCTTCTCGGGCGGGCGAAGTTCGACCGACGCAGCGCCGCTGGCGGCCGCCGCGCTCGCGGCTGCTGCCGCCTTGGGCGCAACCGTGGCCGCCTGCATGGCGACCGGCGTCCTGGGCATGGGCGCGGGTGCCGCTCGCGCGCCTCCGCCGATGCCACTGGTGTCTGCGGACATGATGAACCTCCGACCTCGCGCAGGAAAACCCTGCCTCTCGGGGGAGACTCGACGCGACTGCGTAAAACTTTAACGACCGCAGGCCACGCTACTTGCGCGTGTACATCGCCATCAGGCCCTCGAAGCTGCCCTGCAGGCTGGTGCGCAGGCTGGTGGCGTCGCCGACGATCGATTCCATGATCGAGAACTGGCGTGTGTAGCGCTCGAGCAGCCCGCTCATGCGGTCCTCGAGCAGCTTGAGCGCCGCCTGCTGGCGGGTGACATCCTCGCGGGCGCCGGCAGTGTTGCGGGCCACCAGCCCATCGCTGCGAAGCATGCGATCGAGGCGCTTGACGGCATCGCCCGCGACGCCGCCCGCCGCCGGGCTGAACACGCTCTGCCCCTCGGAATTGGCGGTGAACATCGTCACCACCTGCTCGAAGTTCGACTGCAGCGCGGTGGCAAGCCTCGCGCCGTCGAGCTGCAGCACGCCGTCGCGGTCGAAGGACAGCCCGAGGTCACGCGCCGCGGTGATCGTGCTGCCCGGCGAACTCGAGGTGTCGAGCAGCATGCTGCGCAGCTGGCTGCGCAGCACCGACAGCAATTGATCGCCCGCGAGTGCGCCGCCGAACTCCTCGACGGTGCTGTCGCGATCGCCGAGCACCTTCAGGGTGTCCTCGAAATCCCGGAAGGCGGTGACCAGCGCCTCGATCTTCTGGCGCACGCCACTGGTGTCGCGCGTGAGGTCGAGGCGAGCCGGGGTGCCTACGGTGGTAGGACTGTAGAGCTCCAGCGTGACGCCGGGCACCACATCGACCAGGCTGTTGCTGGCGCTGCTCACCGCCATGCCGTTGACGGTCAGCGAAGCGTCGGCCGCCGCCGAGAGCTGGGTGGCGAAATCGAGTTCGGCCGCCGCGCTGCCCAGCGTGAACTGGCCGGCCGCGCCGGTGGCGCCGGTGACCACGATGCGGTAGGGCGTGACACCACCCACATTGACGAGCTCGGCATCGAGCCCCAGCCCCGCATCGTCGATCGCGCGAACCACATCGGCCACCGTGACCGCGGCCGGCGTGGTCGCCGGCTGCACCGTGGCGCCGGTGACCGCGATGGTCTGCGCCGCGCCGCCGTTGACCGAGAGCGTGAGATCGAAAGCGGCACCCGCATTCGCGACATTGAGCGGCGCGCTCGCGCTGACAAAGCCCGCGCTGGCGCTGCGCTGGGCACCGGCCAGCGAGCTCACCGAAACCGAGTAGCTGCCTGGGCGGGCCTGGGCGCCCGCGATCACGCCGACCGCGGCGGGCTGGCTGTTGCGGGTGGTGATCGAGGCGAAATCGCTGGCGTCGTTGAGGGCAGCAAAGGCGTCCTTCAGCGAGGCAAGGGCGAAGCGCACCGCCCCGTAGCCGGAGATGCGCGACTCGGCACGCTCGAGCTTGGCCTCGATCAGCGCCTTGCGCGGTGCGCGCTCAGCATCGACCAGGCTCTCGGCGAGCTTGCGGGTATCGACGCCGGAGCCGGCGCCGAGCGCGCCGATGATGTTGTCAGCCATGGTCAGCCGGGCGGATGGAGAGGGCCGACCGGGACGATATCTTCGCTCTCATGTCGGGGGATTCGACACGAGAAGGCGGAACTTGAGCGGCAACGCAACCGCCACATGCCCCGATGCCGGCATCAGATGTCGACCAGGTTGAACAGATTGAGCTGCGCGATCTTGCCGAAGCTGGTGATGGCCGCCTGCAGCGCGGTCATCTCCTTGTTCATCTGCGCCACCGCCTCGGCGTAATCGAGATCCTCGAGGCCGGATCGCGCGGACTTCAGGCGCAGCACGCTCTCGTCGACCATCGACACCTGGTTGTCGAGCGCGGCGCCGCTCGCGCCGATCTCCACGAGCGCCAGCGTGTTGACACGGGCGATCTCGTCGACCTCGCCAAGACCGCGCTGCATCGCGGTGCGATCCGACGCACGCACCGCCGCCGCGAGCTGGTCGAGCACATCGAAGAAAGGCACGCCTTCGG
>JBIIHU010000105.1:0-11694 GCA_044235405.1 Burkholderiaceae bacterium
GCCGGGTCTGCCAGGCCTTCGCCTCGAGCTGGTCAGCGCACACGCACCTGGGCATCTGGCCGATCTGGCGGGCCGGCACCAACGCCCAGAAGACCCGCTTCTTCCGGCCGGCGCTCGCCGGCGAGAAGATCGCGGCCTTCGGCCTGAGCGAGCCCGACGGCGGCTCGAACATCCGTGCGCTGAGCACCCGCGCCGAGAAAGTCGACGGCGGGTGGCGGCTCAACGGCAGCAAGCTCTACATCACGAACGCGCCGATCGCCGACTTCATGCTGGTGGCGGCGCGCACCGGGGCCGAACTCACCGCCGACGCGATCAGCCTGTTCATCGTCGAGCTGCCCCATGCCGGCTTCGACATCGCGAGGCTGAAGAAGGAAAGCATCCGCAGCTCCGAAACCGGCCTGATCCACATCACCGACGCCTTCGTGCCCGACGACTGCCTGCTCGGCGAGCGCACCGGCACCTATCCGGTCATCCTCGAGTCGCTGAGCGAGAACCGGGTCGGCGTGGCCGCCAACGCGCTCGGCATGGCGCGGGCCGCCTTCGAGGCATCCCATCGCTACGCGCAGGAGCGCCTCGTGGCCGGCAAGCGCGTGGGTGACTACCAGGCGATCGCCCACAAGCTCGCCGACATGGCCGCCGACATCGACGCGGCGCACTGGATGGTCTACCACGGCGCCTGGAAGGTCGATCGCAACGAACTCACGCCGGCGCTGGCCGCCAGGGTCAAGCTGGTGGCCAGCGAGACCGCGGTGCGGGTCAGCGAAGCGGCGATCCGCATCCTGGGCGGCGCGGGGATCATGCGCGAATACCCGGTCGGTCGCATCCACCGCGACGCGCTGCTCTACGTGATCGGCGAAGGCACCAGCGAAATCCAGCGCAACCTGATCGCGCGCGACCTCGGCTTCAAGGCCTGAGCCGCGCCCGGAGACACCCGATGCCGCAACCGTCCTTCCCGGTGCACCAGATCCCGACCCGCGCGGGCCTCGTCTTCGACGCGTGGCTCGAGGGGCCCGCCGACGGCGCGCTGGTCCTGCTGCTTCACGGCTACCCGCAGTCGCGGCACAGCTGGCGCGAGCAGCTGCCCGCGCTGGCGCAGGCCGGCTACCGCGCGCTCGCCCCCGACCAGCGCGGCTACTCGCCGGGCGCCCGACCCGATCCGGCGCAGCTCGAGCACTACCGCTACGAGAACCTGATCCAGGATGCGATCGACCTGGCCGATGCCTGCGCCGGCCCCGCGGCGCGCTTCCATCTGGTAGGGCACGACTGGGGCGGACAGGTGGCCTGGGGCGTGGCCGACCGCCATCCGCAGCGGCTGGCCTCGCTGACGATCCTGTCGCGGCCGCACCCGAGCGCCTTCGCGCGCGCCCTGCAGGACCCCGCCGGCGACCAGCGGCACCGATCGCGGCACCACCGTGCCTTCCTCGATCCGCAGACCGGGCCGCTGCTGCTCGCCGACGGCGCGAGGCGCCTGCGCGCACGGCTCACCGAGGCGGGCGTTCCCGCCGAGGCGATCGAGGGCTACCTGTCGGTCCTCGGCACCCCGGCGGCGCTGGAGGCCGCGCTGGCCTGGTATCGCGCCAACGTCGGCCTGAGCGCCGATCTCGGACGAATCCGCGTGCCCACGCTGTTCGTCTGGGGCGACGCCGACCAGACCGTCGGGCGCGCTGCCGCCGAGGGCACCCCCGGCTGCGTCGAGGCTGCCTGCCGGTTCGAGGTGCTTCCCGGCATCGGTCACTTCGCGTCGGACGAGTGCCCCGAACGGGTCAGCAGCCTGCTGCTCGCGCACCTGGCCGCGCACCCGGCCTGAGGTCGGGGCCCGGCCGCGCGCCCTGCCTGAAGCAGCGGTCAAGCCGCGGCGAGGCCCCTTCAGGCCGCTCCGTCATCGGCCTCGAGCATGCGCCGCAGCGCGGCCTTGTTGATCTTCTCGAGGGTGGATCGCGGCAGCTCGTCGACGACCCGCACCTCGCGCGGCCGCTTGAAACCGGCCAGCCCGGCGGCACAGGCCGCATCGATCTCGGCCGCCACCGCGGCCGCACGCGCCGCCTCGGCCCGCACGAAGGCGACCGGCACCTCGTCGAGCATCGGGTGACGACGCGCGACCACCGCGGCCTCGACCACGCCCGGTACCGTCATGATCACGCGCTCGATCTCGGAGGCGGCCACATTCTCGCCCCCCACCTTCAGCATGTCCTTGGAGCGATCGGCGAAATAGAGCCAGCCATTCTCGCCGAGGGTCACGCGATCGCCGGTGATGAACCAGCCGTCGTCGGTGAAGGACTCCGCGGTGGCCTTCGCGTTGTTCAGGTATTCGGCGAACAGCGACAGCCCGCGCACGCCTTTCACCTGGAAGTCGCCGGTCTCGCCGGGCTCGGCCTCGCGCCCGTCGACCAGGATGCGGATCCCGTATTCGGGGGCCGGCAGACCCATCGACAGCGATGCACTGGGAAGATCGACCAGGCCGAGCGTGCCGTGCGTGATCGTCTCGGTCATGCCCCACCAGCCCAGCGTCTTGACCCGGTAGCGCGCATCGGAGGGCGGCTCGCACACGCCAGTGCCCCACAGGCGGTAGCGGTGCGCCGGCACCTCCTGGTCCATCAGCGCGCGCGGGATGAAGCCGATCACCGAGGCCCAGGTGCAGCCCTCCTCGAGGGACACCGACCAGAAGCGGCTCGCCGAGAAGCGCGGGTTCACCACCGCGGTGGCCCCCGCCCACAGCGTGGCCAGCATCGAGTAGGCCTGCGCGTTGGTGTGGAAGAGCGGCAGCGTGACCATGTGGATGTCGTTGGCGCGCAGCGTCTCGTGGGTGGCGTTGATTCGCGCGCCCCAGAGCGCGTTGGCGTGGGTCCAGAGCACACCCTTGGGCCGCGATGTCGTACCCGACGTGTACTGCACGCTGAAGGGCGCCAGCGGGTCGTGGGCACGCGCGGGCAAGGCCGAGGGATCGGCATCGATCGCCTCGAAGGCATCGGCGGGCGACGGCGTTGCGCTGCCGGCGTCGTCGCCGTTGTCGGTTCGGGTCACCGCAAGCCAGCGCAGGCCGCGACAGGCGCCGGCAACCAGCGACGCGAAACGCGGCTGGGTGATGCCGGCGACCACGCCGGCGTGGTCGGCGAACCAGGCGAGCTCGTCGGCGCTCGAGCGCGCGTTGGTGGTGACGGCAACCGCCCCCATCCAGGCGCAGCCGAACCACGCGATGACAGCCTCGGGGCAGTTGTCGAGATGCACCAGCACGCGGTCACCGGCGCGCACGCCGCGCGCGTGCAGGCCCGCGGCGAAACGCGCCACGGCGTTCGCGAAGGCCGCATAGGTCCAGACACGGCGAGACCCGTCGAAGGGCCGCCAGATCATGTAGGGGTGCTCTGCACGCAGCCGCGCCTGGGCGGCGATCAGCGTACGGATGTCCTGGCCCGAAAAGGGCTGGAAGTGGCGCGAGGCGAATCCGGTCATGGCGTTCCCGACGACGGCGAATCGCCGATTCTAGCCCCGGGCCGGCAGCCGCGCCGGCGTCAAGCGGCCGGCGCCTTCCAGGCCATCGCGAATGGCGCGCCGCCGGCGCTCAGGCGGCGGCGAACTGCGTGCCGGCGGCTTCGGTGCGCGCCGTCGCGCCGCCAAGCCGGCGCCGCGCCTTGTCGGCGTACATCGCCTCGTCGGACGCGCGCAGCAGGACATCGACATCGTCGCCATCGAGCGGCCACAGCGCGCAGCCAAGGCTCGCCGCGATCGTCGGCTCCTCGCTCGCGCCGACGCGCGGCTTTTCGAGCGCCGGGCGCAACCGCGCCAGGATGCTGTCGAGCACCTCGCGCGAGTCGACGTTGACCAGCATCAGCGCGAACTCGTCGCCGCCCATCCGAGCCGCGAGGTCGGTGCGACGGATGAACCCGTGCAGGCGTTCGGAGACTTCGAGCAGCATCCGGTCGCCAGCCGCATGGCCGAGCCGGTCGTTGACGCGCTTGAAACCGTCGAGGTCCAGCGTGACCAGTGCGAAGCCGCTGCCGGTGCGCCGGCAGCGGGCGATCTCGCGCTGCATCGCCTCGTCGAAGTAGCGGCGGTTGGCCAGGCCGGTCAGCGGGTCCTCGCGAGCGAGCTTGGCAAGCTCGGCCTGCGAGCGCGTGTAGCAGAACACGCTGGCGAAGTAGGTCCAGCCGAGCGTGAAGACGATGCCGGCCAGCATCAGCGGCATCACGATCGCGTGACGCGCCAGATCGATGTCGTCGTCGGCGTGCAGCGCAATCCACCAGCGGCTCATGAAGACGGCGGTCATCATCAGCGGGAAAATCGCCGCGACCGCGCGAATCCGACGCTCGAAGGCCGGGGCCCCGAGCAGCAGCGTGGCCGCGTTGGCCAGCAGCAGCGCCGAGGCGAAGGCATCGTGGAACAGGTAGCGTCGCGCCGCATCGTCGCGATTGACGATCGACACCACGAGGAAGATCAGCACCAGCACCGCCCAGGCGCGCATGCGGCGAGGATCCAGGCGGCCGGTGAATCGCAGGTTGCCCTCGAGCAGCAGCAGCATGCCGGTCAGACTCGACGTGTTGTTCATGGCCACCGCCACCCCGGGCGGGAGCTCGAACCACTGCAGCACCGGCACCGCCGCGTACGTCAGCAGCGACAGCGTGATCGCCAGCATCCAGAACAGCGGCCCCTGCTGGGCGCGATTGATCCGCCAGATGCTGATCGCCACCGCCGCCGGCACGATGGCGACGACCATCGCGACGACGTCGAGGGTACTGCGGTCGAGTTGGGCAAGCATCGTGGCCAGAGAGGAAAGGAAAGATCTCGTCGAGGAAAAAGTTCCGCTGCAGCCGCGAGGCTAGCGTCAGGTCCTCGCCTCGCGGATCACGGACCGACATACGCGCCCTGCCGACCTCCAGCCGGCCGCTTGAGCCTCCACAAGCCCCGCCAGCCGGACGCCACCGAGAATGCCCGCTGCGTGACGCGCCGCGCGGGGCGGCGACGACGGACAGGAGGGTCGACGACGATGGTGCTGCGCGAGGAACCGTGGAATTGACCGGGCGTCGGGTGCTGGTCCTCGATACCACCGGCATGATGCGTGAGGCGCTGGCCGGCATCGCCGCCGAGGGGCTGGAGCCGCGGCACGTGCGGTCGGTGGCGCAGGCGCGCGCGCTGGGTGCGGACGCCGCCTTCGACGCCGCGATCGCGGTGTTCGACCCCGGCTCTTCGCTCGCGCTGGACGAGGTCGAGCAGCTGGCGGCGATGCCCTCGCCGGCCGACTGGATCGCGCTGGTGGATCCGGCCAGACTGGTCGATCCCTCGTTCCGGGCCTTCGTTCTGCGCGGATTCATCGACCATCACACGTTGCCGGTCGACGTGCGGCGCCTCGCGGGCACGCTCGGTCATGCCTGCGGCCGCGCGGCGCTGCGCCGCGCGCTCGAGCCGGCGGCTGTCGGCGGCGGCGACGCCGCGCAGCGATTCGGGATCTGCGGCACGAGCCCCGCGATGGCCGCGCTGTTCCACCGGCTGGCCAAGGTCGTCGATGCCGACGCACCGGTGCTGATCGGTGGCGAGACCGGTACCGGCAAGGAGCTGGTCGCGCACGCGATCCACCGCCATTCGCGCCGCGCCAGCGCGCCGATGATCGCGGTCAACTGTGGCGCGATCCCGGCGACGCTGATCCAGTCGGAGCTCTTCGGACACGAGAAGAGTGCCTTCACCGGCGCGACGCAGCGCAAGATCGGCCGCATCGAGGCGGCCAGCGGCGGCGTGCTCTTCCTCGACGAAATCGGCGACCTGCCGCTCGACATGCAGGCGAGCCTGCTGCGGGTGCTGCAGGAGCGCGCGATCACCCGGGTCGGCTCGACGCGATCGACGCCGGTCGACTTCCGCGTGATCGCCGCGACCCATGTCGACCTCGCGCAGGCGGTGCGCCTCGGCGGCTTCCGCGAGGATCTCTACTTCCGCCTGAAGGTGCTGCAGCTCGTGGTCCCGCCGCTGCGCGAGCGCGGCGACGACGTTCTGCAACTCGCCGAACTCTTCCGCCAGCGCTTCACGGCGCAGCACCCCGGCGCCCGCGCGCGCGGCTTCGCCGCCGACGCGCTGCGCGCAATGCAGCGCCACGACTGGCCCGGCAACGTGCGCGAACTGATCAACCGCGTCCAGGAGGCGGTCGTGATGGGCGACAACCGCCTGATCGACGCGAGCGACCTCGGGCTCGAGCGCGCGCCGCGAGACCCGGACGGCCTGACCCTCGACGACGCGCGCGCGCACTTCGAGCGCGAGCTGCTCGCCCGCAGCCTGCGAGCCAACGGCAACCAGGTCTCGAAGACCGCGCGACAGCTCGGCGTCTCGCGGGTCACGCTGTACCGGATGCTGCACCGGCTGAACCTGCGCAGCGAGGCCTGAGCGGGTGCGCGTCGCGCGCGACGACTCGCGACGATGTCTGTATCGACAACGAAACCCGGCATTACCCGGCTGATACAGGCAAGCGCCCGCGGACGATCGGAGGAACTGGAAAACACAATCGAATCAGTCACTTGCCAGACTGGCACGAAGACTGCTGAAGCACGGGGCCCGACGGCGCGGTCCGCGCCATCGGCAGCCACCCGACGGGTGGCGATCCCCAGTCCAACACGGAGCTAAACCATGGCATTCGATCAAACCTACGTCCTGTCGACCAGCAACAACCTCTGGAAGGACACCATCGCCGGCAGCAACGCGCAGGTCTTCGCCGACGGCGGCAACGACTCGGTGTACGGCCGCGACGGCAATGACGAGCTGAACGGCGAGGCCGGCGCCGATCGCCTCTACGGCGAGGCCGGCGACGACACGCTGAACGGCGGCGCGGGCAACGACAGCGCAAGCGGTGGCGACGGCGAGGACGAGCTCAACGGCGGTGACGGTAACGACACGCTGCTCGGCGACGCAGGCAACGATCTCGTCAACGGCGATGCCGGCAACGACAGCCTCTCCGGCGGTGACGGTGACGACACGTTGAACGGCGGCGACGGCGCCGACACGGTGGCCGGCGGCAACGGCGCCGATCTGATCGCCGGCGATGCCGGCAACGATCGCCTGAGCGGCGGCAACGACAATGACACGGTCTCGGGCGGCGCCGGCAACGACGTGGTCAACGGCGACGCGGGCGACGACCAGGTCTCGGGCGGCGATGGCGATGACACCGTCGGCGGCGGCACCGGCAACGACACCCTCGCCGGCAACGCAGGCAACGACCTGATGTCGGGCGGCACCGGCGACGACAGCGCCAACGGCGGCACCGGCAACGACACGGTCACCGGCGACGACGGCAACGACACCATCGACGGTTTCGAAGGCGAGGATAGCCTCGACGGCGGCACCGGCAACGACACCATCATGGGCGGTGATGGCAACGACACCACCTACGGCGGCTCGGGTGACGACTGGCAGGACGGCGGCAAGGGCAATGACCTCGTCATCGACAACGGCGGCAACGACACCCTCTACGGGGGCTCCGGCAACGACACCGTGCGCGGCGGCGACAACGACGACGAGGTCTACGGCGACGACGGCGACGACAGCCTGTTCGGCGAGAACGGCAATGACACCGTGATGGGCGGCACCGGCAACGACGCGATGGATGGCGGCGCCGGCAACGACGAGATGAGCGGCGAGGACGGCGACGACACGATGAACGGCGGTGAGGGCGCCGATTCGATGAACGGCGGCGACAACGACGACTCGATGCTCGGCGGCGGCGGCAACGATGCGATGACCGGCGACCTCGGCGACGACACGATGAATGGCGGCAACGGCAACGACTCGATGTCCGGCGACGAGGGCAACGACTCGATGCTCGGCGCGGCAGGCATGGACACGCTGAGCGGCGGCATCGGCGACGACACGATCCGCGGCGGCGCCCAGGATGACCGCATCGACGGGGGCGAGCAGCAGGATTCGCTGTTCGGCGACGCCGGCAAGGACACGCTGATCGGCGGCGACGGCAACGACGTGCTGAACGGCGGGATCGACAACGACACGTTGATCGGCGGCGAGCAGGACGACACGATGACCGGTGGCGCCGGCGCCGACAAGTTCTACTTCAACGCCACCCTGGGCGATGCGCCCACCGGCGCCAGCGACACGAGCTTCCTGGACAGCCCGTGGCTGACGAGCACGGACTACATCCTCGACCCCGAGCTGATCGACATCCTGCACATCAACGTCAACAACCCGGCGGTGACGACCGCGGCGCTGCTCGATCCCTTCGTCAAGGTGGTCGACAACGGCACCGACGTCACGATCTGGTTCGATCGCGATGGCGATGAGAGCTGGACCGGGGATGCCGAGGACTCGATCGTGCTGCGCGGACTCGGCATCACGCCGGGAACCGCCGGCATCAACACGCTGGTCGAGCTGCAGGGCTCGATCAACATCGAGGTCCACTTCATGAGTTGACTCGAACCGGGTGACCAGCCGGTCGCGTGACCGGGGCGCCAGCCCCGGCGTGCGGCGGGCGGGATCGGCGACGGTCCCGCCCGCCCGCATTCGCAGGCGCTCGCGGCAACCCCGCGGCGCCCCCAGGGCTGCCGACCCGCAGCCCCGATCCATCCGACCCGCGCGCAGCGCGCGCCATCCGAGATGAACGACCATCCGCTGCACCCCCTGCTGGCCCGCCAGCGCGCGGCCATCGGCTCGATCGCGCTGTTCAGCGTGGCCACCAGCCTGCTCGCCCTGACGCTTCCCCTCTACATGCTCGGCGTGTTCGCCAACGTGCTGACCAGCCGCAGCGCCGACACCCTGCTGATGCTGACCGCCGGCGCGGTCCTCGCGCTGGCGCTGCAAGGTGCGCTCGACACGATCCGCGCGCGGCTGCTCGCGCGTACCGGCATCACGATCGACGCGCAACTCGCCCCTTCGGTGCTCGTCGCGACGCTGCGTCACGCGGCCGGTGCCACCGGGCGCAGCGCGCAGCCGCTGCGCGACGCGGCGGAGGTCCGCGCGCTGCTGACCGGGCCCGCGATCTTCGACCTCTTCGATGCGCCCTTCGTGCCGGTGTACCTGCTCGTGATCTTTCTGCTGCACCCGCTGCTCGGGCTCGTGGCGCTGGCGGGCGCCTGCGCGCTGATCGCGCTCGCACTGCTCAACGAGCGCATCGCGCGCAAGCCGATCGGTGAGGCGCTCGACGCGAGCCGGCGGGCGCAGGCGCGGGCCGACGAGTACGTGCGCCACGCCGACGCGCTCGCCGCGATGGGCATGATCCCCGCCGCCCAGCGACGCTGGCAGGCGCTTCAGGGACGGGCGCTGGCTCGCCTGGCGCGCGGCACCGACACCACGGCGACCTCGCGCACCGTCGCGCGGCTGATGCGCATGCTGCTGCAGGTCGCCCTCTACGCGGTCGGCGCCTGGCTCTACCTCGACAACCGGCTGATGGTCGGCGCGATCGTCGCGGCGTCGGTTCTGACGGCACGGGCGCTTGCGCCGCTCGAGGGGCTGATCGGGTCGTGGCGCAACACGGTCGGCGCCTGGCAGGCCTACCGCCGCCTCGGCGCGCTGCTGGCCAGCCCGCGCGCGGGAACCGGGCCGACCGCGCCCCGGCTGGGCCCGCCGCGCGGGCGACTCGAACTCGACCAGGTGGTGGTGCCGGCGCCGCAGGGCAACCGGATCCTGCTGCGCGGCATCTCGTTCACGCTGGAGCCCGGCGAGTGTCTGGGCATCGTCGGACCGAGCGGCGCCGGCAAGAGCACGCTGGCACGCGCCATCGTCGGGCTGATCGAGCCGCGCGCCGGCAAGGTGCGTCTCGACGGCTTCGAGCTCGCGGCCTGGGATCGCGATGCGCTGGGCCGCCATGTCGGCTATCTGCCGCAGGATGTGCAGCTGCTCAACGGCAGCGTGCACGAGAACATCGCGCGCCTCGAAACCGGCGACGCCGACGCGCTCAGCCGCGCAGCCGAACTCGCGGGGCTGCGCGATCTTGTTGCCGCGCTGCCGCGCGGCTTCGACACGCCGATCGGCGAGGAGGGCGAACAGCTGTCGGCGGGCCAGCGACAGCACGTGGCACTCGCGCGCGCGCTCTACGGCGATCCGCGGCTGGTCGTGCTCGACGAGCCCGACGCCCACCTCGACGGTGCGGGCGAAGCCGCGCTGACGCGGGCGATCGGTGCGCTGCACCGGCTGGGCGTGACGCTGGTGATCATCACCCACCGCCCGTCGCTGCTGCAGCAGGCCGACAAGCTGCTCGTGCTGCGCAACGGCAGCGTCGAGCGCTACGGGCCGCGCGCGCAGCTGATCGGCACGCTCACCGCGCCATCGGCGGCCCGGGCGGCCGCATCGGGCATCCCCGCGATCACCACGCCGCGCGAGGCGCGCGCCACCACCACCCCCACCGAGGAGCCGAGCCGATGACCGGACCCGATCGCCCCGACGACGCCACCGGCCAGATCGCCGTGGCGCCGCTGCCACCCGAACTCGCTCGCGCGCTCGGCACCGACCGTCGCCGACTCGCGGGATGGGGCACCGGGCTGCTGCTCGCGGGTCTGGGCTCGCTCGTCGGATGGGCAGCGCTCGCGCCGATCCACTCGGCCGCGATCGCCCCGGGCGTCGTCAAGGTGGCCGGCGAGCGCAAGACCATCCAGCACCTCGAGGGCGGGATCGTGCGCGAGATCCTCGTTCGCGAGGACCAGCGGGTCGACACCGGCGACGTGCTGATGCTGCTCGACGACCTCGGCGCGCGCACCCGGCACAGCCTGCTGCAGGGCGAACACGATGCGGTGAGCGCCGAACTCGCCCGCCTGGAGGCTGAACGTGATGGCCGCGCGGGCTCGCCGCTGTTCGCGCCGGAACTGCTCGCGCGACGCGACGACGCCCGCATCGCACGGCTGCTCGACGGCGAGGTACAGCTGCTCGCCAGCCGCAACGCCGCGCTGCGCGGCCAGCTCGACGTGCTCGCCCAGCGCCAGCAACAGGCGCGCGAGCGGATCGCCGGGCGTGAAGCCGAGATCGCCGCGACCCGCACCAAGCTCGGCTTCATCACCGAGGAACTCGAAGGCGCGAAATCGCTGCTCGAGGTGGGCATCTACCTGAAGACGCGCTACTGGGCGCTGAAGCGCGCGGAAGCCGATCTCGAGGCCGAGATCGGTCGCCTGAGGGCCGACATCGCCGAAGCTCGCGCGCAGATCGGCGAGGCCGAATTGCGTCGCCTCGACCTGCGCAACCAGCAGCGGCGCGACGCGAGCGATCGCATCCAGGACCTGCGGGCGCGGCTGCGCGATCTCGGCGAACGTCTCGCGGCAGCCGACGACGCGCTCACCCGCACGCGGATCACCGCACCGCAGCCAGGTACCGTGATCGGCCTGCAGGTTCACACCCGCGGCGGCGTGATCCGCCCTGGTGCCCCGATCATGGACCTGGTGCCGCGCGACGAACGCCTGCTGGTCGAGGCGCGGATTCGTCCGGAGGACATCGACCGGGTGCGCCGCGGAATGCCTGCCGAGGTTCGCTTCACCGCCTTCAACCAGCGCACGACACCGGTGTTCCCCGGTGAAGTGATGCGCGTCTCGGCCGACCGCTTCACCGACCCCACGCACGGGCTGGCCTGGTACGTGGCCCAGGTGGCGATCGACGCCGGGCAAGGCGCGAAGCTCGCGCTGCAGCCCGGGATGCCCGCCGAGGTCTACATCGTGACCGGCGAGCGCACGGTGCTGAGTTATCTGGTGCGGCCGATCCGCGAGCAGATCCGCCGCAGCATGCTCGAGCCCTGAT
>JBIIHU010000106.1:0-11678 GCA_044235405.1 Burkholderiaceae bacterium
ACGGCCCAGCATCACCAGGTCGATGCGCGCCTCGCGGATCGCCCGGTCGGCGTTGGCCGGCACGCCCAGGTTCCAGCTCGTCGCGACCGGAATCCCCACCTCCTCGCGCACCCGCTGCGCCCTGCCGAGCATGAACCCCACCTCGTTGAACGGCGGGTTCACGATCCGGCTCGCGTTGCCCCCCATCGAGAGGTCGGCCAGATCCAGGCCATGCGCCTTCATCATCCGCACCGCGACCAGGGCGTCCTCGAACTGAGTGCCGTCGGGGTGGAAGTCGTCGCAGCCCAGCCGCATCGTCAGCGGGTACTTCTCGGGCCAGACGGCCCGCACCGCATCGAGCGCCTCGCGATGGAATCGGGTGCGGTTCTCGAGGCTGCCGCCGTAGCGGTCGGTGCGCTGGTTGGCCAGCGGCGACAGGAAGCTCGACCCCAGGTAGCCGTGCGCGTAGTGCATCTCCAGCCACTGGTAGCCGGCCTCCAGTGCGCGGCGCGCCGCCTGCGCGTAGGCGCGGTGCAGCGCCTCGATCTCCTCGATGCTCAGCGCATGGACCGGATGATGGTGACCGGGGCCGCCGAACGGAATCGCCGAGGGCGCGCGGCAGGCCCAGCCGTCGGGATGATCCGGGGGCAGCTGCTTCTTGGCGCCCTGTTCGTACGCGCCCCTGTGCGGTGGCAGTTCGCTGCCCTTGCGTCCCGTGTGGCCGAGCTGGATCGCCGGCACGGCGCCCATGCGCCGGATGATCGCGCAGACCCGTGCGTGCCCCTCGATCTGGTCATCGCTCCAGATGCCGCCGCACGATGTGGTGGTACGACCATCGGGCGTGATCGCCATCTGCTCGCCGAAGACCAGCGCGAAGCCGCCGGCGGCCCGAGCCCCGAGGTAGCTCACATGGTAGTCGTCGAGCTTGCCGTCGACCGAGTTGTACATCGTCATCGGCGACATGGCGATGCGATTGCGCAGCGTCACGCCCTTCAGGGTCCAGGGGCTGAACAGGTCGGGCATGGAGGGCTTCCTCGAGTCGGTTGAGGCGAAGCCGGCGAGTATCGCGTCTCGAGCGCGCTCGCGCGGGCGCGGCTGTTCCGCTCGGCAAGGGCCTCGCGTCCATTCCGGGAACAGCCGCCCGAGGTCGGGGTGGCGTTGCGCGACCCGCGCCGGCCGTCGATCATCCGGTGCGAGGAGCGACCCCATGACCCTTTCGGACCCTGACTACCAGTACGACTTTCGCGCCGTTTCCTATCCGCTGCGCCTGTACAGCGGCGAGGATGCGCTCGAGCAGCTGCCCGCGGAGGTCCGACGCGCGGGCGCGAAGCGCGCCTTCATCGTCTGCGGCCGCACCGTGTCGCGCAGCCTGGGCCTCGTCGCCCGGATCCGCGCGATTCTCGGCGCGAGCTGCGCCGGGGTGTTCGACGAGATGGACAAGGACACCACGCTCGACGCGGTGCTGCGCGCCGCGCAGGCCGCGAAGGACGCGGGCGCCGATCTGCTGATCAGCGTGGGCGCGGGCAGCGTTACCCAGGGCACGCGGGTGGTGGCCATCCTGATGGCCGAGACCGCGCCGATCGACACGCTGATCACCCAGTACCCCGAGCATGGCGCCGCGATCAGCCCGAAGCTGATGGCGCCCAAGGTGCCGATCATCAACGTGCTCACCGCCGCCACCAGCGCGCAGAACCGTGCGGGCTCGGCCGTGAAGGATCCGGCGCGCGGGCACCGCATGGAGTTTTTCGATCCCAAGACGCGGCCGGTGGCGATCTTCTGGGACGCGCAGGCGCTGATGACGGCGCCGGTGTCGCTGGTACGCACCACCTGCGCGTCGGTGTACTGGCGCTCGGTGGTGAATCTCGGCGCGCCGCAGCGCTCGCCGCTTTGCGAAGGCGATCGCCAGCAGGCCTACCGGCTGTCGCAGCTCGCGCTCGCAAGCGTTGGCGATACCCGCGATCCCGGCCCCCGGATCGCGGCCTGCGCGGCTTCGTTCCTGCAGAACCGCGAGGCCGACGATGGCGGCGGCCCGATCGGCACCCACTGGGTCAGCCGCGTCGTCTACGGCTTCGCCACCGGCATCTTCCAGCTGCATCCCCAGGTGGGTCAGGGCGAGGCCAACACCGCGCTCACGCCGACGGTGGTGCGCCGGCTCGGTCCGCGCGATCCGCTCGCGATGGCCGGCATGGCGCAGGGCCTGGGCGTGTGGCGGCCCGACGAGGCCATCGAGCTCGCCCCCGAGCGCGCGGCCTCCGAGCTCGAGCGGGTGTTCCAGACCGCCGGCCTGCCTACCCGCGTGTCGCAGCTGGGCATCCCGCGCGAGAGCCTGCCGGCGGTCGTGGCGCACTCGCTGAAGAACTTCAACGCCGATCCGAAGCGCGAGTTCCTGAAGGAGCAGGCCATGCTCGGCGAGCTGATCCAGGCCTGCTGGTAGGCGCCGCGGCCACCGGTCGCGCTGTGCGTCGTCGCGACGCGCCCGGTCTGTCACAAATCCGCTCCCCCGACGGTCCAAGGAAGGGAAAGGGCCCGCCGGGCCCCGACGACAGAGGGGGAACTCATGAACAGCCTCAAGATCGCGGCGACCGTCGCCACGTTGTCGTGCGCGCTGACCAGCCAGGGACCTGCGCTCGCGCAGCCGGTGCCCGCGCAGACCCAGGACCGGGATGCCCCGGTCGTGACCATTGTCCGGGTCCCCGCGCCCTGGTACGCACCCCGCTTCCTGGTGGTGCGCCGCATGCGCGAGTCCGTGCCGCAGTACCAGTCCATCGATGGGCTGGCGCACAAGGCCTACAGCCTGGCGCGTCCGGACGGCCGCTACGGCGGCATCTATCTCTGGAAGGACAGGGCGAGCGCCCAGGCCTGGTTCTCGCCGGCCTGGTTCGAGCGGGTCGAGAAGGAGCGTGGCACGCCCGGCGAGGTTCGCGCCTATGAAGTGGTCTTCCGGGTCGATGGCGAGGTCGCGGGCGCGCCGACCGGCGGCGACCTTGCCGCCGTGGCCACCCTGATCGAGTTCGGCCCCCGCGCGGGTCCGGAGCCGGCCGCGGCGGGGCAAGCCGCCCTGGCGGCGGCGAACTGGCGCGGCGTCGCCGGCCTGCTGAGGAGCTACGTGGTGCGTTCGCCAGAGGGTGGCCCGGGCGCGGTCGTCCTGTGGCGCGACGAGGCGAGCGCGCGCGCGTGGCTGGACGGGGGCTGGGGCGAGCGTGTCGCCCGCGAATACGGCGCGCCACCGCGCATCGCGTGGTTCGACGTCCCGATCATGATCGTCGGCAAGGAGGGCCAGGTGGCGGCCGCCGGCGAGGCCCGGCGATGACGAGGATCGCCGAGCCGTCATCGGAAACCATCGCGCAGGCCCTCGGCGGCAGCCTGGTCGCCATCGACGAGGTCATCACCACCATCCAGCCCGGGGTCTACCGGCTTGCCGTGCACGTCCTGGGCGATCGTCACGACGCCGCCGATGCCACCCAGGAGATCCTGCTGAAGGTGGTCACGCACCTGGCGGGGTTTCGGGGAGAGGCTGCGTTCTCCACCTGGGTCTGGCGGGTTGCCCACAACCACCTGCTGAACGCCCGCACCCGCCGCAAGGAATCGCCGGAGGTCTCGCTCGACGACATCGCCGAGCGGCTCGGCCAGGGCCTGGAGTTCGCCGCCACCCTCGCACGCGAGCGCGGCGAGCCGGCCCCGCTGGGGCCGCAGGACAAGCTCGAGGCCCGCCAGGTCGCGCTCGCCTGCACGCAGTCGATGCTGATGGCGCTCGATCGCGAGCAGCGGCTCATCTACGTGATCGACTCGGTCTTCGATCTCCCGTCGCGGCAGGCCGCCGCCGTCGTGGGCATCACCGCCGACGCCTACCGGCAACGCCTGTCGCGGGCGCGCGCCCGGCTCGATGCCTTCATGGCCGGCAGCTGCGGTCTGGCCAACCCGCAGGCGGCGTGCCGCTGCGAGCGGCAATTGCCCGCGATGCGCCACCTGGCTGCGGCCCGGGGCCCCGACCGCAGCGCCGTCGTCGCGATCCACCGCGAGGAGATGCAGGAGGCCGAGCGCCAGTTCGCAGCCTTCACCCGGGTGTGCGACGCGGCGTCGGTGCTGCGCGCGCACCCGGCCTATCGGGCGCCCGAGACCCTGCGCGCGGCGATCCGCGCGGTGCTCGCCCAGGAGGGCTTCCTGCAGCGCGGTGCGCCCCAATGACGAACCCTGAAGCAACGGGTCGCCCGCTCGCCCTGACGACCCGCGACGGCGTCGCGCTGCGGGCCGTCCTTCACGAGCCCGCCGCGCTGACCGGGCGGCATGTGCTCGTGGCCGGGGGGCTCGCGATGCCGCAACGCTTCTACGCACCGTTTGCCGCCTGGCTCGCGCAGCGCGGCCACCGGGTGCTCACCTTCGATCTGCGTGGCACCGGCGCCTCGCGCGCGCCCGAGCACAGGCGCTCGCTGCGCGGGCTCGATGCCGACATGCTGACCTGGGCGCGCCAGGACTTTCCGGCGGCCGTCGCGGCGCTTTCCGGCATGGCCGGCGGGGCGCAGGTGACGGTGATCGGGCACAGCCTGGGCACCCACCATGCCGCCATGACCGATGCGCTTACCCAGGCACGGATCGACACCCTGCTCGCGGTCGCGGCAGGGTCAGGGTACTGGCGCGACTGGGCCCCCGCGTCGCGCCGTCTTGCGCCGCTGATGCTGCATGTGGCGGCGCCGCTGCTTACCCCGCTGTTCGGCTACTTCCCCGGCAGGACGCTGCGCATGGTGGGCGACATGCCCTCGCCGGCGATCCGGCAATGGACCCGCTGGTGCCGGCATCCCGATTTCGCCTGGGGCGTCGAGCCCGATGCGATCCTGCCCAGCCTGCGATCGGCGCGGTTCCGCATCCAGGCCTACCGATTCACCGACGACGAAGCGATGTCCGACACCTCCACACGCAAACTGCTTGCCGCCATGCCCAACGCGATCTCCACCCTCCATGCCATCGATCCGGCCGCCCTCGGCCTGCGCCGCATCGGCCATGCCGGCGCCTTCCGGCCACAGGCCGTCGAGCGCCTGTGGCCGATCTTCGACGAGGCCCTGCGGCCGGTGTCCGCGGAGGACCGCTCATGAGCACCGGCAAGGCAGTCGTGCCGCACGGCTTCGGCCCCATCCTGCGCAGCAGTCCGGTGCTCGATGCCCTCGGCGGATTCATGAGCCGCGGCGATGGCGAAGCGCTCGAGATCGGATTGCTGGTCGGCCCCAGGCATCTGAACGCCCGCGGGCGTCTGCACGGCGGGGTCACGGCCACGCTGCTCGACGTGGCCATGGGCTACATGCTCGCGGCCCGCACGGGCGGGCGTCGGCGCCTCACGGCGCGGCTGACCATCGACTACCGGTCGGCAGCGGACGAAGGGGAGTGGCTGCAGGTGTTTCTCGACCGTGCCGACGAGGAGGGGCGCAAGACCCTAGCCCACGGACGCGTGGTGGCCGGCGAGAGGGTCGTGGCGGAGGTGACGGTGCTGTTCATCGACGCGCCGCGATGAACATTTGCACGCATCATGTAAACATCGTTAACATAGACTCCTGGCGCTCGATGCCTTGCTCGGTTGCGTCGTCGACCCCCGGGAGTTTCCATGACCGCCTCACCCGCCGACAGCCTGCCCTTCTGGATGAAAGGCGCCCTTGCGCCCGTGCGCGAGGAAGTCATGGCCTTCGACCTCGAGGTCGAAGGCGAGATACCGCGCGGCCTGAACGGGCTGCACGCCCGCAACGGGCCCAATCCCAGGCGAGGCGTGTCGGGGCACTGGTTTCTCGGCGACGGTATGGTGCACGGTGTGTCGCTGCGCGAGGGGCGGGCCGAGTGGTACCGCAACCGGTGGGTGCGCACCCCGCGCTTTGCCGGGGAGCCTCGCACGCCCGACACCCTCCACGATCTTCACTACGCGCTGGCCAACACCCATGTGATGGCCCACGGCGGTCGCATCATGGCGCTGGTCGAAAACGCGTTGCCCGTGGAACTCGGCCCCGAGCTCGACACCCTCGGGTCCGTCGATTTCGAGGGTGCGTTGACCACACCCTTCACGGCGCACCCCAAGGTATGCGCCCTCACCGGGGAGATGCATTGCTTCGGCTACCGGGTGATGTCTCCCTACCTCACCTATCACGTCGTGCATCGCTCCGGGCGTCTGCTGCGCAGCATGCCCATCCCGGTGCCGGCGCCCACCATGGTCCACGACATGGCGCTCACGGCTCGCCATGTGATCTTCATGGACCTTCCGGTGGTCTTCGACCCCGCGATGGCGCGGCTGGGCACCATGCCCTTCGCCTGGAGCGACAGCCACCGGGCGCGGTTGGGCATCCTGCCGCGCGGGGCGCCGGTCGAGGCGCTGCGCTGGGTGGATATCGACCCCTGCTATGTCTATCACGTCGCCAACGCCTACGACACCGATGACGGCGAGATCGTCATCGACGTCGCCTGGTACGCCGAGCACTGGCGAGGCGGCCCGTCGCCGAGCCATTTCGATGCCGCCCGGATGAAGCGCTGGCGCATCGCGCCCGGAGCTTCTCGCGCGACCGAGGCTTTCCTCGACGATCGCAGCGTCGAGTTCCCGCGCATCGACGATCGCCGCTGCGGCCTGCCGCACGACACCATCTACGCGGTGCTCACCGAGGGCGATCTCGCCGGCGGCGCCTTCCACGCCCTGATCCAGTACGACCTGCGGGCCGGCACGTCGGTGGTCCGCGACTTCGGCGGCGGGGTGCCCAGCGAGTTCTCGGTCGCGCCCGACCCCCAGGACGGACGCGCCTATGCGGTGGGCTTCGTGTTCGATCCGGCGCGCGACGCCAGCGATCTCTTCATCCTCGATGCCAGCGACATCTCGCGACCGCCGGTGGCGAGAGTGAAGTTGCCGCGCCGCGTGCCGCAGGGCTTCCACGGCTCGTGGATGCCACGCGCGTGACCGCGCCTGCGGGTTCTTCGTCGATCGGCATCCAGCCCAGGGAGTTCACACCATGATCCTGCACGATCTCACCCCCGGCATGCATCCGCGCCGGGTTCGCATCCTTCTTGCCGAAAAGGGCGTCGTCATCGAGCGCCGGGAGGTGGATGCCATGGCTGGCGCGAATGCCGCGCCAGCCTTCCGGACGCTCAACCCGCTCGGCAAGCTTCCCGTGCTCGAACTCGACGACGGAAGCACGATCAGCGAGTCCCTCGCGATCTGTCGCTACCTCGACGCGATCCACCCCGAGCCGCCCTTGATGGGCAGCTCGCCACGCGAGCGGGCGCACATCGACATGTGGACCCTGCGCATGGAGTACGAGCTGTCGCGCCCCATCGCGGAGGTCTTTCTGCACAGCGGCGAGTTCTACCGGAACCGCATTGCCCAGGTGCCGGAAGTTGCCGCCTGCGCGCGCGCCAGGGCGCTCGAGACGATGGCGTGGCTCGATCGCGAACTTGGCGAGCGCAGCTTCATCGCCGGATCGCAGTACTCCATGGCCGACATCGTCGCGCAGTGCGCGCTGGTGCTGGGCAAGGCCGTCGGCTTGCGCCCGCCGCCGGAACTCGCGCATCTGACGCGGTGGTTCTCGGCCGTGGCGGCCCGGCCCACCGCCCGCGCCTAGCGACCGGCCCGCCGTCCGCAGCGCAGTCATGTCACGCATCGCCCTCTTCGGTTCGACCGGGCTGACCGGCGGCCTGGTGCTCGCCGGCGCGCTCGAGCGCGGCCACGACGTGGTGGCGCTGGTGCGCGATCCCGGCAGGCTGGCGGCGCGGCATCCGCGTCTCACGGTGCTGGCCGGCAGCCCCATCACGCCCGAGGACGTCGAGCGCTGCGTGCGCGGTGCCGATGCCGTCATCCACTGTCTGGGGATCGGCGGCCGCGGCAGCGGCGAACGCACGACGCTCGTGTCCGACTCGGTTCGCCTGGTACTCGCGGCCATGCAGCGGCACGGCGTGGGCCGCGTCGTGTGCATGTCGAACGTCGGGGCCGGCGGCAGCGGTACCTGGGTGGCCAACCGGCTGGTCATCCCGGTCTTCCTACGCTGGCTCAGGCCGATCATCGACGACAAAGACCGCATGGAGGCGGCACTGCGCGAGAGCGCGCTCGAGTGGGTGTCGGTGCGCCTGCCCAACATCGTCGAGGGGCCCGCTCGCCCCGTGCGCACGAGCGACGACGGCCGATCGATCGGCCTGTCGATCACGGCGGGGTCGGCGGCGGCGTTCCTGCTCGATTGCGTGGATGCCTCGCGATTCCTGCGCGAGGCTCCCAGCGTGAGCAACTGAGCGCCGGATCGGCACGGTCCCCGGGAAGGCTCCGCGATAATGCCGGGTCCCATGTGGATCCCGACCCGGAGCCTCCTCCATGACACGTCTCGTGATCGCCAGCCAGTTCGGCGAGGAGTTCGACGGCTGGCTGCGCGCGGCGCGGCCGGATGTCGACGTCGTTTCCCTGCCGCCGGTGCTCGATGGGCCCCTGCCGCCCCAGGCGACGGTGCTGCTCGCCGTGCCGGTATCGGCCGAGGTGCGTGCGCGCCCGGAGCTTGCGGGCTGGCCGTTCGGCTTGCGCTGGATCCAGCTCAACTCCACCGGCTACAACAACTACCCGCCCTGGATGCTGCGAGGCCCGCTGGTCACGAGCGCCCACGGCACCTCCTCCGAGACCATCGCCGACTGGGTGCTCGCCTGCGTGCTGCAGCGCGCGTTGCGCCTGCCCGAGCGGCGCGCGCGTTCGCGGCAGGACTGGCGGCGCACGCCGGCGCCAGCGCTCGCGGGCAGCACGCTCGGGCTGTTCGGATTCGGCGGCATCGGCCGCGCGCTTGCGCGCCGGGCGCTGGCGCTGGGCATGCAGGTTCGCGCGATGCGGCGCCAGCCGGGCCCGCTGGGCATGGACGGCGTGCAGCAGGCCGAGGGCATCGCGGACCTGATGGCCTCCAGCGATCATCTCGCGCTCGTTGCGCCCGGCACCGAGGCGACGCGGCACGTGATCGACGCGCGCGCGCTCGCGCTCGCCCGCCCGGGGCTGCACCTGATCAACGTCGCGCGCGGCAGCCTCGTCGACCAGCAGGCCCTGATCGAGGCGCTCGATGACGGGCGGTTGAGCTGGGCCAGCCTGGACGTGACCGAGCCCGAGCCCCTGCCCGAGGGCCATCCGCTCTACGCGCACCCGAAGGTGTTCCTGACGCCGCACACCTGCGCGATCAGCCCGCAGGTCCGCCAGGCGGTGTTCGCCAAGTTCATGCGCAGCCTGAAGGCCTGGGAAGCCGGCGGGGTGCCCGAGGATCCTGTCGATCTCGAACGCGGCTACTGAGCGGCGCCGCTCCGTCGGGACGAAGGGCCCGATGCGAATCCCTGCCCGCGACGAGAACGTATCGACCGCCGGCTAGCGGGTCCTGATCTCGATGCCGCGGGTGCGGGGCGCCGTTGCGCAGTCGCCGCGCGCCCGCGCCTGGAGGAAGGCGGCGATGGCCTGGATCGTCCGCGCCTCGGTACGCTGCGACAGGCCGTTGCCCGCGAAGTGCATGTGCGCGGCGCCCTCGATCACGCCGAGCCACGTGCAGCCGGGCGGCATGCTGGCAAACGGTTCGGTGCGAGTCTCCCAGGAACCTCCCCCGAGTTCGTTGTCGCGGGTGCCCGTGAGCATCAGGGTCGGCTTCCGGATCCCGGTCCAGGCGTTTTCGGGGAAGATCGGACCGCTGCCTTGAGGCGAAAGGGCGATGTAGGCGTTGAAGGCATCGGAGCCCTGCAGGCCCAGCTTGTTGCGCGCTCCAGCTTCGATCATCACCGTCGCGGCGCCCATCGAGTGTCCGAGCAGGATGGCATCGCGCCCTCCGCATCGGCCAGCGGCCCACTGCCGGGCGGCAGCGATGTCGAGGAACCGACCCTCGTAGGCTTCGGGCTCGGTGATCAGGTCCATCAGTCCTTCGCGCAGGCCCTGTCCTCGCACGTGCTCGCGCAGCGCACGCCGTCCGCTTTCCGGATGGCCGATCACGACCGTGAGATAGCCGAGCGAGGCCATGGCTTCGCCGAGATAGCCATAGCCCTGCGCGGATCCTCCCGCGCCTGGCGAGATCAGCGAGATGCCGTGGCACGTCGAGTTGGCCGGCGAATGAACGGCGATCTCGATAGCCCGCCGGTCCTGCCGTTGAAGCGAGATCGTCTCTGCGGCGCAGGTGCTGGCCAGCGTCGTGGCCACGAGGGCAAGAGTCGTGATGCGGCGCGTGGCGAATGTCATGTGGATCTCCCGGGGGGCCTGGCGCGCCGGCGGTCCTCACTCAGGCTTGATCCCCGCGCGCTGGATCACCGCCTTCCAGCTCTCGTATTCGTCGCGGTACACCCGGGCGAACTGCTCGGGCGTGCCGGTGACGGGGTCGGCGCTGGCACGCTGCAGGCGCTCCATCACCTCGGGCGAGCGCACCGCCGCGTTGAGCTCCCGGTTGAGGCGCTGCACGATCTCGGCGGGCGTGCCGGCCGGTGCGAAGACGCCGAACCAGTTGCTGAAGTCCATGCCGGCGATGCCCGCCTCGGCGAAGGTGGGCACGGTCGGCGCCGAGGGCGAGCGCTGCGCGCCGCTCACGGCCAGCGGCCGGACCTTGCCATCGGCGATGTGCGGCTGCGCCGACACGATGCTGTCCATCAGGAAGGCGATCTGCCCGGAGACGAGGTCGCTGATCACGAGGCCCGTGCCGCGATACGGGATGTGCACGACGAACAGGCCGCCCGCGCGCCACTTGAACATCTCGGCCGACAGGTGGGGGTAGGTGCCGATGCCGCTCGAGCCGAAGTTGTACTTGCCGGGGCTGCGCTTGAGCAGCGTGACGAGTTCCTGCACCGTCGTGGCCGGAAAGCCGCGGCCCACCACGAGCACGCTGGGCGCGTTGGCGACGTGGGCGATGGGCGCGAAGTCGCGGAACGCGTCGTAAGGCATCTTCGGGTTGAGGGCCGGGCCGACGGCGTGCGTGGAGCTTGTGGCCATCAGCAGCGTGTAGCCGTCGGGCGCGGCCTTGGCCACCGCATCGGCGCCGATGGTGCCGCCGGCGCCCGGCCGGTTCTCGACGACGACCTGCTGGCCGAGCATCGTGGCGAGCTTCTGCGCGACCGTGCGGCCGATGATGTCGGTGGCGCCGCCCGCGGGGAAGGGGATGACCAGGCGGATGGGACGGGCCGTGGGCCACGACTGGGCGAAGGCGTTCGTGGAGAGCGCGGCGGTGGCGAGCAGGATGAGGGCGAGCAGTCGTTTCATGGCGGGCGCGAGGCGGAGCCGGTTCGCAGGTTTTGGTGGGCGCATGACATTGCCGTCTACCGGGAAGATAGGGGCCTTGGTAGCCCGGCGCCGCCAGCCGGCCCGGTTACCACGTAACGTACCATCTTGCGTGTCTCCCGCCGCGCGTGCAGACGCTCCGCATCGACCCCGCCTGCGCGATCACCCAAAGGAAGGCATGATGACCGCTTCCAGCCAACTCGTCGCCACCGCGCTCGCGATGGTCCTGCTCTGCTTCGCCGTGGGTGGCCTGCTGCTCGTCAGGCGGGTCCGCGAGGCACGTGCCAAGCGCATCCATCCCCAGGCGATGGCCACCTCCACCCAGGTGGCGGCCCGGATCGAGGACGTACGCGCCGCCGACAACTTCCGGAACCTGTTCGAGGTCCCGGCCCTGTTCTATGCGCTGGTCGCGGTCGCGCTGGCCACCCGGCACGTGCCCGACTGGCTGGTCGCCGGCGCCTGGGCCTTCGTCGTGCTGCGCATCGCG
>JBIIHU010000346.1:0-3611 GCA_044235405.1 Burkholderiaceae bacterium
CGTAGCGCTCCTGCAGCCCGCGCAGGATCGCGATCGTCGCCTCGACACTGGGCTCGCCGACCAGCACCTTCTGGAAGCGACGCTCGAGTGCGGCATCCTTCTCGACATGTTTGCGGTACTCGTCGAGCGTGGTCGCGCCGATGCAGTGCAGTTCGCCGCGGGCGAGCGCGGGCTTCAGCATGTTGCCGGCATCGATCGCGCCCTCGGCCTTGCCGGCGCCGACCATCGTGTGGATCTCGTCGATGAACACGATCGTGCGGCCCTCGTCCTGCGCGACTTCCTTCAGCACCGACTTCAGCCGCTCCTCGAATTCGCCGCGGTACTTGGCACCAGCGAGCAGCGCCGCCATGTCGAGCACCAGCACGCGCTTGTTCTTCAGCGAGTCGGGCACCTCGCCATTGACGATGCGCTGGGCGAGGCCCTCGACGATCGCGGTCTTGCCGACACCGGGTTCGCCGATCAGCACCGGGTTGTTCTTGCTGCGCCGCTGCAGGATCTGGATCGAGCGACGGATCTCGTCGTCGCGGCCGATCACCGGGTCGAGCTTGCCGGCACGGGCGCGCTCGGTGAGGTCGATCGTGTACTTCTTCAGCGCCTCGCGCTGCCCCTCGGCCTCGGCGCTGCCGACGTTCTGGCCGCCGCGCACCGACTCGATCGCCATCTCGAGCGCCTTGCGCTCGAGTCCGGCTTCGCGGGCGATCCGTCCGGCCTCGCCCTTGTCGTCAGTGAGCGCGAGCAGGAAGAGTTCCGAGGCGATGAACTGGTCGCCACGACGGTTGGCCTCCTTCTCGGCGAGGTTCAGCAGGTTCACCAGGTCGCGGCCGACCTGGACATCGCCGCCGGTGCCCGAGACCTGCGGCAGGCGGCGGATCGCGGCGTCGAGCGTCGGCTTCAGCGACGCGGCGCGTACGCCGGCGCGCTCGAGCAGCGCGCGCGCCGCACCGTCGGGCTGACCGATGAGCGCCGACAGCAGGTGCAGCGGCTCGATGTACTGGTTGTCGTTGTTCAGCGCGAGGCTCTGCGCATCGGCAAGGGCCTGCTGGAACTGGGTGGTGAGCTTGTCCAGACGCATGGCTTCGAGACTCCGGGTGCAATCAGTGGTTGACTCGGAATTGGGGTCTGGGCGCACACTTTCAAGCCATGAGCGCCCTCTTCTCCCCCTTGCAGCTGCGCAGCCTCGCGCTGCCCAACCGGATCGTCGTGTCGCCGATGTGCCAGTACTCGGCGGTCGACGGCATCGTTCAGCCCTGGCATGCCGTGCACCTCGGGCAGCTCGCCGTCGGTGGCGCGGGCCTGCTGATCGTCGAGGCGACCGCGGTCGAGCCGGCCGGCCGCATCACCGCGGGCTGCGTCGGACTCTACGACGAGGCCACCGAGGCGGCGCTGCGCTCGCTGGTCGCTCAGCTGCGCAGCGTGTCGCCGATGCCGCTGGCGCTGCAGCTCGGTCACGCCGGGCGCAAGGCCTCGAGCGGTCGGCCCTGGGAGGGCGGCCAGCTGGTGCCGGCCGCGGCTGGCGGCTGGCAGCCGGTGGCGCCGTCGGCGATTGCGCAGCTCGAAGGCGAAGCCGCGCCCGCAGCCCTGGACGCCGCCGGACTCGAGCGCCTGCGCGAGGGCTTTGTGCAGGCGGTCCGCAGGGCCGACCGGATCGGCTTCGATGCGCTCGAGATGCATGCGGCGCATGGCTACCTGCTGCACGAGTTCCTGAGCCCGATCGCCAACCAGCGCACAGACGCCTGGGGAGGCAGCCTCGAGAACCGCATGCGCTTCCCGCTGGAGGTCTTCGCGGCGATGCGTGCCGCCTGGCCGGCGCACAAGCCGCTGGGGGTTCGCATCAGCGCCACCGACTGGATCGACGGTGGCTGGGACGTCGAGAGCAGCTGCGCACTGGCGAAGGCCCTCGAGCGCCTCGGCTGCGACTGGATCGATGTCTCGAGCGGCGGCATCAGCCCGAGGCAGCGCATCACGCTCGGGCCGGGCTACCAGGTGCCCTTCGCCGCGGCGATCCGCAAGGTGGTGAAGATGCCGGTGATGGCGGTGGGGCTGATCACCGAGCCACGCCAGGCCGAGAGCATCCTGGCCGAGGGTCAGGCCGACCTGATCGCCGTGGCGCGGGCCTTCCTGAACGACCCGCGCTGGGTATGGCGGGCGGCCGCCGAACTCGGCGCCACCGTGCAGGCACCGAGGCAGTACTGGCGCTGCCAGCCGGCGGATCGCAAGGGTCTGTTCGGCGAGATCCGGTTCGGCGCCCGCTGAGGTGGCGCGTCTGCTGGTGACGGCCGTCGGCCCGGCGCCGGCGGGCCGCCGTCAGGCGACCCGCGGGCGGGCGCTCAGCTGCGCCAGACCATCGAGGCGGTGACATCCTCCTCGGAGGCCTCGAGACGGCGAACCTCGTTGCGGCCGACCACCAGGTGGTGCACCTCGTCCGGACCGTCGGCGATGCGCAGCGTGCGAGCGCGCGCATACATCCGCGCAAGCGGCGTCCACTGCGACACGCCGGTGGCGCCGTGCATCTGGATCGCCTGGTCGATGATCTGGCACACGCGCTCGGGCACCATCGCCTTGACCATGTGCACCCAGACCCGCGCCTCGCGATTGCCGAGGGTGTCCATGGCCTTCGCGGCCTTCAGCACCATCAGGCGCATCGACTCGATCTCGATGCGAGCGCGCGACACGATCTCGATGTTGCCGCCCAGCCAGATGATCTTCTTGCCGAAGGCCTCGCGAGACAGGCCGCGCTTGAGCATCAGGTCGAGCGCCTTCTCGGCCTGACCGATCAGGCGCATGCAGTGGTGGATGCGGCCGGGTCCGAGGCGCACCTGCGAGATCTCGAAGCCGCGGCCCTCGCCCAGCAGCATGTTCTCCTTGGGCACGCGCACGTTCTCGAATCGGATGTGCATGTGGCCGTGGGGCGCGTCGTAGTCGCCGAAGACCATCATGCCGCCCAGGATCGTGACGCCCGGGGTGTCCTTGGGGACCAGGATCATCGACTGCTGCTTGTGCGGCGGCGCGTCGGGGCTGGTCTTGACCATCGTGATCAGGATCTTGCAGCGCGGGTCGCCGGCACCCGACGCGTAGTACTTCTCGCCGTTCAGCACCCACTCGTCGCCCTCGAGCACCGCGCGCATGCCGATGTTCTTGGCGTCCGACGAGGCGTTGTGCGGCTCGGTCATCGCGTAGGTGGAACGGATCTCGCCGGACAGCAGCGGCTTGAGCCAGCGCTCCTTCTGCTCGGGCGTGCCCACGCGCTCCAGCACTTCCATGTTGCCGGTGTCGGGCGCCGAGCAGTTCAGGCACTGCGAGGCGAGCGGGTTCTTGCCGAGCTCGGCCGCGATGTACGCGTAGTCGAGGTTGCTGAGGCCCTCGCCGGACTCGGCATCGGGCAGGAAGAAGTTCCACAGGCCCTGCCGCTTGGCCTCGTTCTTGGCCTCCTCGAGCAGCTCGAGCTGGCCCGGGACGTAGCTCCACGGGTCTGCGCGACCTTCGCCGAGCTCGTGGAACTTCTCGGACATCGGGTCGACGACCTCGGCGACGAAGCGCTTGACCTGCTCGAGCAGCGGCAGCGACTTGTCGCTCATGCGCAGGTCGTGCAGGTCGTCCTGCGGGTTGGATCC
>JBIIHU010000347.1:0-3605 GCA_044235405.1 Burkholderiaceae bacterium
CGCAATCCGCCGGCGGGTGCCGCCACGCAGTACGCCGCCAGGGGCACACGGCAGCTGCCGCCCAGCAGCCGCGAGACCATGCGCTCGGCGCTGACCTGCACCCAGGTCGGCGGGTCGGCGAGCGCGCCGACCCAGGCGAGGATATCGGCACGCGAGGCAAGGCATTCGATGCCGAGCGCGCCCTGCCCTGCCGCCGGCAGGCTGAGCGTCTCGGGCACCACCGACCGGATGCGCTCGGCGAGCCCCAGGCGCTTCAGACCGGCGGCGGCGAGAACGATCGCGCCGTACTCGCCGCGATCGAGCTTGCCGAGGCGCGTGTCGAGGTTGCCGCGCAGGGGCTGCACATCGAGGCCGGGGAAGCGGCGACGGATCAGGGCCGCACGGCGCAGACTCGAGGTGCCGACCCTTTCGCCCGCGGGCATCGCCTCGAGCCCGGGGTAGCGGGTGGAGACGAAGGCATCGCGCGGATCCTCGCGGGCAAGCACCGCCGCGAGCGTGAACCCCTCGGGCAGCACCATCGGCACATCCTTCAGGGAGTGCACGGCGAGGTCGGCTCGACCATCGGCCAGCGCGACCTCGAGCTCCTTGGTGAACAGACCCTTGCCGCCGATCTCGGAGAGCGCCCGATCGAGCACCCGGTCACCCTCGGTGGTCATGCCCAGGATCTCGATGCTCGCCTGCGGGTAGCGCTCGCGCAACAGGGCCTGGACATGGCGCGCCTGCCACATCGCGAGCCGGCTCTCGCGCGAGGCGATCACGAGGCGGCGGGGGGGTTCGGGCTGGGACTGGGCTGCGGCGAGGCTCGGCGTGGTCATCGGCAACGGACTCGGGTTCGGTCTCAGGTCACGAGATTCTTGACCGTCGACCACTGGCGGCGGCTGACCGGCAACCGCTCGGGGATGTCGCGCAGGACCACCTGCCAGTAGGGATCGCCCCCTTCCTCGTCGCCGGTGGGCGTGACCCGCTCGAAACCGGCGATGGACGGACGGGCGACGAGCGCGTTGCGGTGGATGCGGACGAAGCGATCGATGAACTCTTCCTCGAGGGACGTGAGCGACTCCTCGATGAGGAACTCCCGCTCGCGCGTTCGCACCGTGATGTACTTGAGCTCCGCCTTCAGGTAGACGACCTGCTCCAGCGGCACCAGGATGACTCGACCACGCTCGTGCACGCTGAGGTGCCGCCGACGGGTGTTCGTGGCGCGGGCGAGCTGGTCGATCGCCTGGATCTGGTCGGCCGGCAGCCGAGTGAGCGCGCGCTTGAGCGCCTCGAGCAGGCGCTGCGCGCGCACCGGCTTGAGCAGGTAGTCGATGGCCCGGACCTCGAAGGCATCGACGGCGAACTCCTCGAAGGCGGTCACGAAGATCACGAGCGGCATCGGCCGAGGGGGCTCGGCAGCGATCGCCCGCGCCGACACGTGGCGCGCGAGTTCGATGCCGGTCATGCCGGGCATCTGGATGTCGAGGAGCACGACCTGCGGGTTGTACAGGTCGATCTGCGAGAGCGCTTCCGGCGCGTTCGCGGCCTCGGCAACCACCCGGTGCGGGAACTCGGGCGCGAGATCGGCGAGCAGTTCGCGAAGCCGCGCACGCGCGACCGGTTCGTCGTCAACGATAAGGACTGAAATGGCGTCGGACATCTCTGCGTCGCCTCTCCTTTCGGTAGGGAAATTCGAGCAGTACGCGAAACTGCCCGTCGACCGCTCCGGTCTTGAGTTCAGCCTCCATATCGTACAGCAGCATCAGGCGCTCCCGAACGTTGGACAACGCCATCTGGTTGCCGGCTCTGACAGGGGCCTCGGCCGGGATCGGGTTGAGGATCTCGACCCGCACCCGCTCACCGACCCTGCCGATGGTCACGCTGATCAGGCCCTGCTCGGTGCTTGGCTCGATGCCGTGGTGCACCGCGTTCTCGAGCAGCGGTTGCAGCAGCAACGAGGGCAGCAGCGCATCGCCCGGCATCTCGTCGAGGTGCCACTCGACCCGCAACCGCTCGCCGAGGCGAAGTTCCTCGATCGCGACGTACTGCTGGCAGGTGACCGCTTCCTCGTCCAGCGGAACGAGTTCGCGAGTGTCGCGCATGAAGACCCGGAACAGGTCGGCGAGGTTCTCGAGCGTATGCTCGGCGCGGCGCGGATCGCCGCGCATCAGTCCGAGCACCGTGTTCAGGCTGTTGAACAGGAAGTGCGGACGGATGCGCGCCTGCAGCGCCTGCAGGCGGGCATCGGCGAGCGAGGGCGCGAACGAAAGGGCGCGCAGCCTGAAGAACTCGAAGAAGGCCGCAGCCACCGCGACCGCCGCCAGGCAGCGCAACCCGAGCCAGGCGGCAAGCCCCGTTCGGGAAAGATCCGGGGCCACGAAGGGCGCGGCGATCAGGCCCGCGATCAGCACGATGGCGGCGGGCACCGAAAGCCCGATCGCCCACTGGGCACGCAGCGAGCGACCGCTGGCCAGACGGCGAGCCGCGCAAAGCGCGACCAGCGACGCGATCGCGACCGGCTCGAGAACCCCGCAGATGACCGCCGCCCGGGTAAGCGCATCGGCCACCGACTCGCCGGTGAGGGCCGCCAGCAGCAGTGCCCCCGCGTTCAGCGCGACAAGGATGCGCGCGTTGATGCCAAGGTTGCAGCAGTCGGGGATGACGGGGACGTCGGCGCCGTCGGACGCACGCCGCGAAACCACCGAGCCCATCACCGGGGGCAACTGACTGGCCGGCTGCATGGACCTCTCTTCTATAATCGGTTGATTATGACAGATCAGTTTTCCAAGAAATCGCAGGCATGGTCCGGCCGCTTCTCCGAGCCGGTTTCCGAACTCGTGAAGCGCTACACCGCGTCGGTGGGCTTCGACCAGCGGCTTGCGCTCCAGGACATCCAGGGGTCGCTCGCGCATGCGGCGATGCTGCACGACACCGGGCTGCTGACCCGCGCCGATCTCGACGCGATCGAGGCCGGCATGGCCACGATCCGGGCCGACATCGAGGCGGGCCGCTTCGCCTGGAGCCTCGATCTCGAGGACGTTCACCTCAACATCGAGAAGCGGCTCACCGAGCTCGTCGGCGACGCGGGCAAGCGCCTGCACACCGCACGGTCGCGCAACGATCAGGTCGCCACCGACATCCGGCTGTGGCTGCGCGAGCGCATCGACCTGATCGGCACGCTGCTGACCGAGCTGCAACGCGCGCTGATCGACGTGGCCGAGCAGCATGCCGACACCATCATGCCGGGCTTCACTCACCTGCAGGTTGCCCAGCCGATCACGTTCGGCCACCACCTGCTGGCCTACGTCGAGATGTTCGCCCGCGACGCGAGCCGGATGGCTGACTGCCGCCGCCGGCTGAACCGCCTGCCGCTGGGCGCGGCAGCGCTGGCGGGTACCAGCTACCCGATCGACCGCGAGCAAGTCGCGCGCGCACTCGGATTCGACGGGGTCTGCGAGAACTCGCTGGACGCGGTGTCCGACCGCGACTTCGCCATCGAATTCTGCGCCGCCGCGGCGCTCGTGATGACCCATGTGTCACGGCTGTCCGAAGAACTCGTGATCTGGATGTCGCCGCGCGTGGGTTTCATCGACCTGCCTGACCGCTTCTGCACCGGCTCGTCGATC
>JBIIHU010000141.1:0-9770 GCA_044235405.1 Burkholderiaceae bacterium
CAGCGCGATCAGCATGAATACCAGCTCGCCCGCGAACATGTTGCCGAACAGTCGCATGCCGAGCGACACGGTCTTGGCGGCGTACTCGATCAGCTGCAGCGCGAAGTTGAAGGGCGCGAGCAGCAGGCCGCTTCCGAAGGGGGCCGAGAACAGCTCGTGAACGAAGCCGCCCGGATGCTTGATCTTGATGCCGTAGTAGATCGACGCGCAGAGCACGACGATCGACAGAGAAAGGGTGCCGTTGAGGTCCGCCGTGGGCACGACGCGAAGATACGCGTGATGGGGATCCCGGCCGGTGGCTTCGTAGTAGAGCTCCCAGGCCTTGGGCAGGAGATCCAGCGGCAGGAAGTCCATCGCGTTCATCAGGACGATCCAGACGAACGAGGTCAGGGCCAGCGGCGCGATGTAGGTGAGGTCGCCCTTGACAATCGAGCGCGCCTGCTCGTGGACGAACTCGACCAGCGACTCGATGGCACCCACGAAGCGACCCGGCACGCCCGCGGTGACCCGGGTAGCCGCCGCGCGCAGCAGCCAGGCGGTGACCAGCGCGAGCAGCACCGAGAAGAAGACGGTATCCCAGTTGACGATGCTGAAATCGACGATCGACTTCTGCGCCTCACCTGTGCCATTGAAATGGGTGAGGTGATGGACGATGTACGAGGACGGGGTAGGGGCTTGAGCGTCGGCTGCCATGGCTGGTTGGTGTCGCTGCGTCGGTTCCGGTTACGAGCTCGGGTCCCTCAGGTGCTGCTGCCGCCCTTCGGAGGCCAGTCGCGCGGCGCGTCGCGGACGACGAGCAGCGCAAACAGTGGCGCCTTCAGGGCCACGATGAGACCGAGCACCAGCGCCAGCCAGTTCACGTCGGGCATCGCATGGACGATCCACGCGACCAATCCCACCGTGAGCCCGATCTTGGCGAACTCGCCCAGGAAGAACACTGCCGGGTACGACTCCGGCGAGCGGCCTCGCTGCAAGGCGAGACGAAGGGCGAACAAGGCATTCGGAACCACCGCCGCCATGCCGCCGAGCACGAAAAATTTCGCACTCGTCCAGTCGAAGGCCAGCCCCGCCACGAGGCCGAGGATGATGACCGAAACGACCTGCAAACCGACTGCTGCGAACATGACCCCGAATGCGGCGAGGATTGCCCACCCCTTCGGGCTTGCACGAGTCAAGATGCTGGCAGAAGCCGCCTTGCGGCAGGCAAAGACTTGAGATTTTAGGGCCTCGCCCCCATCGGGTCAAATCGACCAGCGATCGGCGGGCCATGACGCAGCGTATCCTGTTGCGCCGCAGCATCATCCGGCAAGCTCGATGGCGCATCATCGGAACAGCACGTAACGCGCGTTTCGCATGGAGAGTGGGATGAGAGTTCTTGCTGCAACGCTGCTCGTGAGTCTTGGTCTGGGCCTGCACGCGACGGGCTTCGGGCAGAGCGGTTCGGATGACGCCGCACCCAAGGTGAGTCCCGGGTCCGCGCGGGCGCTCGCCGAGACCGCGGCGATCGTGCGGGTCGACGCCCTCGCCATCGACGGTGCACCGAGCGCGGCCTCGCTTGGCGAGCGGCGCAGCGGATCGGGCGCGGTAATCGGCGAGCGGCTCGTGCTCACCATCGGCTACCTGCTGCTCGAGGTCGATCGGGTGGCCATCACCACGCCGGGCGGCCGCATGATCCCCGGCACCGTCGCCGCTTACGACCATGCCAGCGGCCTCGGACTGGTACGCACCGCGCTGCCGCTGGACATCGCGCCGCTCGAGCTTGGCGACTCGGATGGCATCGGCGAACGCGAATCGGTGCTCACGGTCGGCCAGGGCGAGAACGTCGCCACCGAACTGGTCGTGGTGTCGCGCAAGCCCTTCGCCGGCAGCTGGGAGTACCTGCTCGAGCGCCCGATCTTCACCTTTCCCCCGGTCAACAACTGGAGCGGCGCGGCCCTGATGACCCGCGACGGTCGCCTGATCGGTGTCGGCTCGCTGGTTGTCAACGACGCGGCGGCCGGGCGCGCCGGCGTCCCGGGTAACCTGTTCGTGCCGGTCAACCTGATCAAGCCGATTCTCGCCGAGCTTCTCGCCACCGGCCGCCGAAGCTCGCCGGCGCAGCCCTGGCTGGGCGCCAGCACGGAAGTCGTGCGGGGCAACCTGATGGTGGTTCGCGTCGCGCGCGGAAGCCCCGCCGATGTCGCGGGTGTCGTGCCGGGCGACATCGTGCTGGCGGTCTCCGGGCAGCGCTTTGCCGATCAGGCCGACTTCTATCGGCGCTTGTGGTCGCTCGGGCCGGCCGGCACCGAGGTCAGCCTGCGGCTGCTGAAGGAAGGCGAGGTACGCGAGCTTCGGATGCGCTCGGTCGACCGCCTCGAGACCCTGGCGCGCCCGGCCGGGGTCTAGGCGAAGCCGCCGCGGCGCGGGTTCCGCGCTGCCCGCTGCCCGGCGACCGATACCCGCTGCCCGCCGCCCGTGTTCAGCCCGACGCTTCGCCGCCCGCTGCCCGCTGCCCCTCTTCAGCCCGCCGCTTCGCCGAGTCGCGACAGCGCGAGGTCGCGCAGGCGATGCTTCTGGATCTTGGTGGCGTTGGTCCCCTCGGTGACCGGGAAGGCGTCGATCGCGAAGACCCGCACCGGCACCTTGTAGCGCGCCAGGCGCGCGGCCACATGGCCGATCACGGCTGCCTCGTCGAACGCCGCGCCCGGGCGTAGCGTGACGAAGGCCACCGGCCGCAGCGCCCCGCCGGTGGTCACCCCGACCACCTGACAGCCGTCGATGCCCGGCGCGCCCTGGACACACTCCTCGATCTCGCCGGGGCTGGTGAGGAAACCGCCGAGCCGCAAGGAGTCGCCAAGGCGCGTGAGAAACACGAATCGCCCGTCGGCCAGGGTGTAGCCGAGGTCGCCTGAGCGGTACCAGCCCTCGGCATCGATCGCCTCGGCGGTGGCCTGCGGATTGCCGAAGTAGCCGACCATCCGGGACGGGCAGCGGAACTCGAGTTCACCCGCGTCGCCATGCGGCAGCACGGCGCCCGTGCCGGGATCGCGCGCGCGCACCTGCGCCGCCGCAGCCACCGGCAGGCCCCCGGCGAGCCGTCGCTGCGCGATCGGCGCGTCTTCGGGCTGACGCGCGAACAGGGCCTGGATCTCGCTGATGCCGTAGAGTCCCACGAGCCGCAGGCCCCGCGCGTCGGCGCGCTCGACGATGTCGACGAGCGCCGGGTTGAAGGCGGCGTAACCGACAAAGCGCAGGCTCGGAAAGGCGGGCGTGCGGTCGTCGATCGCGAGCAGCTGGTCGATCGCGTCGTCGGTGGCATTGAGATGCGTGGCGCGATGGCGCTCGATCAGCTCGGCCGCCAGCCGCGCATCCCAGGCCGGCATCATGGCGAAGGGACGCCCCGCCACCAGCATCGCGAGCGCGCAACAGACACCGAAAACGCCGCAAAGCGGCGGCGCGAGCAGCAGGGTCGATCCGCCATCAACGCCCCAGGCACACACGACGTCGGCCGCGTGCGCCACGAGCGTGCGCTGGTCGTGGAGCACGAACTTCGGGGCGCGGGTGGTACCCGAGGTGGTGAAGATCGCGCAGCCCTTGTCCGGGGCGGCCCGGTCCTCGGCAAGCGGCTGGCCGGCGATCGCCTCCCGGTATCGGCAGAGTCGCGCGCCGGCAGGCAGCGCTGCGCGAAGCGCGTCGAGCCGCGCCGCGCCGTCGGCCTCGCCCTCGTCGTAGGCCACGACGGCGTGGAGCCCGGCGAGCGACGCCGGCGGACAACCTTCGAGCACCGCGACGAAATCGGCCCGCGCGAAGGCCGGCCAGGTCACGAGCACGCGGGCTCCCGAACGGCCGACGATGTCGGCAAGTTCAGCCGCCCGGAATCGGGTATTGACCGCAACGGCGATGGCGCCGAGCCGAGCGCATGCCACGAAGGTGGCCAGCCAGGCCGTGGCATTGGGCAGCCAGATCGCCACGCGATCGCCTTCGACCACGCCAAGTCCGCGCAGCGCGCCCGCCAGGCGCGCGCTCTCGTCGGCGAGCTCGCCAAACGAGACCGGGCGCTCGCGGTCGAAGCAGGCGATCGCCTCCGGGTCGGGCTGGCCCGCGAGCAAGCCGGTGAGCGTACCCGCGACGGTCGGGCCGCGATGCGGGGCCCGTGCCGCTGCATCCGATGCGGTCATGGCAGTCAGCCCCGCGGCTGCGTGGCCTGCATCGAAGGCCGCGCCCCGAAGCGCTCGAACCACGCCGCAGCCTGCGGGTGCCCGTCACGCCAGGCGAGCTGCGCGAAGCGGAAGTCGAGGTAGCCGAGCACGCAGCCGAGGGTGATCGTGCCGATGTCGACCCGCTCGCCGAAGGCGGGCGCCGCGGCCTCGAGGGTCGCCAGGCCGCAGGCGATCTTGTCCATCTGGCCGGCCGTCCAGTCGGCCCAGCGCAGCGCCTCGGGGCGCGCGGTGCTCTCGTAGCGCACGAGCAGCGCTGCATCGAGCATGCCGTCGCCCAGTGCCTGTTCGGCAAGCGCGCGCCAGCGCGCCGGGCCGGCCACCGGAAAGAGACCGCCACCGCCGACATCGTCGAGGTACTCGCAGATGACCCGGCTGTCGTAGAGCGCGACGCCTTCGTCGGTGAGCAGCGTGGGAATCTTGCCCAGCGGGTTGCTTGCGACCAGGTTGCGGTCGCGGTTGACCGGGTGCGCGGCCGCGGTCAGTCGCTCGAGGCGCTCGGCCAGACCGTGTTCGTGGGCGACCACCATGCACTTGCGCACATAAGGCGAGGCGGGGGCGTGGAAGAGCTTCATCGGGATCTCCGGGTAGGGGTCGGTGCGAAGCGCGGCGCGGCGGGTTGACAACGGCATCTTCCGCCGGCGCCGCGCCCGGCGCCATTCATCGGGAAACTGCGCGATCGCAATGCGCGACGGGCCTCACGGAGCGATAGTGAGGCTCTGCCAAACACCCGTGCGGCAGCGATCTGGTTCAGCGTGTTCTCCTCCTGTTCGGCCCGCGATGCGGGCCGTCTTTTTTGGTGGTGTCGCTAGGAATGCAAGTGTCTGCGGCCGGGGGGGCCGGGGGGCGCGTGCCGGCTCGCGTCCGCCTGCGGCTGCAACAGCGCTCAGGTGCTGCGATCGGCCCGGTCGCGCGCGTTGGTGGCGCGGATGCGCTCGCGCGCCTGGGACCAGATGTCGTCGTCCCAGTCCAGACAGTGCGTGAAGTAGGCGCCATTGGCCAGCCAGTTGGCGCCATCGATCGCGATCGTCTGGCCGGTCAGCCACTCGCAGTTCGGCGCCATCAGAAAGGCGGCGAGGTCGGTGAGTTCCGCCATGCGGCCAAGCCGCCCCATCGGGTTTTGCGTGCTCTCGCGGCTGACCGGTGCGCCCAGGGGCCGCAGCCGCGCGCTCGCACCCTCGGTGGGGAAGATGCCGGGCGCGATCGCGTTCAGGCGGATGCCGTAGCGCCCCCACTCCACCGCGAGCGACTTGGTCATCACGTCGATGCCGGCCTTCGACATCGCGGAGGGCACGACGAAGGGCGAGCCGGTCCAGACCCAGGTGACGATGATCGAGAGCACCGTGCCCTTGTCGCCGGCCGCGATCCAGCGGCGCCCCGCCGCATGGGTCACGTAGAAGGTACCGTGCAGCACGGTATTGGCGACCGCATCGAAACCGCGCGGCGAGAGGTCTTCGGTACGGCTGATGAAGTTGCCGGCGGCGTTGTTGATCAGCCCGGTGAGCGGGCCGCCCTGCCAGATCGCGTCCATCATCTCGTCGACCGCGGCGGCGTTGCGAAGGTCGCAGGCGAAGGTGTCGACGCTGCCGCCATGCTGTGCGACGAGTTCGGCGGCGGTTTCGTCGAGCACGCCCTTGCGGCGCCCGCAGATGACGAGATGCGCGCCGAGCTCGAGCAGCCGGGAGGCCATCGCCTTCCCGAGGCCGGTGCCACCGCCCGTGACGAGGATGCGGTGACCCTTGAAGAGATCGGACTGGAACATGGGGACTCCGGCGCTTGCGCGATCGTGATAGCGTCGATTCCACCATGAATCGGGCGCGCGCTGGCGCGACGCCCGGCCGCTTTTCCGCCAAGGAGGCCCCGTGAGAATCCCCCTGCCCCGCCTGCTGCTGGCGCTCGCGCTCGCGCTGCTTGCGCCACTGGCCCATGCCCAGTGGGCTCCCACCAAACCCGTGCGCATCATCATCCCCTTCCCTGCCGGCGGCATCGTCGATCTCATGGCGCGCACCGTCACCGATCGGCTCGCCGCCTCGCTCGGCCAGCCGGTGATCGTCGAGGCCCGCACCGGTGCGGGCGGCAGCATCGGCACCGAGGCCGCCGCCCGCGCCGAGCCCGATGGCCACACGCTGGTGATCGCCACGCTCTCGCACGTGACCCTGCCCGCCTTCGGCGGCAAGCTGTCGTGGCACCCGACCCGCGACTTCGCCGGGGTGGGAATGCTCGGCCAGGTGGCCAATCTGGCGGTGATCACGCCAGGCCTGGAGCCGCGCACCCTTCGCGACTTCGTCGCCTACGCCAGGGCGCGACCCGGCCAGATCAACTACGTCAACGCCGGCAACGGAACCTCGCAGACCCTGGGCGTCGAGATGCTGAGGAAGGACACCGGCATCCAGCTCACCCCGGTGGGCTACAAGGGCTATCCACCCGCCGTGCCCGACGTGATCGCCGGCCGCATCGAGTTCGCGCTGATGCCCTTCGGCGTCGCCGCGCCGCAGGTGAAGGCCGGCAAGCTGCGCGCGCTCGCGGTCGTGGCGCCGGTTCGCAGCCCGCTGCTGCCCGAAGTCCCCACGATGGCCGAGGCCGGCTTCCCCGAATCCACGGTGGTGTCGTGGTACGCCGTGCTCGCCCCGGCGGGCACGCCTCGCACGGCGCTGCAGGGGCTATCAGCCGAGCTCGGGCGCGCCCTCGCCGATCCCGAGGTGGTGAGTCGCATCGAGGCCCTGGGCGGCTCGCCGCTGCCCGTCGGCAGCCCCGCGGAGGTCGATGCGATGCTCGCCCGCGAGACGGAACGCTGGGCACGCTTCATCAGGGAAACCGGACTCACGATGCAGTAAGTGATCACTCCGGCGCAAAGCCCCGAGTAATCGATCGAAGGCTCCGCCCGATCGGCTGACAGCGCGATCGGGCCGAGGCCGCATGGCGCGCGGCAGTCGCGAGGCCGCGGCCGTTCGACCGGGCACGCGCACCATCCGTCCCGCCGTGCGGTGCGCTCGCGCGGGCGGGCGCGATCATCCCGGCATGACCGTCGAATCCTCCCGCGGGGGCGGTGAGCCCACCGCACCGACCGAGCACGCCGTACCCGCCGAGCAGCCCGTACCGACTGCGCACGCGGCGTCGACCAGGGCCGCGCGCAAGGACCTCCGCGCACAGCGCCGGCAACGCCTGCTCGCACTCGGCTACACCCTCATCGAACTGATGGTGGCCATCGGCATCCTCGGCATCCTCACCGCGATGGGTGTCAGCGGCTATGACCAGTACGTCGAGCGCGCCCGCGCCAGCACCGCGGTGAGCGAACTGCTCGACATCTCGCAGCGGATCAAGACCTTCGAGCTCGCCAACCGGCGGCTGCCCGACGGGCTCGACGAGATCGGCCGCGGTGGCGCGCTCGACCCCTGGGGCTCGCCCTACGAGTATTACAACCTGCAGGCCGCGAAGGGCAACGGCCAGGCCCGCAAGCGCAAGAACCTGGCGCCGCTGAACTCCGACTACGACCTCTACAGCATCGGCAAGGACAAGAGGAGCGTGACCCAGCTCGGTCAGACGGAGTCGCACGACGACATCGTGCGCGCGCTGGACGGCCGCTTCCTGGGACGCGGCGACCAGCTCGATCCTGCCGCCTCCAACCAGAAGTAGGGAAAGCCCGCGTGAGCGCGAAGTTCCCGACAGGACGCGGGCTTTTCGGCGCGCTGGGCACCCGGGTTGCACGGCGCATGCTGGTGGTGTTCCTGCTGCTGGGCATCGGCCCGGCGGTGCTCACCCTCACGCTGACCCAGCTGCGGACCCGCGATGCGCTGCTCGACCGGCACCGCGGCAGCCTCGGCGAGGCACTCGATTCGGTCAATCTGGTGCTGGCCGATCGCCTGGCCACCGCCGATGAACTCGCCGCCTCGCTGCTCGCCGGCGAAGGGCTGGAGGGTATCGTCGACGCGAGCCTCGGACGATTCGATCGCGCCGTCCGCATCGTGCCGGGCGAAACGCCGCAATGGCTGGCCGGCGGGCGCCACATGGGGCTGGCCCCGGCCACGCTGGCGCAGGCCGCAATGCCGCTGCCCGGGCGCGCGAGCCTCGCCGCGACCGATGGCAGCGGCGAGCCTGCGTCGCTGTGGCTGCTGCGGCGCCACCCCCGCGATGGGTCGGTGATCGCGTTGCGGCTGACCCGCCAGAAGCTCTGGACCTCGACGGACGACCTGCCGGGCCAGTCGAGCCTGTGTGTCTTCGATGCCGGCCTTCGTCCGCTGCACTGCGATACCGCGCTGCCCGAGCCGGTGGTCGCGCGTCTCGCACAGGATCGGAGCACGGGCATCAGCGGACGCCTCGACTGGGAAGCCGGCGAGCCGATGACCGGCACCTGGCGCGAAATGTTCCTGAAGGTGCGCTTCGGCGTCGAGGGCTGGCATCTGGTCCTGAGCCAGCCGACCCGCGTCGGGCGCGCCGCCGAGGAGCGCCTGGCCGATGCGGTGATTCCGGCGGCGGCGCTCGCGCTGATGACCGCCGTGCTGCTGGCGCTGGGCGCCGTACGCCGCACGCTGGGGCCGCTGCATGCCCTCACCGAGGCGACCGAGCGCCTTGGCTCCCGGGATTTCTCGCAGCGGATCCGGGTGAACGAAGGCACCGAGTTCGCGGTGCTGGGCGACGCCTTCAATCGCCTCGCCGAAGGCCTCTCGCGGCAGTTCGACACGCTCGAGGCGCTGGCCCGTATCGACCGGCTGATTCTGGAGGGCCGGCCAGCGAGCGAGATCGGTGCCATCGCGCGGGATCTGCTGGCTGCCGGTCTTCCCCAGGCGGCCAGCATCGTCGCGGTCGACGAAGCCGGCGACGGGAACTGGCGGCTCTATCGGGCAGCCGGCGACAAGCGGCAGGAGCGCACGATGCCGCGCCCGGCCGACCCCTGGTGCGATGCCGCACGCCGCGGTGGCGCATTGCAGCTCATGAGGGCGGGGGAGGCGGGCTTCCCGACGGGGCTTCACCCGGTGCGCGACGGCGGATGTCACCTCGTGCCGGTGATCGCCGATGGCAACCTGGCCGGATGCCTGACTGTGGCCTGGCGACCCGATCGCGCGCCGACCCAGGCCGAAAGCGAGCTGCTGGCGGGCCTCGCCGGCCGAATCGCGGTGGCGATCGCCGCCGCCCGGCGTGCCCGACTGCTGCATCAGCGGGCGAACTTCGACTCGCTGACCGGCCTGCCGAATCGGCCGCACTTCCTCGAGCAGCTCGACACCCGGCTGGCGCTGGCCACTGCCGCGGCGAGCCGGGTCGATGTGCTCTTCGTCGATCTCGACGGGTTCTCGCATATCAACGACAGCCTGGGCCACGCGGCGGGCGACCGCATGCTCGGCGAAGTCGGGCGTCGGCTGCGCGAGACGCTCGGCGCGCAGGGACTCGTCGCGAGGCTGGGTGGCGACGAGTTCGCCCTGGCGCTCTCGGATGCGGCAACCGACGAGACCGCTCGCGCGCAGGCACAGCGGGTGATCGATGCGCTCGCCCGCCCCTTCCATCTGGGTGACAGTCCGCAGTTCATCAACGCGAGCGTGGGCATCGCGCACTTCCCCGACCACGGCGAGGACGCCGCGACGC
>JBIIHU010000107.1:0-11614 GCA_044235405.1 Burkholderiaceae bacterium
CGGCGAAGGCCGCGTTGGTGGGCGCGAAAACAGTGAAGGGGCCGGTACCCGAGAGCGTCGCAACCAGGTCCGCGGCCACCACGGCCTCGACCAGGATGCTGAAGTCAGGCAAGGCCTGCGCGGTCTGCACGATGTCGCGATCGGCCGGCAGCAGGACCCTGTCGATCTTGTGGACCAGACCGTTGCCGCCGTCGATATCGGTAGCGGTGATCCGGCTGACACGGTTGCGACCGTCGGTCACCCGCAGCTCCGAGGCCACGGCCTCCACCTTGAAGAAGCCGCCGGCCAGCGGCGTGACGGCCTTGCCCAGGGGTACGTCGGCGCGAGCCACACGACCGTTCAGCACGTGGTACTGCAGCACCTGCGTGAGCAGCGTGCGGTCAGCCAGCAGCTGGCTCTGGGTAATGCCGAGTTCCGCGAGCAGCGCGGTGAACGCCGCGTCGGTCGGGGCGAAGACCGTGAAGGGACCGGGGCCCGCGAGGGCCACGTCGAGCCCGGCCTGCCGGATCGCCGTGGCGAGCACCTGAGTGGAAGGATCGGCCGCGAGCACGTCCACAAGGGTGCGGGTCGGGTGATGCCCCCCGCCACAGGCAGCGAGCGTGAGAGTGGCGGCGGCGGCGAGCAGCGCGTTGCGTCGAAGGGATGACGGCATGGTGACTCCTGATGAAACGACAAGAGGGAGCCAAGTGACTTGGCAGTCACATATTAGACCATGCGGTATTTTAGTGAACTATAGGGTCATTAAACGGTCTTATCGGTCACGTGATGACGCCCGCTATCCGTCACTCAGGGCGAACGTACCCAACCCGCATACAGCCGCATCGTCGCTTCCTGCGGGCTGGTCGCGAAGGTGATCATGATGCGATCGGAGGCGAGGTCCACGCCGATGCGCTGACCACCGTAGCCCAGCATCCAGAACGCGCCGCGGGCACCATGCGCGTGGTCGGTCCAGATCTGATAGCCGTAGCCCATGAATCCCGATCGCGCGTGGGTGGCGATCCGGGTTCGCGTGCCTTCCTCGAGAAAGGAGCGCAGGCAGGGCTCATCCGTCTCCCCGCGCAGCACCGCCCGGAATCGCAGCGCCAGGCGCACCCAGTCGCGCAGCGTGGCGCTGTAGGCGGCGTAGTTGAGTTCGCGGCCATCGCGATCGAGATTCCAGCGGCTGGTGTCGGACAGGCCGGCCTTCTCGACCACGCTTCGCCGGAACCAGGCGTGAAAGAGTTCGCTGGTTGCGCCCGCAACCACCGCTCCCAGCGCCGCGGTGTCGAGATTGTTGTAGTCGAACCGTTCGCCCGCGCGCACCTCCGAGAACAGCCCCCGCGCGCGCCGGCCGTGATCGCGCCACTGCTGCGCTACGGTCTTGCGGCCCATCATCTCGGCGGTGAAGGCGCCGGGATGGGGCTGCCCGCTCAGTTCCGGGCCACCGCTCTGCGCGCCGCTGGCCATCATCAGCAGATGCCGCACCGAGGCCTCGCCGTAGGCGGTGCCGGCGAGCTGGGGCGCATACACGAGGGCGGTGTCATCGAGCGACCGGATGCGCCCGGCGCACAGCGCCTCGCCCACCGCCAGCGCGGTGAGCGACTTGGCCACCGAGAAGCTGAAGTAGCGGTTGTCGGCGCTCCCGCCGCTGGCGTGCCCTTCGAAGACCAGCACGCCACGCTCGACCAGGGCCAGCGCCAGGGTGCCGGACCGCTCGAGCGCCGCCTGCGCCTGGGCGCGCAGGGCCGCGCGCTCGGACGACTGAAGATCCTCGATGATGGGTCGGGTGGCGGCCGCTGGCGCAAGATCCTGCCAACGCAAGTCGGGACTGCGCAGGAAGCCGAAATCGACCGGTGGCGGGGGCGACTGGGCAAGGCCGCGCTGCGGCCCGCCGGCAGCGCAAAGGGCCAGCACTGTCAAGGCGGCGAAGATGCGCTTGCGCGTCCGCCCCACGGCGGCTGGCGTGACGACATGGCTGCCTTCCCGCGGGCGGTGGGTGAGACGATGGGGCATCGGAAGCTCCGAGGATTCAGTGCGCGAGCACCGGCGGCGGGCGCGCCCGAAGATACCCCGGCGCGGGTGGCAAGCGCCCGCAGGCTCAGGGCGTCGAGGCCCTGGCGAGCAATGACATCCACGCTGACGTCGATCAGGGTCTGCCTGAGGTCGCCGTGGTGGTAGCCCGCCTTCTTCTTGACTCGCATCGGGGGGCGAGTGTCCAACAAGTCGCCCCTTGAAGCAATGCGGTCGGGCGCGGTACTCGGCCCATAGCGCTTCGCTGAAGCTGAGCACGAAGGCCTTGTTGACCGAGCAGATCGCCAGATAGGGGCCCGGCTGAAACGCGCCGAGCGGCAGCAGGCCCCGGTCTGCCTTAGCCGTCGGCTCACCGGCCCGTCGCGATGAGCGCACGGCCCTTGCCCGGGCCGTGCGAACCTGATCTGACCGGCAACGGCATCCGCGCCCCGATCGGCACCGACCAAAAATTATTTGAGCGTTGCTCAGATTTTGCTTGACGCCGGCCGTAGCGCAATCTAAGCTGTGATCAGATTAACCCGATGGAGATCACCATGACCCGTAGCAAACGTACCTTGTTCACCCGCAACCTTCTCGCCGCCGCGCTGCTGTGCGGTTCAGCGCTCAACCCCGCCGCCGCCTCCACCGAGGCCACCGTGCGGCTGGACATCGGCGGCGTGCGCAACGACAAGGGCGATGTCGGCTGCCTGGTGTTCAGTGCCGCCGAGGGCTATCCGGAGGATCACACCAAGGCCCTGCGCGAAAAGCACACCACCATCGCCGGTGATCGCGCGGTCTGCGAATTCGACCGGCTCGCGCCGGGCACCTACGCGGCCATGGTCTGGCACGACGAGAACCGCAACGGCAAGATGGACCGCAACTTCATGGGCATCCCGCAGGAAGGCTACGGCGCCTCGAACAACGTTCGGCCGCGCTTCTCGGCACCCGGCTTCAAGGAGGCCTCCTTCGTGGTCTCGGCTGGCGGCGTCACGCGCCTGACCATCCAGATGGGGTACTGAGCCATGACCGCCACGAACCAACCCACCGCGCTCATCACCGGCGCCTCCTCGGGCATCGGTGCCGCGCTGGCCGGCGAGCTCGCCGCGCAGGGCATGCGCCTGATCCTGGTGGCGCGCTCCGAGTCCGCCCTGAAGGGGCTCGCGGCAACGCTCGAGGTCCGGCACGGCTCCCGCCCGGCAGTGATCACGGCCGACCTCGGCCAGCCCGGCTGCGGCGAGCGGCTGCGACAGGCCGTGGCCGATCAGGGGCTCACCGTGGACATCCTGGTCAACAACGCCGGCTTCGGCACCTACGGGGCCTTCGAGGACCTCGACCCCGAGACCGAACAGCAACAGATCGCCGTCAATGTCAGCGCCGTGGTCGACCTGTGCCATGCGTTCATTCCGGCCATGCTGGCGCAGGGCCACGGCCGGGTGCTCAACGTGGCGTCTACCGCCGCGTTCCAGCCGGGCCCCTACCTGGCGGTCTACGCGGCCACCAAGGCCTTCGTGCTCAGCTTCAGCGAGGCGCTGTGGGCCGAGTACCGCGGGCGCGGCTTGCGGGTGAGCGCGCTGTGCCCGGGCGCGGTGGACACCGGCTTCATCGACAAGCTCGGTGACCCGGGCGTGCGCAATACCGCCGTATTCGCGAACACGCTCGATGTCCACACGGTGGCGCGCGCCGCGGTGGCGGCGCTGAACGGCCGCTCGCCCTCGCGCATCGTGGGGCTGCGCAACTGGCTGCTCGCGCAATCGGGCCGCTTCTCGCCAAGAGCCATGGTCGCCCGCATGGGCGCCGGCATGATGCGCCCGCGCAAGTCGGTTGCCTGATGTCGGTTACCTGATCCGCGGCACGCGCCAATCACCCGCCGGCGCGCTCGGCCGACATTGCCTCAGGGGGCGACTTGTTGGACACTCGCCCCCCGATGCGAGTCAAGAAGAAGGCGGGCTACCACCACGGCGACCTCAGGCAGACCCTGATCGACGTCAGCGTGGATGTCATTGCTCGCCAGGGCCTCGACGCCCTGAGCCTGCGGGCGCTTGCCACCCGCGCCGGGGTATCTTCGGGCGCGCCCTACCACCACTTCGCCGACCGCGGCCAGCTGCTCGCTGCCATCGCCCAGGACGGCTTCGAGCGCCTGCACCAGACCATGCTCCATGAAGGCTCCGCGCACCCGGCAGACCCGATCGCGCGGCTTAGCGCCATCGGCCAGGCCTATGTGCAGTTTGCGGTCGCGCACCCGGGCCACTTCCGCGTCATGTTCCGCGACAACAGCCCGGCCGGCCGCAATCCCGCCCTGAGCGCCGCCAGCCGCCAGGCCTATCTGCTGCTGGCGCAGGTGATCGAGGACTGCCAGCGTGCTGGGCGCGCGCCGACGGGCGAGCTCACGCCGCTGGTGCTCACCGCGTGGTCACTGGTGCACGGGCTGGCCACGCTGTGGGTGGATGGCGCGCTGCCCTCGGCGATCATCGACCCCGCACGCATGGCGCCGGCGGTCACCACGCTGCTGGGCGAGATGTTCGCGGGCGTGGCCCCAGCGCCCTCGCCTCGCTTGAGCGCTTGAACGCCTCAGCGCCCAGGCGGCCGAGGAAAGCCGCAGCCACACGGACCTCTGCGGCCCCGACTCGCACCGCTCAATGCGCCAGCGCCGGCGGGGGCCGCATCATGGCAAAGCCGATCTGCACGATGCCGGCCACCAGCCCCAGCCCCACGCCAAAGCGCCAGGCCAGCTCGTACGAGCCGAAGGCATCGAACACCATGCCGCCGCCAAAGGCGCCGAGAAAGCTGCCGATCTGGTGGCTGAAGAACGCGATGCCCTGGATCATCGCCTGCCAGCGCAGTCCGAACATCTCGGCCACCGCGCCCGCGAACAGCGGTGACACGCCCATCCACAGGAAGCCCATCAGGCCCGCGAACAGCAGCGTGTTGCCCGGGGTGGGCGGCGCAGAAAAGAACCAGGCCAGCACCAGCGAGCGCGAGACGTAGAGCACCCCCAGCAGCGCGGTCTTGGACCAGCGCCCGCCGGCCCAGCCGAAGAACAGGCTGCCGAGGATGTTGAAGCCGCCGATCATGCCCAGCGCCTGCGCGCTGAGCATCGGGTCCATGCCGCACAGGTCGAGGTAGGACGGCAGGTGCGTGGTGAGGAACACCAGCTGCATGCCGCACACGAAGAAGGCGAGCGTCATCACCACGAAGGGCGGGTGACGCAGCGCGGCCAGCGCCATGCGCCGGGCGTCGCTTTCCTCGGCGACATCACCCGCCGCCGGCGGCGGCAGCTTGACCTTGTCGACGCGCCCGGCAATCCAGCCCGCGGGGATCAGGATCAGCGCGAAGGCCACGAAACCCAGCACGCCCGCGCGCCAGCCGAAATCCGTCTGCAACCACTGCCCGATGGGCGCGGCGAGCATCGCACCGAGCGAGCCGGCCGCCGACACGAGCCCGAGCACCGTACTGCGCACCGCGGCGGGCACCGCCCGCGAGGCCACCGAATTGGCGATCGACGAGGCATTGCAGGCGAGCGCCAGACCGATCAGCACCCCGGCGCCAAGGGTCACCATCACCACGCCCTGGGCCATCGCCAGACACGCGAGGCCAAGCGCATAGAGCACGCCCCCCGCCACCATCACGGTGCGAAAGCCCGCCCGCACGACCAGCGCCCCGGTGAAGGGCTGCGCCAGCCCCCAGGCCAGGTTCTGGATCGCGATCGCGAAGGTGAATTCGGACACGGTGATCGCAATGTCGCGGGTCATCGGCTGCATGAACAGCCCCAGGCTCTGGCGCAGCCCGAGGCTGAGCGTGAGCATCAGCGAGGCGCAGACCAGGATCGCGGTGACCGGCCGCATCAGGCGAAGGGATTCATTCATCGACGGCGTCTCCAATCCCCTTCTCTTAGACGGGGATCGACGATGTTGCCACGGCGCAGGGCTGTTTTCGGAAGTTCCGCAGTGTCTTCGTCGGCGCTGGATCCTGTTCGGCGGCGCGCCGATCGGACCCGGGTCGCTGGCGGGCCGGACGCGCGTTCCCTACCCTCGGGGTTCGCGACATCGAACGGAAGCGCACCATGATCACCGCGATGCCCCGCCTGGCGATCGCCACCGCCGACTTCGAGGCGATCGTCGACACCTTCGGCCGCCGGCTCGGTCTGCCAGTCATCGACCTCTCGCCCGATACCGTGCCGAAACTCGGTGCGCGCATCGCGATGTGCGTGCCCGACGGCGGCAGTCACATCGAGCTGATGAGCCCGGCGGTACCGCAGGCCCCGCTCAGCCAGAGCCTGCAGCGTTTCCTCGGTCGTCGCGGCCAGGGCCTGTTCGCGCTGATGCTCGAGGCGCCCGACCCCGACGCCGAGGCACAGGCGATCGCCGCGCGCGGACTGCGCGTGCTGCCGCTGATGGCCGGCGCGGGCGGGCGCGACATTCACCCGTCATCCACGCAGGGCGTGCTGATCCGGGTGTATCCGAACGATTCCTACCCGGGGCGTGCGCCCGCGGGCTGGCAGGGCCTGGGACTGTCGGGGGTGCAGCGGGTGGTGATCGCGGTGGCCGACCTGCCGGCCGCGGCCGCCACCTGGGGGCCGGGCCTCGGGCTGCCCGCCGATGCGCCGGTCGTCGACGAAGCGCGAGGGGTGACCTCGGTGATCGTTCGTCCTCCGCGCGGCGGCGCCATCGAACTCGTGGCGGTCCGCGACGCGGCGCGTCCCTTCGCCGCGGCGATCGCCGCGCAGCTCGCCGCCGGCCGCGAGGGGCTGCATGCGCTGGTGCTGCACGCCGCCGACCCGCGGGCACTTCGCGAGGCTCTGCTCGCAGCCGGGGTGCCTGCGCTGCCCGCACCCGATTCACCCGACGTGCTGGAGATCCGGGGCGAGGCCGCGCACGGGGCGCTGCTGCGGATCGAGCGCCGCGCGCCCGGGTGAGGGGCGTCGTTGCCGGCGCCCGCGCGCCAGTCAGTCCGGAAAGCCCCGGAACACAGCGGCCTCGTCGACCGACTTGCGCCGCGACACCACCGCGTTGGCCGGGAAGTCCGGATCGGGCCAGCCCATCGCGATGCAGGTCTGGATGACCTGGTCATCGGGGATGCCGGCCTCGGCGCGCACGACCGGCGACTGCATGATCCCCTGACTGTTGATCACGCAACCAAGTCCGCGCGACCAGGCCGCGTTGACGATGCAGTTGACGACGCCGCCGCAGTCGAAGGGCGCGATGTCGCTGCCCTGGATCGAGCGGTCGTAGGTGATCACGATCGACACCGGCGCGTCGAACTGCCGGAAGCCGCGCAGCACCCAGTCCTGGCGCTTTTCCTTGTTGTCGCGCTCGATGCCCATCGCCGCGAACAGCTGCTTGGCGATGTCGATCTGGCGTTCCCGATGCACCCCCTGGTAGCCCGGGCCCATCCGGAACTCGCGCGAGTCGGGCACGCCGGCCAGGTTGCGCTCGACGTTGCCCTTGCGGATCCGATCGAGCACCTCGCCCGCGACCACGTAGAAGTTCCACGGTTGCGTGTTCAGCGAGGTCGGCGCGCGCATCGCGAGCTCCAGCACCTCGCGCACCAGGGCTCTGGGCACCGGCTTCTTCAGGTAGCCACGGATGCTGCGGCGGCCCCGGACCACCTCGTCGAACTCCATCGTCGTCTCCCTCGTTGCAGACATGCCGGCACGGCGCGCCGAGTCTACCCTCCGCCCGGGGCTACGCCGCTGTACGGGTACGTCCGAATTCCGGCACGCGTGCTGGCGCACCCCGCAGCGCGCCTCCTAGGATGGCGCTCGCCTGCCCCCCGCACCCGTCAGCCTCCCCGGAGACCGCCGATGACCGACACCACCCGCCGCGGCCTGCTGCTCGCCGGCGCCGCCACCGCCGCCGGCCTCGTGCCGCATCGCCATGCCCTCGCCCAGGCTGCGGGCTACCCGAGCAAGCCGATCAAGCTGATCGTCGTGTCGCCCGCCGGCGGCCTGACCGACAACTACGCGCGGATGTTCGCCGAGCACCTGACCGCGCGCTACGGCCAGCCGGCCGTGGTGGAGAACCGCCCCGGGGCCAGCGGCATCATCGGCCTGGAGGCGATGGTGAAGTCCCCGCCCGATGGCTACACCTTCGCCTTCGGTTCGACCGGCAACTTCTTCCAGACCCGGGTGCTGTACCGCAAGCTGCCCTTCGACATCGAGAAGGAGATCACCCCGGTGGCGATCTTCCCGACCGGGCCGCTGGCGCTCGCCGCCACCGAGCGCAGCGGCATCCGCGACTACAAGGGCATGATCGACTACGCGCGCCGCCAGCGCACGACGATGGGCAACTACATCAAGGGGTCGTATCAGCAGATCCTCGCCGGCAACTGGAACCGCGACCTCGGCTGCCAGTTCGAGCTCGTCCAGTACAAGGGCGAGGTGCCGATGTGGGTCGACATGGCGGCCGGCCAGCTCGATGTCTCGATCGGCAGCTACCAGGCCTTCGCCCGGGTGCGCGAGAAGGGACTGCGGCTGATCGGCGTGACCGGCCGGATGCGCTCGCCGCGCGAGCCCGATGTGCCGACGATGATCGAGCAGGGATTCAGCGGCCCGACCTCGCGGCTGGAAGCGACCATCAAGCTGGTGGCGCACACCTCGGTGCCGGCGCCGATTCTCGATTTCATGGGCAAGGCCGCGGTCGAGAGCAACGACACGCCGCGCGCGAAGGCGATGCGCGAGGCGATGGGCATCCCCGACCTCATCGTGGGGCGCGCCGAGGCGCTGCGGGTCTGGCGCGAGGACGGCCCGGTGTGGATTCGCGAGGTGCAGGCGCTCAACCTGCCGGTGGACTGAGCACGAGCGCGGCGCACGCCCGCGCCGCTCAGCGCGCCGGCTTCACCGGCGGCTGGTTGTCGACCGAGTTCAGCACCGCCTCGTCGGGCAGGGCCAGCACCCGCTCGTAGCGCCCCGGCGGATAGTTCGTCATATGCGGGCCCGCGGCGCTCGCCAGCGTCGGCTGGGGCACCGCGCCGGCGCGGTCCCGATAGATCGCCGGACGCACGAAGCGCGCGAGCTCCTCGTCGCTGATGCCGGCCAGGCGCACCACCTCGGGGTCGATCCACGCACGCGCATCGATCGGCTCGAGCGAGTAGCTGAGCTCGAGCGAAAGATTCTCCGGCCCGGCGAAGTAGATCGAGCAGCACATCCCGTGGTCGATCGGCCCGAGCACCGGCACGCCGCGATCGCGCAGCCGGTCGCGCATCGCCAGCAGCTCGGCGTGGTCGCGCACCTTCAGCGCGAGGTGCTGCATCGCGCCGGCTGCGCACATCGCGCCCGGGTTGCCGGCATGCGTCTGGCCAAGCACCGTGGGCACCGCGGCGACATCCGGGTTGCATACGAAGGCGATGGAACTCTCATCGTTGAGGCGAAGAAAGCCGTGCCAGGTGTTCTTCACGCCGTGCATCCAGTAGAGCGCCTGCAGCTCCATGCCCAGCTTGTCGGTGAAGAAGGCGATCTGTTCCTTCATGTTCGCGGTGCAGATCGCGAGGTGGTGCAGTCCCTGGATCCTGTTCATCGTGGCGCTCCGTCGTTCGGCCACCCGGCCGGCAGGCGCAGACTACGCGAAGCCGCCGCACGCGACGAGTCCGGGTTGACACCAGGCGCGCCCGCGCGGCATGGTGTCGCCCGCCCGGCGGCATCACGCGCCGGCCCTCAGAACACCCTCCCAGGAGACAGTCATGTTCTCGCACATCATGGTCGGCACCAACGACCTCGATCGCGCCCGCAAGTTCTACGACGCCGTGCTCGGCACCCTCGGCGTGCCCGCTGGCATGGTCGACCGCCATCGCGCCTTCTGGCGCACCCGTACCGGTACCTTCTCCGCATCGGTACCGATCGACGGCAAGCCAGCCACCTTCGCCAATGGCGGCACGATCGGCTTCGCCTGCGACTCGCCCGCCCAGGTCGATGCCTGGCACGCCGCCGGCGTGGCCAACGGTGGCACCACCTGCGAAGACCCCCCCGGCGTGCGCGCTGGCCCCGCCGGCAAGCTGTACCTGGCCTACCTGCGCGATCCGGACGGCAACAAGATCTGCGCGCTGCACCGGATGCCCAAGGAAGCCTGAAGACGCTTCGGGCGCCACGCCCCGGAGCATGGCGCGATGCGGTCCGCCCGGGCCGCATCGCCGGCCTGCGCGGCTGGCGTTTTCCGGAGCGCCAGCGCCGTTGCGGCAGCGCCCGGGCCCTGTCGGATCGTGTAGCGTCTGCGGGTACGCTCCCGGAGACCCGCATGCCCTCGACCCTTTTCGCCTCGCCGCGCCGGCGCCTGCTCGGCGCACTGATCGCCGTCGCAGCCTGCGTGCCGATGGCCGCTTCGGCCCAGAGCCCCGCCCAGTCCTACCCGAGCCGCCCGATCCAGATCCTGGTCGGCTTCGCCGCCGGCAGCACCACCGACATCGTCACACGTGTGGCCGCCGAGCACCTTCGCAACAAGCTCGGCCAGCCGGTGGTCGTCATCAACAAGCCGGGGGCCAACGGCAGCATCGCCGCGATCGAGGCCGCGCGCGCCGCCCCCGACGGCTACACGCTGATGGCGACCAACTCCAGCCTGATCACCGTCAACCCCCAGCTCTACCGCAAGCCCGGTTACGCGCAGACCGACTTCACCGGCGTCACCACGCTGACGATGGCGCCGCTGATCCTCACGATCAACCCGCAGAGCGAACGCACCGCGGGCATCCGCAACGCCGCCGACATGGCCGCCTGGGCGCGCGCGCGCCCGGGCGAGCTGCGCTACGCGTCGGCCGGCCCGGGCAACATCACCGGCCTGGCCTTCGAGGTCTTCGCCAACAAGGGCGGATTCAAGGCGCTGCACGTGCCCTACAAGGGCGCGGTGCCGGCACAGCAGGGCGTGATGGGCAAGGAGGTGGACACCTTCCTCGACACCCCGATGGCGGTGCCTCATGTGAAGGCCGGCCGCCTGACCGCACTCGCGGTGACCGGACCCACCCGCTGGCGCGACCTTCCCGACGTGCCGACGATGAAGGAAGCCGGCTTCCCGGACGTGGAGGTGGTGTTCTGGGGCGCACTGGTGGCCCCGGCGAAGACACCGCCCGAGATCATCGAGAAGCTGCATGCCGCGCTGGCGAGCCTGCGCGACGACCCGAATCTCGTGAAGCAGCTGCTGGCACACGGCGACCTGGGGCTGCTGCCCCCGAAGGAATTCAACGAGCGCATCCGCAAGGAGACCGCGATCTGGGGCGAGATCATCCGCCGCGAGAACCTGCAGCTGGATTGAGCGCGGCGCGCGCTCGCGAGCGTCGCCAACCGGCGCCGCTGCGCGCCCGGCTGGCGCTTCAGTGCACCAGGTCGTCGCGGCGCGCCGACAGGTCGAAGACCGGCGGGCTGGGGTTGCTGCGCCACATCGCCATGTCCTGGTAGCGCTCGGCCCATGAGGCGGGCAGCTCGGCCACCTGCGGCGTGCGCAACCACAGCCGCAGCAGGTAGCGGCGACGCTCGCGCTCGGGCCAGTCCTCGTAGGCGCTGCGCGAGTGCAGCACCGTGAAGTTGCACACGAACTGCATGTCGCCGCGCTGCAGTTCCATGTCGAGGCACAGCGCGGGCTCGCGGCACAGCGCATCGATCAGGTCGAGGCACTCGCGCTGCGCGTCGGTCAGGCGCGGCAGCTCG
>JBIIHU010000005.1:0-36920 GCA_044235405.1 Burkholderiaceae bacterium
CACCAGTTGGGCGTGCGCTGAAAGACCGTCAGCGACGCCGCGGTCTTGGCCACCTCCTGGATGGTCTGCACGCCGCTTGCGCCGGTGCCGATCACGGCGACCCGCTTGCCCTCGAAGCTGACCGGCTCGTGCGGCCAGTTCGCGGTGTGGCAGATGAGGCCCGCGAAGGTGTCGATGCCCTCGATGCGTGGCAGGGTCGGCACCGAGAGCGCGCCGATCGCGGTGATCAGGAAGCGGCAGGTGCGCACGCTCGCGTCGTCGAGCGCGACCCGCCACAGGCGCGCGGGCTCGTCCCACTGCGCCTGCTGCACGCGCAGGCCGAAGTCGATGTGGGGGCGCAGCTCGAAGCGGTCGGCGATGAAGTTGGCGTAGCGCAGCGTCTCGGGCTGCGGGGCGAAGTGTTCGGTCCAGCTCCATTCGCGCAGCAGTTCCGGCGAGAACGAGAACCCGTAGGACCAGCTCTCGGAGTCGAAGCGTGCGCCGGGGTAGCGGTTCCAGTACCAGGTGCCGCCGACGTCGCTGCCGGCCTCGATGACGCGAACCGACAGGCCGAGCTCGCGCACCCGGTAGAGCTGATAGAGGCCGGCCAGGCCGGCGCCGATGATCAGCACGTCGACGTCGGGGGTGGCGCCGGTGGCGGTGGGCGTGGGCTGGGCGTCGGTCATCGGGTGCGGCCTGTCGAGTGGTGATGTTGCGTGGCGATCCTGAGCCGCAAGCCTACCCATCGGTTGGGCCGGCGGTCCAGCGTGGCCGGTGGTCGTCCGAGACGGCGTTCGGCTCGTTTGGGCACAATGCAGCTTCCAACGATGACACCGGCCCCGACCCGCCAGCGCCCCGGAGCGCCCGGGCTCGTCCAATTTGCGCCTTGCGTACCCGGTCTGCCTCCTCCTCGCTCGTGCCGCTCAGTCATCACGAGATGCTCGCCGCGGTCGCGCCCTTCGCGCGAGCGGGCCTGCGGGTCGATCTCGCTGCGAGCGATCGGCTGGCCCGACGCATCGTGTTCCAGTCGACCGATCTTTCGTCCCCCCAGGCCGCGGAAGGCTGCCCGCACGAGACCCTCGAACTGCTCGGCGATGCGCCCGGGGGCTGGCGCCTGCGGCGGTGCCTGGTACTCGACGGTGACCCGGCGCTACGGGCCGAGCTGGAGGTCGCAGGTGGCGCGCCGGCGCAGCTTTGCGACGCGCTTGCTCAGCTTGCGCCAGCCGACCAGGCGCTGCGCGGCGAGGGCTGGGTGCTGGCCTTCCGTCACGCGCTGATGGTGGGCGGGCTGCCGCAGTTGCGCGGGGCAAGCGGCCGCGCCGGGCCGCTCGCGCTCGAGATCACGGTGCCGGCGGTACCCGGCTACCCGGTCGAGCTGCGGCTGAGTTCGCGCGCGAGCGGGCCCCTTGGCCTGCCGCACGATCTGCTGTCGGTGCTCGGTGCGCGCTTCTCGCCGCTCGATCCGGGCTCCGGCGGCGGCTGGCGCGCCACGATGCGCCTGCGGGGTCGGGGCGCGTCGCGATCGGGCGAGGCGCTGTCGATGCTGGCCGCCCTGATGGCGCATCTCGCCAGCACGATGGCCGAGCCGCCCGCCCGCTTCCATGTCCGTCATCGCGCGGCCCGCTGGTGGGCGAGCATGCGGCGCGGGGTTCCGCTTGCGATCTGCCTTGCGCTGATGGGCGCGTCCGCCACCGTGCCGTGGCTCGACCTGCACGCCGATTCGCTGTTGCGGATGCTGATCTTCATGTCGCCACCGCTTGTGCTTGCCTTCGTGTTCAGCCTGCGCGAACTGCCGCGCATCGAACTGCCGCCGCTGCCGCGTCCGCCCGACCCGGGGGCGTGGCGGCCGGGCGAAGGCCAGGCCCGATGAACGCCGATCCGCTCAACCTGCCGCCGGTGTCGGTGGCGGCAGCCCGCCAGGCGCTGCTCGAGCAGTACGCCGACCCGGTGCTGCGCCTGCGGGCGACGATGCTCTGGGGTAGCCGCGGCGTGGGCAAGTCCTCGATCGTGCGGCAGGTCGCCGAGCACCATCGCGTGCCGCTGGTCGATCTGCGCCTGAGCACCATCGAGCCGGTCGATATCCGCGGCGCGATCTTCGCCGACGAGGCCAGCCGGCGCACGGTGTGGTTCCCGCCGGAGTTTCTGCCGGGCGCCGAGCAGCCCGAGGGCATCCTGTTTCTCGATGAGCTGACCGCGGCCGACCCGCGCCTGCAGATCGCTGCCTACTCGCTGATCCTCGACCGCCGGGTGGGGCAGTACCAGCTGCCGCCGGGCTGGCAAGTGATCGCCGCCGGCAACGCGAGCTTCCACGGGGCGGTCAGCCACGACATGGGCACGGCGCTCGCCGACCGGATGTTCCACTTCAACGTGCAGGCCTCGATCGACGCCTTCCTCGACCATGCGCTCGCCCAGGGCTTCGCGCCGGAGGTGATGGCTTTCCTGCGCGTGCGGCCCGACCGGCTCGACGACACGCAGGCGCAGCTCGCCGCCGATCATCTCGTCGGCGCGAGCCCGCGCGGCTGGGAGGATGTCTCGCGCGTGCTGCGTTCCGGCCTCTCGGCGCCGGTGCGCGAGCGTTTCGTGCAGGGGCGCATCGGCGCGGCCAACGCGGCCGAGTTCTTCGGCGTGCTGCGCGAACTCCAGGCCGCTGTCGACGTGACCCGCCTGCTCGCTGCGCGGCCGGGTGCCGAGACCGTGGCGCTGCTGCCGCTGAGCGTCGACGGCCTGTACGGCATGCTCTATGGCCTGCTGTCGGCGGTCGACTCGGCCCCGCGGATGGCGCGCGCGCTGGCCATCGTCGACGAGCTGCCGCAGGCGCAGGCCCGCGCCCGCGAGGCGCTGCCGCTGCGCGAACTCCAGACGCTGGCGATGGAACTGCTGATGCAGCGCGCGCTCGCGCTGGGCTTCGAGACCGTGATCCTCGACAGCGAGGCCTATGCCCGTCACCTCGCCCGCCGCCAGGAGCGCTGACCGGGCGCCCGGCGCGCATCGCGGCAGCCGGGCGCTCGGTCGCCTGGTGGAGTACGCGCCGCACAGCAGCGGCCTGGCGCTGCGCATCCGTCATGTCGACGAGGCCGACGTCGGCCAGTCGACCGCGGCCCGAGTGGAGATCGGGCCTGACGCGCGGCCGCCGGTCAGCACCGACGGCAGCGCGATCTTCTACGCGCGCGCCTTCGAGGCCCTCGATCCGGCGGCCCAGGCGGGATGGCTGGCCCATGCCGTCCTGCATGTCGCGCTTTGCCATCCGCAGCGCTTCGTCGCGCTGCGCGAGGCGGGCGCGCAACCCGACCTCGTGCTCTACGGGCTGTGCGCGGACGCGATCGTCAACAGCGCGCTCGCCCATCTGGGCTGGCTGCGACTGCCCGCGGGTGGCGTGCGCCTGCCGCAGCTGCTCGCGGACTGCCTGGGCGAGCGGGCCGACGAGCAGGCGGCGCTCGCGGCCTGGGATGTCGAGCGCCTGTATCGGGCGATCGACGACCGACGCATCGAGGCCGACCGGGTCCGGCGCGACGGCAAGCGCGCCGCCCGTGCCCGGGCGCTCGCTGCCGGGCAGGGCACCGACCTGAGGCCCGAGGGCGCGGCCGCCGAGACGCCGGAGACGCGGTCGGCGCGCGCGCACGAATGGACCGAACGGCTGCGGCGGGCGCAGGCGGGCGACGGTCTTCATGCCCTCGTGCGTTCGCCGCTTGGCGACCTGCCGTCTCCGCGCACCCCCTGGGAGCAGGTGCTGCGCACGCGGCTGGGCCGGGCGCTGGCCGCGCAGCCCGACCGGTCCTGGTCGCGCCCGTCGCGCCGCTGGCTCGCGCTGCGCGGTGGCTCGCCGGGGCTGCGCATGCCCTGGGAGCCGGGGCTTGCCGCCGTGCGACGCGTGCCGCGGCTGGCGCTGGTGCTCGACTGCTCCGGCTCGGTCGACGAGGCGCTGTACGCGCGCTTCCTTGCCGAGATCGCGGCGATCGCGCGGCGTGCGCAGGCCGGTGTCGTCGTGATCGCGGGCGACGATGCGGTGCGCGAGGTCGTCCGGCTGGAGCCGGGGCGGATTACGCTTGCGGGATGGCGACTGCCCGCAGGCGGTGGCACCGATTTCGCACCGCTGCTGCGCGAGGTCGACCGCCAAGCGCCCGACATCGCCGTTGTGCTCACCGACCTGCAGGGGCCGGCGGCTTTCCGGCCGCGCTGTCCGGTGATCTGGGCGGTGCCTTCGGCGTGGGCGCATGCGCAGCCGCCCTTCGGGCGCCGTCTGGTGCTCGATTGAGCGATGCGGGGGCGCATCCTCGGAGCGGACGCGCTCGATGCCCCCGAGGTCGCGCGCTTTCGAGACGCGAGCGTCGTGCCCGGCTTGCCCCGGGGCGCCATGCGCCGACACACTGCCTCGCGCGCCGGCAGCCGCCTTGCGCCTTTTCCGCGCCGACGAGCCTCCACCGATGAGCGACACGATCCTGGTCGAACGGCAGGGCCCGGTCACGACGATCCTGATCAACCGGCCCCACGCCCGCAACGCCCTCGATCGCGAGACCTCGCTCGCGCTCGCCGCGGCGATCCGCGACTTCGAGCGTGATGACGAGTCCCGGGTCGCCGTGCTTGCCGGCGCCGGCGGGCACTTCTGCGCCGGCGCCGACCTGAAGGAACTCGCCTCCGGCATCGACTACCTGCCCTGGGCGGGCAGCGCCGAGGGGCCGCTGCATCGCCCGCCGGGCAAGCCGGTGATCGCGGCGGTCGCCGGCTACGCCTGCGCGGGCGGGCTCGGCGTGGCCCTGTGGTGTGACCTGCGGGTGGCCGAGCGCGGCGCCTCGTTCGCGGTTCTCTCGCGACGCTGGGGCGTGCCGATGAGCGACGGCACCACCGTGCGCCTGCCGCGGCTCGTGGGCATGAGCCGCGCGCTCGACATGCTGCTGACCGCGCGGTCGGTCGGCGGCGAGGAGGCGGTGGCGATCGGCCTGGCGAACCGGCTGGCCGAGGACGGCTGCGCGCTCGCCGACGCGCAGGCGCTCGCCCGGCAGATCGCAGGCTTTCCGCCGATCGCGATGCTCAGCGACCGGGCCTCGGTTTACGCGCAGGCCGATCTCGACCACGACGCGGCGATCGCGCGCGAGCTCGAGCTGGCCACCGAGGCGCGTGCCCGCGAAGCGCGACAGGGCGCCGCGCGCTTCGCGGCCGGGGAGGGCCGGCACGGCGCGGTCCAGGCCACCGCTTCGGGGGTGGCGGCCGCCGCGGTCCAGGCCACCGCGTCCGGTGTCGCGGCCGCCGCGGAGCCCGCGCGCACCGACGGCGTGCCCAGGCGCTGACCGGATCGCGACGATGCGCGCCGTGGTGTGCCGCATGCCGGGCGAGAACCCGGTGGTCGAGGTTGAGAGCTGGCCCGATCCGGTGCCCGGGCCGGGCGAGGTGCGCATCGCGATCCGCGCCTGCGGCGTGAGCTTCGCCAACCTGCTGGTGCTGGCGGGTCGCCACCAGAACCGCGCGGATCCGCCCTTCATTCCCGGTACCGAGATCAGCGGCGAAGTGCTCGAGTGCGGGGCCGGCGTCACCGATCTGCGGCCCGGCGATCGGGTCTGCGCCGGGCTGCGGCGCGGCGGCTTCGCCGAGCAGGCGGTGGTGCCGCGGCGCACGGTGTATCGGTTACCCGACGGCGTCGATCACGATGCCGCGACCCATTTCCCCACCCTCTATGGCACCGCCTATGCGGGCCTGCGCTGGCGCGCCCGGCTGCAGCCGGGCGAGACGGTGCTGGTGCACGGCGCGGCCGGCGGCACCGGCATGGCCGCGCTCGAGGTCGCCCGCTGCCTGGGGGCGCGTGTGATCGCGACCGCCGGCTCGGAGGCCAAGGCGCAGGCCTGCCGCCGCCACGGCGCCGACCTGGTGATCCTGCACCGTGAACAGTCTTTTCGCGACGTGGTGCTCGCCGAGACCGGCGGCCGCGGCGCCGACTTGGTATTCGACCCGGTGGGCGGCGAGACCTTCGCGCAGTCGTTGCGCTGCCTCGCGCCTGATGGCCGAATCGTGGTGGTGGGCTTTGCCGACGGCGCGATCCCGCAGGTGCCGGCCAACCTGCTGCTGGTGAAGAACGTCGACGTGATCGGGCTCTACTGGGGCCAGTACCTCGGCTGGGGCCGGATCGCCTCGCACCCGGGTGATGCCAGGCGCGTGCAGGCGGCGATGGTCGAACTGCTGAACTGGGCGCGCGCCGGGCGCCTGCATCCCGAGACCTTCGCCCGCTACCCGCTGGGCGGTTTTCGCGAGGCGCTGGCCCGGGTGAGCGGGCGCGAGGTCATCGGTCGGGTCGTGCTCGACCCCACGCTCGCCGAGGCCTGAGAGGGTCTGAGCGAACCCTGCCCGCCTGCTTGTCACACCATGCCGAGGCAGGCCGGCCAGCGCGCTGCGATGTGCGCCGGCGGCGGATCGCACCGCCCCGCGCCTCGGTTATTCTCGCGAGGCCCCGTTCACTCCCGAGGACCCCATGAGCCAGCCCACCAAGTATCTGCTTGACGAATCGCGCATCCCCAAGGCCTGGTACAACATCCAGGCCGACCTGCCCAAGGCGCTTCCGCCCGTGCTGCACCCGGGGACCCTGCAGCCGATCGGCCCGGCCGATCTCGCGCCGCTGTTTCCGATGGACCTGATCCTCCAGGAAGTGAGCACCGAGCGCGAGATCGAGATTCCCGAGCCGGTGCGCGACATCTATCGCCTGTGGCGGCCGGCGCCGCTGTTCCGTGCTCACCGCCTCGAGAAGGCTCTCGGCACGCCGGCGAAGATCTTCTACAAGTACGAGGGCGTGAGTCCCGCCGGCAGCCACAAGCCCAATACCGCAGTGCCGCAGGCCTTCTTCAATGCGCAGGCCGGCGTCAAGCGCATCACCACCGAGACCGGCGCGGGCCAGTGGGGCACGGCGCTCTCCTATGCCGGCGCGATCTTCGATCTCGAGATCCTGGTGTTCCAGGTACGTGTCTCCTACGACCAGAAGCCCTATCGCCGCGCCGTGATGGAGACTTATGGCGCGCGCTGCCTCCCCTCGCCGTCCACCGAGACCGCCTACGGCCGCCAGGTGCTGGCGCAGCGGCCCGATCATCCGGGCAGCCTGGGCATCGCGATCTCCGAGGCGGTGGAACTCGCCGCGCAGCGCGACGACACCAAGTACGCGCTCGGCTCGGTGCTCAACCATGTGCTGATGCACCAGACCGTGATCGGCCTGGAGGCGATGGAGCAGATGCAGATGGCCGACGCCTGGCCCGATGTGGTCGTCGGCTGCACCGGTGGCGGCTCGAACTTCGCCGGCATCGCCTTCCCCTTCATCGGATACGGGCTGCGTGGCGGGAAGAAGTCGCGCATCGTCGCAGTCGAGCCGGCGGCCTGTCCGTCGCTCACGCGCGGCCGCTACGCCTATGACTTCGGCGACACCGCCCACATGACGCCGCTCACCAAGATGCATACGCTGGGTTCCACCTTCACGCCGCCAGCCTTCCACGCCGGCGGGCTGCGCTACCACGGCATGGCGCCGCTCGTATCGCACCTGAGGGAACTCGGCCTGATCGAGGCCAGCGCCTACACGCAGAACGAGTGCTTCGCTGCCGGCGTGCAGTTCGCCCGCACCGAAGGGATCGTGCCGGCGCCCGAGGCCAACCATGCCGTCAAGGGGGCGATCGAGGAGGCGCTGCGCTGCAAGCGCGAGGGCCGTGCCGAGACCATCCTCTTCAACCTGTGCGGCCATGGCCACTTCGACATGACCGCCTACCAGAAGTACTTCGCGGGCGAGCTCAAGGACGAGAGTTACGACGAGTCCGAGCTCGCGATGGCGCTGGCGGGCCTGCCGAGCGTGCCCGAGCCGGCCTGAATCCGTCGCGCCGCGTGATCGCGGCGCACGGCAGCGCGGCCGGGCGCCCGACAGGGCTCGGCCGCATGCTCCCCCGGGCCTGTCAGCTCCGGCCCGAGCGCTGCTGGCGGATCATCGCCAGACCGGCTGCGATCAGCAGGGCGATCCCGGCCCAGGCCAGCGGGTTGGGGATATCGCCCCACACCACCCAGCCGAGCAGCACTGCCCACAGCAGTCCGACATAGCGGAAGGGCGCCACCACCGAAAGTTCGGCATGGCGCATCGCCGCAATGCTCGCGTAGTAGCCGGTCGACAGCAGCACCGAGGCGATCGCGAGCAACCCGACGTCGCGCGCCTGCATCGGCGTCCAGCCCTGCACGGCCAGCACCGCGCCGGCCATCAGCCACACCACGCCGGCGGTGGCCAGCGTGATCAGGATCGACGGCGTGGCCGGCGGGACCTTGCGCGTCAGCAGGTCACGAAAGGCGTAGATCAGCGTGGCGATCAGGCACAGCCAGGCGTAGCCGTTGAAACCCGCGAGCCCGGGCTGGATCACCAGCAGCACGCCGGCGAACCCCGTCGCGATCGCCAGCCATCGCGCGGTGCCGACGCGCTCCTTGAGGAACAGCATCGCGAGCACCGCGACGAACAGCGGCGAGGACTGGTTGATCGCGGTCACGTTGCCCAGCGGCAGGTGGAACAACGCTGCCAGGTACAGGAAGGTGCCCAGGCCCTCGAAGCTCGCCCGCAGCAGCACCCAGCGATCGAGGATGTCGCGGATGCGCGAGAGTGCCCCGAGGTGGCGTGCGACAAGCACGATCAGCGTGATCGCCATGACGCCGCGCACGACCAGCATCTGGGCTGCCGGCAGTCGTTCGCCCACCGCCTTGATCATGGCGTCGTTGCCGATGAAGGCGGTCATGCCCAGCACCATCCAGGCGATGCCGGCGCGGTTGGCGCGCGCGCGTGCTTCGGGTTCGCTCATCGGGACCTGTCGGGGACAGCGGTTGGCATCGGGCGCAAGTATCGGGCCGCGGCCGCGCGCCGTGGCGCGGTGGCGGTTCCGAACGCGCGTCGGCCGGTCCGCTAAAGGCGGTGCGCGCTGGCGCCTGCCGATACGCATGCCGCTCGCGTGTGCCCGTTCGCCCGGCCGTCACGGCTTGCCGCTATGATCCGCCGGCCGTCGTCCCCTGAAGCAACCCCTCGCCGATGAGCCCCATCCGTCTACCCGATGCCGTCGTCTCGATGGCCGATGTCGATTGCCTGGCGCGTGCCGCCCGGCGCCACGCGTTGCCGCTGGCCGATGGCCACATGGTCTGGCGCTGCTGGGGGGAGGGCGAGCCGGTGCTGCTGCTGCACGGGGGTTCGGGCAGCTGGACGCATTGGGTGCGCACGATCGGGCCGCTGGTGGCCGGCGGGCGCCAGGTGTGGGTTCCCGATCTCCCGGGCTTCGGCGAGTCGGCCGCCGTGGTGCCGGGCGGCGGCGATGCCGATCGACTGCCCGAACCGATGCATGCCGCGCTCACGACGCTGCTCGGCGAGGTCCCGGTCGACGTGGTCGGTTTTTCCTTCGGCACGATGGTCGGCGCCTTCCTTGCCGAGCGCTGGCCCTGGCGCGTGCGCCGGCTGGTGCTTACCGGCGCTCCGGCTCTGGGTGTGCGCGGACCGACGGCGATCGAGTTGCGACCATGGGCGCAGCTGCCGCCCGGACCGGCGCGAGACGCGGCGCTACGCGAGAATCTCGCGATCCTGATGCTCGCCCATCCGGATCCCGAAGACACGCTGGCGCTGGAGCTTCACCGCGCCAACCTGCTTCGTGACCGCATGAAGCTGCGCCGGCTCGCGCGCACCGACATCATGCGGCGTACGCTGCCCGCCTTGCGCTGCCCGCTGTTCGGCATCTGGGGCGACGAGGACGTGCTGCACCGCGGCGTGCAGGACCAGCTCGAACCGGCGCTTGCGATCGCGCCGGGGTTTCGCGGGCTTGTCCGCATTCCGCAGGCCGGCCACTGGGCGCAGTACGAACGCGCCGCCGCGTACTCGGCGGCGCTCGCGGCGGTGCTCGATGGCCGCACCTGAGCGCCCTCGGGCTTCCCACGGAGTTGCCTCATGATCCAGTCACTGCTGAAGACCGTGCACCTGTTGTCGATCATCGTCTGGATCGGCGGCATGGCGTTCGCGCACTTTTTCCTGCGCCCCGCGGTCGCCGCGCTCGAGCCGCCGGCCCGGCTGCGGCTGATGCACGCGGTGCTCGGACGCTTCTTCGGGGCCGTGCTGGTGGCTGCACCGCTAGCCGTCGCCAGCGGTGCCGCGATGCTGATGGCGCTTCCCGCCGGTACCGTGGTGCCCACGAGCTGGGCGCTGATGGGCGTGCTCGGGGTGATCATGCTGCTGATCTTCCTGCACGTGCGGGTGGCGTTGCATGCGCGACTGGGCCGTGCCGTGGTGGCGGCCGACTGGCCGGCGGGCGCGCTCGCACTGGGAGCGATCCGCCGCTGGGTGGCGCTGAACCTCGCGATCGGCGTGGCGATCGTCGTGCTGACGCTGCTCGGGCGCTGAGCGCCAGACGCCGGACGCCGGAGGTCCGGCGCGCAGCTCAGGCGCCGCCCGCGCCGTTGTGCTCGATCAGTCGATCGAGCAGCCGCGCGAGGGTGGCGCGTTCGCGCTCCGACAGGCATGCGAATGCGGCCTCGTCGCGTTGCGCGAGCAGCCGCATCGTCTTCTGCCAGGTGCGGCGTCCGGCCGCGGTCAGCGACAGCTGCACCGAGCGGGCATCGCTCGGGTGCGCCTGCCTGCGCAGCAGGCCGAGCTCGACCAGCGACTGCGCAGCGCGGCTCGCCTGGCCCTTGTCGAGCTGGCTCAACCGGGCGAGGTCGTTGACCGACAGCGCGCCGGCGGCCCCGGCCACCGCCAGGCAGCGGCCGTCGCTCGGCCCCAGGCCGGTGGCGGCCGGAAAGGCAAGCTGGGTTTGGCGATCGACGAGCTTGTGCAGCTGATGCAGCCTGTCGATCAGCGGGCGCTCTGCGCCGGGGCCGGCGGGCGGCGCGGCACCCTGGGAATCGGAGCGTGCGGGCAAAGGTCTTCTCCTGCGGGCTGCGCCCGCGCTGAGCGTCCTCGGTCGGTGACCGGGCGCGGGACGAGACTATAGGCGGCCATTGGTTGCGATCGCAACCAAGCGCGTCGTGCGGCCGTTCCGGAACCCTGTTCGCGCGGGCCGCTCCGGCCAGACCCCGGGCCGCCGTTATCCTCGCGATCCCGATCCCCAACACGGAGTCCGCGATGCGTTACGACGAATTCGAGTTCCTGCGCTTCGAGCACCGCCCGCACGGCGTGCTGCTGATCACGATCGATCGCCCGGCGGCGATGAACGCCACGAACGCGCGGCTGCACTGGGAGCTCGCGCGGGTCTGGGGTGTGGTGGGCGACGACGAGGCCACGCGGGTCGCGGTGATCACCGGCGCCGGCGACCGCGCCTTCTCGGCGGGCGGCGATCTCGAATGGATCGCCGGCATGGTGGGCAACCCGCAGCGGGTCGCCTCGGTCATGAAGGAGGCCGGCGAGATCGTCCACAACATGATGGCCTGCGAAAAGCCGGTGATCTCGGCGATCAACGGGGTGGCCGTCGGTGCCGGACTCGCGGTCGCGCTGCTCGCCGACATCAGCATCATGGCCGAGGAGGCGCGGATCACCGACGGCCATGTGCGGCTCGGCGTCGCGGCCGGCGATCACGCGGCGATCTGCTGGCCGCTGCTTTGCGGCATGGCCAAGGCGAAGTACTACCTGCTGACCGCCGACTTCATCTCGGGCCGCGAGGCCGAGCGCATCGGGCTGGTCAGCCTGTGCGTGCCGCGTGCCGACCTGATGCACCGCGCGCTGGAGGTCGCCGAGCGACTCGGTCGCGGCAGTCAGCAGGCGATTCGCCTGACCAAGCGTTCACTGAACGGCTGGCTCGACATGGCACGACCGATCTTCGACAGCTCGCTGGCGATGGAGATGCTCTGCTTCCTCGGCGACGATGCCGCCGAAGGCGTGGCCGCGGTGCGCGAGAAGCGCGCGCCCGACTTCCCGTCGGCGCGTCCGGGGCGCTAGAACTCCATGTCGAGTTCGTCGAGCTCCTCGGGCTCGGCCAGCGCGGCAGCGGTCCACTCGGCGATCTCGGGCATCGCCATGATCGTGTCGCGATATCCCGCGCTCGCCGGCGACAGGGCGACCGCGTAGGTCGTGAACCGGCTGGCCACCGGCGCGAACATCGCGTCGGCGAGCGTGCGCCGGCTGCCGAACAGGAAGGGGCCGCCATGCCGCTCGAGGCAGTCCTGCCAGATCGCCTCGATGCGCTCGATGTCCTGGCGCGCCTTCGACCAGACCTTGAACTCGGCGAGTCGCGCGCGGATGTTCATCGGCAGCGAGGCGCGCATCGCCGTGAAGCCCGAGTGCATCTCGCCGCAGATCGAGCGGCAGTGAGCGCGCTGCACCGGATCTTCGGGCAGAAGGCGCGCCTCGGGGGCGATCTCGTTGAGGTACTCGCCGATCGCCAGCGTGTCCCACACCCGGATGCCCCGATGCGTCAGGCAGGGCACCAGGATCGACGGCGCCAGTAGCAGCAGCTCGGCGCGGGCGCCCGGCGCATCGATCGGCACCACGACCTCGCGGAAGGCGATGCCGCTGAACTTCATCATCAGCCAGCCGCGCAGCGACCACGACGAGTAGTTCCTGCTGCTGATCGACAGTTCGGTATCCGCGGCATCCGGCGTGGCCGGCTGCGCGCCCGACCCGCTCGCGAGCTTCAGGGAAGTGGCGCGGGGCCTGCTGTTGCGACGGGTCGGCGGCGTGGCGGAGGATGTCATGGCTGGATCGCCTCGGCGGAACGAAGAACGGTGTTGGATGCAGGCAAGTTCCAGGCCAGTCGGGCCCGCCGCGCGATCGGGCGCTGCCGACACGTCGGGCACGGGTGCTGCGGTCCAGGTACGGATCCTGCTTGCATCCCGGTCATGTTCTACGCCGCCTATGATTCGCTCGCCCGTGCGACCGCTCCCTGGCGGACGCTGGCCACGCTGTCGGCCGAGATGCTCGGTGCCGCGCGACTGTCCGGCGGGATCGCGCCCTGGGGCGGTCTGGCCGCGGGCCTCGAGCTTTTCGCACTGCTCGGTCTCACCCACGAGCGGCCGGCCTTCCCCTTCGCCACGGTCGCTGCGTCCGATGGCAGCGGTGGCGAGCGGCCGGTCGAGGTGTCGGTGGCCGTCGAGACGCCTTTTTGCAGGCTGCTGCGTTTTCGGCGCGCGGGCGCAGGCAGCGAGCCGCGGATTCTGCTGGTGGCTCCGATGTCGGGCCACTTCGCCACCCTGCTGTCGGGCACGCTGCGCACGCTGCTGCAGGATCACGAGGTCTATCTCACCGACTGGGTGAATGCCCGCGACATCGCGCCGTCCCTGGGCCGTTTCGGCTTCGATGAGTATGTCGCCCATCTGGTGCGATTCCTGCGCGAACTTGGACCGCCGGTGCACCTGATGGGGGTTTGCCAGCCCACCGTGGCCTGCCTCGCGGCCAGCGCGCTGATGGCGGAGGAGGGCGACCCCTGTCAGCCGGCCAGCGTGGTGCTGATGGCCGGACCGATCGACACGCGCCACAACCCGACCCGGGTGAACCAGCTTGCCCAGGAGCGGTCGATCGACTGGTTCGAGCGCAACCTGATCAGCACCGTGCCCGAGCCGGCCGCCGGTGCCGGGCGCCGCGTCTACCCGGGCTTCGTGCAGCTCGCCGCGTTCATGAGCATGAACACCGCCCGGCACCTCGAGTCGCTGCGCCGCCTGCGCGCGCTGCGCGTGGCCGGCGACCACGCGGCCGCCGATGCGATCCGCGATTTCTACCGCGAGTATTTTGCCGTGATGGACCTTCCCGCGGAGTTCTACCTCGAGACCGTGGCCTCGATCTTCCAGGACCACGATCTACCGCTCGGGCGCATGCAGGTGCGTGGTCATCGCGTCGACTGCTCGGCGATCCGCCGTCCCTTCCTGCTGACGATCGAGGGCGAGCGCGACGACATCTGCGGCATCGGTCAGACCCTGGCCGCGCAGGACCTCTGCCACCGCATGCCGGTCTATCGCAAGACGCATCTGCTCGCGCCTGGCGTCGGTCACTACGGAGTGTTCAGCGGCCGGCGCTGGGAGCGGCGGATCTACCCGGCGGTACGCGACTTCATCGCGTCGGCGCAGTAACCCCGGGGCCGCCTCGCGGTCCCTCGCGGTGATACCCTCGAACGGCTTCGGGGGGAATGAACCTGGCCATCGCCGTTCGCGCACGCCGGCCGGCGTCCCGCGCCTCCCCGACCCGCTCGCGCCAATGCCCATCGTCCATCGTCCATCGCCATGAACGCAGCCTCCCCTGATCGCGGCAATGCGCTGCTCCGCTGGTTCGACCGTACCGTGCTGTCCATCGGACGCGAGCTGCGCTGGTCCTACCTGCCGCCGCTGATGGTCTACGTCGCCGCCGGGGTGTCGGGCCTGACCGGCATCGTCGGCACCTTCTTCGTCAAGGACTACCTCGGGCTGTCGGCCGCCTTCCTCGCGGCGCTCGGCTTCTGGGCAGGCATTCCGTGGGCGCTGAAGATGCCGCTCGGCCATCTCGTCGACCTGGTCTGGCGCTGGAAGGCCGCGCTGGTCTGGCTCGGCGCGGCCATCATCGCCTGCAGCCTGCTGATCATGGTCGGACTGATCGCGCACACCGAGGCGATGGTTGCGCTCGCACCGAAGGAGACCTGGTACGTGGCCTCGGCTCTGCTGGCGCCGCTCGGCTACGTGATCCAGGATTGCGTCGCCGATGCGATGACCGTCGAGGCGGTACCGGCGGTCGATGAACAGGGCCGCGCCTTCGACGCGCAGCAGCGCAAGCAGATGCACACGACGATGCAGATGCTTGGCCGGGTCGCGATCATCGGCGGTGCCGTGCTGGTGGCGCTGCTCAACGTCTGGATGTTCCAGGACACCGCCGGTCTTCCCGAGGCACGCAAGGTCGAGATTTACGCCGATGTCTACCGGATGGCGCTGGTGATCCCGCTGCTTTCGGTGGTCGGCGTGAGCCTGGCAAGCGTGCTGCGATGGCGCCAGGCCCGGCAACTGGCGGCGATCGGGCGCAGCCGCGCCGAGATCCACGCGCTGCTTCACGACAACCCGGATCCCACCCCGCCCAATTTCTGGATCCTCGGCGGCAGTCTGCTGTTCGTCGCGATCACGCTGACGGTCGGCCTGGGCAAGTTCGCCTGGGGCCAGGAAATCGTCTTCTGCGCCTCGATGGCCGTCATCGTGTTCCTGATGGTGCGGCTCACCCGCGAGCTCGACCCGGACGCGCGCCGGGTGCTGATCGGCACCGCGGCCGTGATCTTCGTGTTCCGGGCGATGCCCAATCCCGGGCCCGGGGTCAGCTGGTGGACGATCGACGAGCTCGGTTTCGATCAGGCCTTCCTCGCGCGCCTGTCGCTGGTGGGCAGCGTGCTGTCGCTCGCCGGGCTGTTCCTGTTTCGACGTTTCGTCGCCGAGCATTCGATCATCGCGATCGTTGTCGTGCTCACGCTGGCCGGCACCGTGCTGTCGTTGCCCACGCTCGCGATGTACCACGGGTTCCATCACTGGAGCGCCGCGCACACCGGCGGCGTGGTCGACGCGCGCTTCATCGCGCTCGTCGATACCGCGCTCGAGTCGCCGCTCGGACAGATCTCGATGATCCCGATGCTCGCATGGATCGCGAACTCGGCGCCCGCGCATCTGAAGGCCACCTTTTTCGCCGTGATGGCCTCGTTCACCAACCTGGCGCTGTCGGCGGCGCAGCTCGGCACCAAGTACCTGAATCAGGTCTTCACGGTCTCGCGCCAGGTGAAAGGGCCCGGCGGCGTCGTCAGCACGCCAGCCGACTACGGGGAGCTTGGCGCGCTGCTGCTGACCGTCACGCTGATCGGGCTCATCGTGCCGCTGGCCGCGGTCGGGCTGGTGAGGCTCGCACGGTTGCGCACTGCCTGAAGCCAGCGGCGCTGCAGGCGCGCCAGCGCCGCTTCCCAGGCCGGCTCCACGTCCAGCGGGGCCGATACCGTCATCGACAGGTCGCCGAGCAGGCCGTTGTGCAGCCCGTAGACCCAGCCATGCACGGTCACCGGCTGCCCGCGCTGCCAGGCGTCGCGGACGACGGTGGTGCGGCACAGGTTGCGCGACTGCTCCAGCACGTTGAGTTCGACCAGCGCATCGAGGCGCATGTCGGGATCGAGCTCGGCCAGGAAAGCGGCGTGGGCATCGCGCACGTCCTGCACGTGCCGCAGCCAGTTGTCGACCAGCCCGGCACGCTGATCCTCGAGCGCCGCGCGCACGCCGCCGCAGTTGCTGTGGCCCACGACGATCAGGTGCTGCACACCGAGCACGTCGACCGCGTACTGCACCACGCTCAGCGCGTTCAGGTCGGAGTGCACCAGCAGATTGGCGACGTTGCGGTGCACGAAGAGTTCGCCCGGCAGCAGGTCGACGAGCTCGTTGGCCGGCACCCTGCTGTCGGCGCAGCCCAGCCACATGTAGCGCGGCGACTGCTGGGCTAGCAGGCCCTGGAAGAAGCCCGGTGTGCGGGCCTCGGTGGCCTCGGCCCAGCGCCGGTTGCGTTCGAGGAGTTCGCCGAGTTCGTGGCCCATGCCGCGATGTTAGCGCGCTGCCGCGAAGCGGCATTCGTGCAGCCGGGTGTTGCCCATCGTGGCCTCCAGCGTGAACAGCCGCTTGTACAGCGCCCCGATACGACTCGCGTCGGTCATGCCGATGCCGCCATGCAGCTGCACGCTCTGGTTCGCGACGAAAGTGGTCGCGCGGGCACAGCGCGCCCGTGCGGCCGCCACCAGCCGGCCCGGGCATGCATCGTCGGCGAGCGCGGCTGTCGCGCGCGCGGTGATCGCCGAGGCCACCAGGATCTCGGCATGCATCTCGGCGAGTCGATGCCGCAGGGCCTGGAACTCGGCCAGTGGCGAGCCGAACTGCCGTCGCGTTCGCAGATGATCCCGCGTGATACGCAGCGCCTCGCGCATCGCGCCGACCATCTCGGCGCAGCTCATGACGAGCGCATGGTCGCGTGCCGCGGCAAAGGCCGTCGCGAGGCCATCCGGCGTCGCCGTCACCCGGGCGCCGCGTGGCAGCCGAAGCCCATCCAGATCGACGAGCGCGAGGTCGCGCCCGTCGATGCCGCGGCTGCGGCGCAGGCGCGCACCAAGCGAGTCGGCCTCGAGCAGCCAGAGTCCGGGTGCCCCGGAGCCCGCGTCAGCGGTGGCGATCAGCAGGTGGGTTGCGATGCCGCCGCCGGCGACGACCAGCGGCTGGCCGGCCCGAAGCGTCGTGATCTCGCCTTCGCCGTGCGCGGTGGGAGTCGTCTGCGCGGGATCGACACCTGCCACGGCGACCAGCCGCTTGCCGCCGAGCACCGGCCCGAGCCGCGCCGCGCGGGCCGCGGGCGCGATCGGCAGCCGCGCGAGCAGCTGGCCCGGCAGCGTCGCAAGGGCGATGAAGGGCAGCGGCAGCAGCGCCGCCCCATAGGCTTCGCACACCGCGGCAAGCGCCTCGGGCCCGCCACCTGCGCCGCCGAGTGCCTCGGGGATGTGCAGACCGAGGCAGCCCTGCGCGGCCAGCTCGCGCCAGGCGGCGCGCTGCGCCTCGGGTGACGCCCCGGCGAGTGTCGGTGCGAACGCGGTTCGGGCATGCCGGCCGGCGCTGTCGGCAAGGCTCTCGAGCTCGGCCGCCGTAAGGTCCCCTGCGCGCGGCGCCTGGCCGGTCGCGAAAGCGGCGCAGCCCCGCGCCAGTCCCGGGATTTCCTCGCCCTGCAGCAGCAGGCGGGCCATGATGTTCTTCTGGATCTCGGTGCTGCCGCCATAGATGGTCGCGGCGCGGCGAAACAGGAACTCGGCGACCACGCCGGCCCCGTGCTCGGCGGCCGGGCCGTGAACCTCCGGCATCTCCGGCGGATGGAAAAGCTGCGCCCGCGCCCCCAGTGCCTGCACCTGCAGCGCGAGCTGGCGCTGCATCAACTCGCAGCCCAGCACCTTGAGCGCCGAGGGCGTCAGCGCGCTCATGTCCTCGCTGGCCAGCGCGCGCGTGACCGCCGCCTCGAGCCCGATCAGGTCGATCTCGACGCGGCCGAGGTCGGCGGCGAACACCGGGTCGTCGATCAGAGCCCGGTCAGCGCGCCGCTCGGTCGTTGCGATCGATCGCAGTCGTGACAGGTAGAAGGTGTTGCGCGGTACCTCCGCGGTCTGGACCCGCTCGCGCGCCAGCAGGTACTTGGCGCAGTCCCAGCCGCGCCCCGCCTCGCCTACCAGCGCGTCGGCGGGGACGCGGACCGCGTCGAAGAAGACCTCGCACAGGCTCTCGCCCTCGTCGATCGACCGGATCGGCCGCACCGTGATGCCCGGCAGCGTCATCGGGATCAGCAGGAACGAGATGCCGAGCTGCGGCCGCGCCGCGGGGTCGGTGCGCACCAGGCAGAAGATCATGTCGGCGAACATCGCCTGCGAGGTCCACAGTTTCTGGCCCTCGACGATCCAGTGGCCGTCGCGCAGCACCGCGCGCGTGCGCAGCGACGCGAGGTCGGACCCGGCCTCCGGCTCGGAAAATCCCTGCGCCCAGAACTCGCGGCCTTCGCGGATGCCGGGCAGGAAGCGCGCCTGCTGCGCCGCCGTGCCGAAGGCGGCGATTACTGGGCCGGCGAGCGACACCCCCTGGATGTTGTTCGGCGAAGCGCCCGCGAGTACGAGTTCCTCGTCGAAGACCTGGCAGCGCAGCGCCGACCAGCCGGTGCCTCCGTGCACGAGCGGCCAGTTCGGCACCGACCAGCCACGATGCGCGAGCACCGCGCTCACGCCGAGCATGTCCTCGCGGCTGGGATGCACCGCGGTACGGCTGCGCCGCACCATGCCCGCCGGCAGGTTGTCGCCAAGCCATTGGCGCACATGCGCTCGGAAGGCCGGCTCCGGCATCGCGCCGAGCTCGGCCGACGTGGGCAGCGCCCCGGCTGCCACGGCGCTGCCGGTGTTCACGTGCGCTCGGGCGCCGGCACGCCGGCTGCCGCCAGCGCGAGGCGCTTGGCGCGCGCCATGTCGTAGGTTCGGTTCATCATCAGGCGTTGCGCCGGCAGCCCGCCGCCGGCCTGCAGCGCGACGACGAACTGCCAGCCGCCGTAGGCATCGGCGGTCAGGTCGCGGATCATGTTGTAGACGCGCATGCGCGCCTCGATGTCGACGCCCTTCTTCGTGTGCAGGTACTTGCGGATGTAGTGGCCCGACTCCGGGTTGCGCAGATCGGCCTCCAGTGGCAGCGTCAGCACCAGGCCGCCACCGAGGTCGTGCAGGTAGCGCACGGTCTGGTGGTAGTTGGCCGCGTAGTAGTACTTGGCTGCGTTGATCGCCAGCGTGTTGGGGAACACCATGCCCGACTCGGTGCGCTCGAAGTGTCGGCAGGCGTAGTCGAGCGACATCCGCAGCATCTCGGCGTAGGTGATCAGCTCGGCGATCGAGTTCTGCGCCACCGCGTCGCCGTCCTTGCCCTGCATTTCGGTGACGAGCTGCGCGAGACCGACGAAGAGCTCGCTCATGCGCACTGCCTCGACCACGCCGCCGGTGCGCTCCCACAGGCCCAGCGATCGCGCCAGCGTGCCGGCGAGCTGCGCCTCGCCCGCGAGGAAAACCCGGTCCCAGGGCACGAAGACATCGTCGAACACGACGAAGCCCTCGGGGCAGCTGTGGTGCGCGCTGGCCGGGTAGTCGAAGGCATTGAGCTCGGCGGGCGCGAAGCTGCGGTTGATGATCTTCACGCCCGGGGTATTGACCGGGATCGAGAAGGACACCGCGTAGTCGGCCTCTTCCTGGCGCATGCCCTTGGTCGGCATCACGACGAGTTCGTGCACCAGCGAGGCCGCGGTGATGTGCAGCTTCGCTCCGCGCACCACGATGCCGTCAGCGCGCCGCTCGACGATCCGAAGGTACAGGTCGGGGTCATCCTGCTCGTGCGCGCGGCGCTTGCGGTCGCCTTTCGGATCGGTGATGACCTCGGCACCGCGCAGGTCGTTGTCGCGGCAGTGGCGGTAGATGCGCTCGATGTTGGCCGCGTACATCGGGTTCACGCGCGCGACCTCGTCGCGAACGCTCATCAGCGCCATGAACACGCCGGTGACCAGCGTGCCGATCGACGTGTGACGCATCATCTCGACGCGCGCGCCGAGGTCGTCGGCGGTGCGCGGGACCTGGTAGATCCGGTGCGCCCGTTCGCCCTCCTCGGTCTCGTACTGGCGCAGTTCGCCGTGCTCGGTGTCGCGGTAGTCGTAGTCGGCAGCCACCAGCGAGACCGGCACCTTGAACAGCGGATGCGAGCTGATGTCGTCGATGCGCTCGCCTTCCCAGTAGATGACGCGACCGTCGCGAAGGCTCTCGATGTACTGCTCGGGGGTTTTCAGTGGCATGGCGGTTCTCCGTCGCTCGGGCGAGGGGTACGGGGTATCGGAAAGGGAGTAGAGGGGGGCGGTGATGACGGGCGGGCTCGCGGGCGGTCAGCCGCCGCCTGCACGGGCCTCGGCGCGCAGTGCGGGCTTGTCGATCTTGTTCGCGCCGCTCAGCGGCAGCCCGCCGTGGCGCACCTCGACCGAGCGCGGGCACTTGTAGCCGGCGATCAGCGTGCGGCAGTGGGCGATGATCGCCTGCGCATCGAGCACCGCGCCCGGCGAGGGCGCGACGACCGCGTGCACCGCCTCGCCCCAGAGCGGGTGCGGGATGCCGATGACCGCGCACTGCGCAACACCCGGGAACGCATGGATCGCGGCCTCGACCTCGGCCGAGTACACGTTCTCGCCACCGGAGATGATCATGTCCTTCAGGCGGTCGACCAGCGTCACGAAGCCATCCTCGTCGATGCGACCGAGGTCACCGGTGTGCAACCACCCGTTGCGCAGCGTGTGCGCGGTGAGTTCCGGCTGCTTCCAGTAGCCGCGCATCACGAGCGGCCCGCGCACCACGATCTCGCCGACCGAGTTCGCCGGCAGCACCCGGTCGTCGGCATCGACGCAGGCGATGTCGATGCCTGGCAGCGCGCGGCCGACGCTGCCCCACTTGCCGAGGTGGCGGTGCGAGGGCATCACGTAGCGCGACGCGAGCGCGGTGACGCTGGCGGTCGACTCGGTCATGCCGTAGCAGTGCGTGAACGCCGCATTCGGAAAGCGCGGCACCGCCTGCACGACCAGGGCCTCGGGCATCGGTGCGGCGCCGTAGAGCAGCGTGCGCAGGCTGCCGAGGTCGCGACGCTCGGCATCGGGGTGGTCGATCGCCATCCGCAGCATCGTCGGCACCATGCTGGTGACGGTGATCCGCTCGCGCTCGATGGCCTCGAGCACCGCACCGGGCTCGAAGCGCGGCAGCAGCACGGTGCGGCCGCAGGCGACCATCACGGGAATGCACAGGCCCGCGGCACCCACGTGAAAGAGCGGCCCCGAGATCAGCGCCGCCGCGTCGGCGTCCAACCCGATCGTGGCGGCGTAGGCGACCGCGCTGAAGATCAGGTTCGCGTGGGAGTGCATCACGCCCTTCGGCCGCCCGGTGCTGCCGCTGGTGTAGAACAGCGCCGCGATCTCGTCGCCGCAGCGACCCGCGTCGTCCACCGGCGCGTGGGCCGCGAGGAGTTCATCGAAGGACAGCATGCCGGCGGGCGCTGGGCCGTCCCCGGCATGGATCATCGTGTCCGGACGATGCAGCGCCGCCAGCGCGCGCGCGGTCTCGAGGTGCGTATCGTCGGTGATCAGGATCCGCGCGCCGCAGTCCCGCAGGATCGCCGCGAGTTCGGGCACTGCCAGCCTGAAGTTCAGCGGCGCGAACACGCCGCCCGCCCAGGGTACGCCGTGGTAGAAGACCAGATAGCGATGGCCGTTGTCGGCGAGCATCGCCACCGGCTCGCCGTCGCGCAGCCCGAGCGCGCGCAGCGCGCCCGCGAGCCTGGCCGCGCGATCGGCGAACTGTGCCCAGCTCAGGCGTCGATCGCCGTCGACGACCGCGATGTCGCCGCCGTGCAGGGTGCGCGCGCGCGACAGACTCTGGCCGAGCGAAAGCGCACGGCCCGGGCCGGGTTGCAGCGGGGTGCCTGGCTGCATGCTTTCTGGACGGAGCAGGGCGCCGGCGGGTGCCGGGCGCGTTGATCGGAAGAACGGTCGACCTTAGCATGGGGGTGCGCGGTACCCGTCTCGGGATCGCGAACCTCGTCCATCGACCCCCGGGGGATCCGACCCATGCATTCCGCTTCGCTCGAGGGCACCGTCGTCGCGATCACCGGCGCGGGCCGCGGCATCGGCCTGGGCATCGCACGGCACCTCGCCCTGCGCGGGGCGCGTCTGGTGCTCGGCGATCTCGACGAGGCCGCCGCGCAGGCGGCTGCCTCGCTTGTGCGCGAGACCGGCGCGCAGGCCCTCGGTGTCGCGCTCGACGTGCGGCTCGCGGACGACAACGCGGCACTCGTCGACGCGGCGGTACGCGCCTGGGGCCGCCTCGACGTCATCGTGTGCAACGCCGGCATCATGCAGGTGCGCCCCTTCCTCGAGCTCGAGGCGACCGACTGGGAGCGGATGCTGTCGGTCAACGTGACCGGCGTGTTCCTGTCGATGCAGGCGGCTGCGCGCCGGATGCTCGACCAGGCGCCGCTCGCGCAGGGGCGCCCGCAGGGCAAGATCGTTGCGATCGCATCGATCGCCGGGCGCGCGGGCGCCGGCCCGATCGCCGGCGTGATGCCACACTACCGAGCGAGCAAGGCCGCGGTCATCAGCCTGGTGCAGTCGGCGGCCGCGACCTTCGCGCCGCGCCTGACGGTCAATGCGATCTGCCCCGGCGTCGTCGATACCGCGATGTGGGAGGGTATCGACCGCGACCTGACGGCGCTGCAGGGCAGCGCGCGCGGCGAGGCCTGGCGCCAGCGGGTGGCCGGCGTGCCGATGGGCCGCGCGCAGCAGCCCGAGGATGTCGCTGGCGTCGCGGCCTTCCTGGCGTCGGCCGCCTCCGACTACATGACCGGACAGTCGATCAACGTCGACGGCGGTCTGGTGATGAGCTGAGGCCGCGACGGCCGAGCCGAGTCAGCCCGGGCGAGGACCGCGTCGGCCGCCGAAGCGGGTTCAGCGAAACAGCCGGAAGTACGCGCGCAGGTCGTCGACGAAGAGCTGCGGCTGTTCGAAGGCCGCAAAATGCCCACCGCGCGGCATGCGCACGAAGTGCCGGATGTCGGGGTACTCGTCACGCATCCAGGCGCGCACCGGGGCGACGATCTCTTTCGGATAGACCGCCACGCCCACCGGCACGCCGACCTTGCCCGGGCGGGCCTTCCCGAAGCTCTCCCAGTACAGCCGTGCCGACGAGGCGGCGCTGTTGGTCGCCCAGTACAGCATCAGATTGTCGAGCAGCTCGTCGCGGGTCAGCACGTTCTCGGGGTGGCCGTCGCAGTCGGTCCAGGCCCAGAACTTCTCGAGGATCCAGCCGGCCTGCCCGGCCGGGGAGTCGGCTAGCCCGTAAGCCAGCGTCTGCGGACGGGTGGATTGCTGCTTCGAGTAGCCGCTGTCCCAGCGGCGATAGTGTTTCGCGCCTGCGAGCGCGAGTTTCTCATCATCGTCGGGCTCGTCCTGCGTGGTCGGGCGGGTGCCCATCGCGAGCGTGACATGGATGGCCTCGCAGTGTCGGGCCTGGGTCACGCCGATTTCCCGGGTCACAGCCGAGCCCCAGTCGCCGCCCTGCGCGAAGTAGCGCTCGTAGCCGAGCCGCGCCATCAGCTGGCCCCACGCCCCCGCGATGCGCTCGACGCCCCATCCCGGGCGCTGCGGCTTGCCCGAAAACCCGAAGCCCGGCAGCGACGGGCAGACCACATGAAAGGCGTCGGCCGCGTCGCCACCATGAGCCGTCGGGTCGACCAGCGGCTCGATGACCTTGTGGAACTCGACGACCGAGCCCGGCCAGCCGTGCGTGATGATCAGCGGCCTGGCCTGCGGGTGGGGTGAGCGCTGGTGGATGAAGTGGATGTCGAGTCCGTCGATCGTCGTGACGAACTGTGCGAAGCGATTCAGGCGGGCCTCGCGTGCGCGCCAGTCGTAGCCGTCGGCCCAGTAGGCGCACACCTCGCGCACCCAGGCGAGTGGCGCGCCCTGGCTCCAGTCGTCGACGGTCTCGGCGTCGGGCCAGCGCGTGGCGCGAAGGCGCTGGCGCAGGTCGGCGAGCACCGCGTCGTCGATCGCGATGCGAAAGGGGCGGATGTCGTCGCTCATCGGCTGGCTCCGTTTCGGATCGGTGCGGCCGCGCGGCTCAGCCCGCCCGGTCCGCGCGCAGAAAATCCGCGATCGCGCCAGCGGCGGCCGACGGCGCCTCGTGCGGAATCATGTGCCCGGCCTCCAGCGTCGCCGTGCGGGCCCCGGGGATCGCCCGGGCGAACGCGTCGATGTAGGCCGCGTCCATCAGGCGGTCGTACCGCCCCGCGACCAGCAGCGTGGGCGCGCAGACCCGGTACAGGCGCCGCTTCAGGCCCTTGTCGGGGATCGGCCACAGCAGCTTGGCCGCGGCGATCAGCGCCTGCCGGCGGCGCAGCACCGCGGCCTGCTGGCGCGCCGGATCGGGATCGGTCGCGCTGAAGCCCTGCGCTGCTTCCCCCATCGGGTCGGCGTAGAGCAGTCGCTGCAGCGAGCCCGGGGTGAGGCCGAAGATGTCGGCTAGCGGCTCGCCCTCGGGCCACAGGCCGTAGGGCGCGATCAGCACGAGGCGCGAGACCCGGCGGCGGAACAGCGCCGCATATTCGGCCGCGGCCGCGCCGCCGAAGTCGTGGCCGATGAGGTTCACGTCGTCGAGGCCTTCCGCGTCGAGCACCTCGTCGAGCCAGGTGGCGAGATCATGAAAGGTCGCGATGCGTTCGAGACCGTCGGATGCGCCGTAGCCCGGCAGCTGCGGCGCGATCACGGTATGCGTGCGCGCGAGTTCCGCGAGCAGCGGCTCGGACCACTCCAGGCCGAAGGCGCCGTGCAGGTAGACGAGCGCGGGCCCGGCGCCTTCGCGGCGGCGCTCCACGCGCACGCGATTGCCGGCGAGCTCGAGGATGTCGCTCACGACACGCGCTCCGCAGGCTCGGGGCGCGCCTGGGGCAGCCGCGGCGCGCGCATCGGCCGCGGCCACCAGTGGTCCTCCCAGCGATCGTCGAACAGCGACTTCAGCGGCGGCGTGACCTCGGTGGCGATGCGGCGCAGGTTCTCCATCACACGCTCGTGCGGCATGTCGCCGAACTGCGCGAGGATGCCCAGGTGGCCGACATTCAGCGACCGCGCGAGGTCCTCGATCTGCTCGGTCACGCGCTTCGGCGTGCCGGCGATCACGGTGCCGCGCTCGACCATCTCCTTCCACGTGGTGTCGATGATCCGCGGGCCCTTCTGCTGGCTCTCCATGCCCATCTTGATGGTGGTCAGCGTGCGGTAGCCGGGCGCCTCGGCGAATCCGCCATAGACATGCTGGGTCTTGTTGAAGAACCACTCGGCGTGCGGGCCGAACTTCTCGGCGGCCTCGTCGTCGGAGTCGGCCACCGCGACGAATTGCACGAAACCCGCCTGGTAGGGATTCAGCGGCTTGCCCTTGCGCGCGAGCGTGTCCCAGAAACCGTCCATGAAGACCTGCGCGCGCTTGTAGCCCGAGAAGGACAGGTAGCTGTACAGGAAATCGTTGTCGGCGCAATAGTCCCAGGTCTCGACCGAGCCGCCGCCGGGGATCCAGACCGGCGGATGCGGTTTCTGCACCGGCTTGGGCCAGCAGTTGACGTAGCGCAGCTGCGTGTACTCGCCGTTGAAGGCGAAGACATCGTTGCGTCGCCATGCCTCCATGATCAGCCGCACGCCCTCGTAGTACTTGTCGCGCAGCGTGGTGGGCACCTGCCCGTAGGCATAGTTGGTGTCCATGCTGGTGCCCACGGGGAATCCCGCGACCAGCCGCCCGCCCGAGATGCAGTCGAGCATCGCGAACTCCTCGGCCACCCGCAACGGCGGGTTGTAGAGCGCCACCGAGTTGCCGAGCACCACCAGCGCGACATCCTTCGTGCGGCGCGCGAGCCCCGCCGCGATGATGTTCGGCGAGGGCATGATCCCGTAGCCGTTGGCATGGTGCTCGTTGACGCAGATGCCGTCGAAACCGAGGTCCGCGGCGTACTCGAGCTGATCCATGTACTCGTTGTAGAGCTGGTTGCCCTTCTCGGGGTCGAAGAGCTCGCCCGGGATGTCGACCCATACCGACCGGTGCTTCTGCGGGAAGTCCATCGGCAGGAAGCGGTAGGGCATCAGGTTGAAGGACATGAACTTCATCGATCGGCTCCGTGAAGGCCGGCTGCGCCGGCGCGCCTTCCTCAGTCGGGCACTGCCACCACCCCGCGCTCGCGCAGGGCGCCGATGCGCGCCGCGTCGTAGCCGAGGAATCCGTCGAGCACCTCGAGCGTGTGTTCGCCGATGCGCCATGGCGGCGGCGCGGCGGGCTTCAGCGCGTGGCCGTCGAGGTGGAAGGGCGGGGCGGTGACCCGCACCGGTTCGCGCCCCGGGTGCGGCAGCGTGGGGAAGGCCTCGCGCGCGACCAGGTGCGGGTGCACGATCACCTCTTCGGCCTTGAGCATCGGCACGCTCGGCAGCCGCGCCGCGGCCAGCGCCTCGACGGCCTTGTCGCCGCTCTCGAAGCTCTCGAGCCAGCCGTGCAGGATGTCGCGCAGCGCCGGCCAGTTGGCGCGTCGGGCCGCGGGCGTGGCGAAGCGCTCGTCGTGGAGCAGTTCGGGCTTGCCGATGAGGCCGACCAGCCGCGGCCACATGTGGGGCGCGCCGCCGATCTGCATCGCGACATGCCGCTCGCCCACTGCGTGCACGATCATGCCCGCGCGCGGGGCACGGTCGATGGTGCCGCCATTCAGCAGTGCCGGGTAGTTGACGTCGTCGGCGCAGACCAGGCACTCGAGCATCGAGACGTCGAGCACGGCGCCGCGACCGGTGCGCAGCCGGCGCAGCAGCGCCGCGCAGATCGCGCCGAAGGCGTGCGCGCCCGCGAGCACGTCGGCGGCCTGCAGGTTCGAGGCCTTGGGGTCGAGGAAGCCCGCGCGCTCCAGGTCCATCATGCCCGAGAAGGCGTTGATCAGGTGCGCGTAGGCCTGCATCGAACTCAACGGCCCGCTCTGGCCGAAGCCCGAGATCGAGCAGTAGACGAGCTCGGGGCGGATCGCGCGCAGCGTCGCGCTGTCCAGGCCGTACTTGGCCATCACGCCCGGCGAGAAGTTCTCGACCACGACATCGGCGCGACGCACGAGGTCGAGCACCAGCTCGCGCGCATCCGGGTTGGCGAGGTCGATCGCGATGCTGCGCTTGCCGGCGTTCATCCGCGCGAAGTAGGCGCTCTGGTCGGTACGATCGGGCAGCAGCTGCATGCCGGCGTAGCGCACCTCGTCGCCTTCGCCGGGACGCTCGATCTTGATGACGGTCGCGCCGAGATCGGCGAGCAGCCGGGTGCTGTAGGGGCCGGCCAGCACGCGGGTGAAATCGAGGATGGTGAAGCCGGCGAGCAGCGGCTCGTCGGCGGGCGCGGTCTCGGTCATGGGCGGTTTCGTCTCCGGGCTGAGGCAGGCCCGCGCGACGCCTGCGCACCGCACGAACCGGGTGGCGGGCAGGCTAGCACAGGGCCTGTCGGCGTGCGGTCCACCGCGTGCGCGGAATGGTCCGGGCGCGCGGCAGTCGACCGATGCGCATCGGCCCTCGGGCCGGGTCGCGCTTCGTTGAGTGGCGGGGGGGCCTGTAATACAGTGGCGGGTTTACGCGGAGCCTTGCCCGATGTCCAGAATCCGAATCACCGCCGGCGGCTACAGTTTCGTGGCCGAGACCAACCCCGATGCGCCGCAGACGGTCGCGGCCTTCGAGAAGCTGCTGCCCTACACGCAGAAGATCATCCATGTGCGCTGGAGCGGCGAAGGCTGCTGGGTGCCGCTGGGCGACTTCCAGCTCGGCGTCGGCTTCGAGAACCACACCAGCCATCCTTCGGTTGGCGACATCCTGTTCTACCCCGGCGGCTACAGCGAGACCGAGATCATCATGGCCTACGGCTCGTGCTGCTTCGCGAGCAAGATGGGTCAGCTCGCCGGCAATCACTTCCTCACGATCGTCGAGGGCCGCGAGAACCTGCGCGCGCTGGGCACCAAGGTGCTCTGGGAGGGCGCGCAGACCATCCTCTTCGAAGCCATCTGAGCACGCGGGCGATGGGCGCGCCGGCTGCCGGGCGGGGCTTTCCGGCCGCGCATCTCGAGCCGCTGGGCGACCGTGCCCTGCTGCTGCGCTTCGGCGATCGGGTCGATGCCGCGATCGAGGAGGCGGTGCAGGCCTTCGCTACCCGGGTGCTCGCGTCGCCGCCCGACGGGCTCCTCGAGGTCGTGCCCGCCTTCACCACGGTCGCGCTGCACCTGCGGCCCGGCACCGATGTCATCGCCCTGGAAGCTAGCCTGCGGGCGCTGCTCGAGGAGGGCTGGCAGGAAGGCGCCGCCGGACGACGCCTGATCGAGATCCCGGTCTGCTATGGCGGCGAGCACGGCCCCGATCTCGCCGAGGTCGCCGCCGCCTGCGGGCTCGACGAGGCCGCGGTGGTCGCGCGGCACGGGGCATCGCCGCACCGGGTCTCGATGCTTGGTTTCGCCCCGGGTTTCCCGTACATGGCCGGCCTCGATCCACGCCTCGCGATGCCGCGGCGCGCTACCCCGCGGGTCCGGATCACCCCGGGTACCGTCGCGATCGCGCGCGATCAGAGCGCCATCTACACGCTCGAGACCCCGGGTGGCTGGAACCTGATCGGTCGCACGCCGGTGGCGCTCTTCACGCCGCAGGCGGCCTCGCCGACGCTGCTGCAGCCCGGCGATCGGGTCCGTTTCGTGCCGATCGCCGCGGCCGACTTCGGTCATGCGCAGGCGCGCGTGCTCCCGGCATGAACCCGCCCGACGACATGCGGGGCACCGGGTCGCCGCAGTCCGCCGGCGCGCAGGGCGGTGGCATCGAGGTGCTGCGGCCGGGCCCTCTGAGCTCGCTGCAGGATCTCGGCCGGGTCGGTTACCAGCGTCTCGGCGTGATCGCCAGCGGTGCGATGGACGAGTGGTCGCATCGGGTCGCCAACCTGCTGGTGGGCAATCCGGCCGACGAGGCGACCCTCGAGATCACCCTGATGGGCCCGTTGCTGGTGTTCCGACAGACCGTGCTGCTCGCGATCACCGGTGCCGATCTTTCGCCCACGATCGACGGCATGCCGGTGCCGATGGCCACGCCGCTGCTCGTGCGCGCCGGAGCGCAACTTGCCTTCGGGCGTCGTCGGTGGGGCTGTCGAGCCTGCCTGGCGGTCCATGGTGGCTTCGCGGTCGCGCCGGTGATGGGCAGCCGCAGCACCTACCTGCGCGCGGGCCTCGGCGGTTTCGAGGGGCGCGCGCTGCGCAAGGGCGATGTCCTTCCACTGTCGCCGGCGACCTCCCCAAGCGCCTTCGGCGGCCTCGCGAGCCGGCGCGCGGCCTCGGACGCGCCGTTCGCGGCGCCGGCGCCCGGCAGTTTCGTCGCACCGGTGCATCCCGGCGTGAGCGAGCGCCGTCTGAGGGTTGTCGAGGGGCCCGAGTGGCCGCGCTTCACAGCACGGGCGCGAGACGACTTCCTGCAGGCCGACTTTCTGGTGAGCAGTCAGTCCGATCGCATGGGCGTGCGCCTGAGCGGGCCGGTGCTGGCGCTCGATGCGCCGCTCGAGATGATCTCGGAGGCGGTGGCCTTCGGTACCGTGCAAGTGCCGCCCGATGGTCAGCCGATCGTCCTGATGGCCGATCGTCAGACCACCGGCGGCTACCCGAGAATTGCGGCGGTGGCCAGCGTCGATCTGCCGCTGCTGGCGCAGAAGGTACCCGGCGAGCGCGTCGCCTTCGAGCGCATCGCGCTCGCGCAGGCGCGCGCGCTCGATGCCGCCACCCTCGACGCGCTTGGCCGCCTGTCCGCCTCGCTACCCCTTACCTGATGGACCGACGATGGCCTGCATCGACCTGAACTGCGACATGGGCGAGAGCTTCGGCGCCTGGCGAATGGGCAACGACGAGGCGATCCTCGATCATGTCAGCTCGGCCAACATCGCGTGCGGCTTTCACGCCGGCGATCCGCGCACGATGCGCGACACCGTACGCATGGCGCTGGCGCGCGGCGTGGCGGTTGGCGCGCATCCCGGCCTGCCCGACCTGCAGGGATTCGGCCGGCGCACGATGGCGATCAGCGGCGACGAGGCCTACGAGGCGGTGCTCTACCAGGTGGGCGCGCTTGCCGGCTTCGTCCGGGCGCAGGGTTCGCGGCTGCGCTTCGTGAAGACGCACGGGGCGCTTTACAACATGGCCGCGCGCGATGCCGGTCTGGCCGACGCGATCGCCGCGGCGGTGGCCGACTTCGATCCCGATCTCGCCTTCGTCGGACTTGCGGGCAGCGAACTGCTGCGGGCAGCCGAGCGGCGGGGGCTGCGCGCGGTCAGCGAAGTCTTCGCCGACCGCAGCTACCAGGACGACGGCTCGCTGACGCCGCGCACCCGGGCCGGCGCGATGATCGAGGATGTCGACACCTCGGTCGCGCAGGTGCTCGGCATGGTGCTCGACGGACGCGTGCGCGCGGTCTCGGGGCGCGAGGTGGCGGTGCGTGCCGACACGCTGTGCATCCATGGCGACCAGCCGGGGGCGCTCGCCTTCGTGCGGCGCATCCGAGAGGCGCTCGCCGCCGCGGGCGTGACTGTCAGGGCGATCGACGCGGTGCGCTGAGGCCGGCCGGCCCTGCGACCGCGTTCGGCGGCGCTGGCGCCGATCGTGCCGCCGATCGTGCCGCCGATCGTGCCGCCGATCCGCGACCCGGATCGGGCGCGGGCCTTGCGATCGAAAATTGGGGGTCGCTTCACCCTTTCATCGAACGGAGACCCCCGATGAATCGACGCCATGCCACCCTGTTGCTGATGCCGGTCGCGTTCCTCATGCGCGATGCTGTGGCGGCGACCGACCCGAATGCCCGTGTCTCGGTCGATACCCGGGTGCAGTTGCAGGCGGCGATGCAGTCGCATATCGAGCGCTCGACCGTGGCCGGCGTTTTTCCCTTCGTCGACCTGCGAACCGGCCAGGTTCGCAAGCTGCACCCCGGCAGCGCCCATCCGATGATGCTGCGTTTCGGGGAGCACTTCGTGCTCTGTACCGACTTTCGCGACGAGGCGGGTCGCGCGGTCAACATCGATTTCTATGTCGCCCGCAATGATCGGCGTTTCCAGGTCTTTCAGGTCGAGGTTGCCAACCGCGCGCCCCTCGAGGCGCTCGTGAAGTCGGGTGCCGCACGCATGCTGGAGTGATCCCCGGTGCCGGCGCGGGTCGCGGCTCGGCTGACGCTGTTCGGTAAGTTCGTGCTGGTGATGCTGCCGGCCTTCATGGCGCTGGCCGCCGGCGCGCTGTGGATGGCGGGACGCATGGACACCCGGGTGCTCGGCGAGGCGCTGGCCCTGCGGGTGGGCAACCAGACGGCGCGGGTCGCCGCGATCGTCGGGCGTCATGAGGCGCTGGCGCGGCCGCGACTCGCTGAAGATTTCCTGGGCGCCTTTGGCGCCGACGTGACGGTCATCTGCGCCGAGCTGCGCGGTGCCTCGGGCGAACGGGTCGCGAGCTATCCGCCGGCGGTCGGCTGTGCCGGCGCTGGCGTCGACGCGGCCCATGCGCTGACGCTGCCGGTCGGTGACGACGATGCGACCCTGCTCGTGCACTACACCAGCGAGAGCATTGCCGAGGAGGCCAGCCGGCGCGCACTGGTCCTTGTCGCGATTCTCGCAGCCGGCATCGTCGTGGCGATGGCCTCGGCCTCGCTCGGTTTCAGGCTGATCGTCGGGCGACGGCTGTCGCGCTGGCACCGGGCGCTTCGGCTGCGGTCGGAGGATCGCGACCGCACCGACCGTCCGGTCGATCCGGGTGGACGCGACGAACTCGGGGAACTCATCGTCGCCTACAACGCGCTGGTCGCCCGCGAGCGATCGCGCGAGCGCGAGATGCTCGAGCTCAACCAGCGCCTGCAGGACCTTAGCCAGCGCGATCCGCTGACCGGCCTGTTCAATCGGCGTCACTTCGAGGCCTGGGTCACCGAGGGCGGGGACTTCGACCGGCGCCGGCGGTCGGCGGTGCTGGCGCTGATCGACATCGATCGCTTCAAGTCGATCAACGACACCCATGGCCACGTGGTCGGCGATGCCGTGCTCGAAGCCTTCGGCCGACGGCTTACCTCGGTGGCGAGGTCCGACGATAGGGTCGTGCGCTGGGGCGGCGAGGAGTTCCTGATCCTGGCTCCGGGACTGATCGAAGCGGCGAGTCTGGCAAGCCGCCTGCTGGAGGCGGTTCGTGCCGAGCGCTTCCCGACCTCGGCGGGAGCCCTGCGCGTGACCGCCTCGATCGGACTCGTGCGGCTGCCGATCCACGTGGGCGACTACCAGCTGTCGATCGAGCGCGCCATCGTGCTGGCCGACAGGGCGCTCTACGCGGCCAAGGCGGCCGGCCGTGATCGTGCGATCGCGATCGAGTCGCTTGCCGCGCGGCTGCCCGGACAGCTCGCGATGCTCGAGGACGATCTGCTGCGCGCGGCCGGCCTCGGGCTCGTGAATCTGTCGATGATCGGCGAGCCCGTCGGGGCCGGGACCTCGCCCGCGGCCGGGTCGAGTCCCGCGCCGGCCGCGCCAGGAGTGGCGCCCGATCGCCCCTTCGTCGCCTAGCCGGCCCGGTCTCAGGCGGGCAGTTCGAGCACCTGGCGCGACAGGATGTTGCGCTGGATCTCGCTGCTGCCGCCGTAGATGGTCGGAACGCGAGCCTTGTAGAAGGGCGCAAGCAGGTTGACCGTGTCGGCGCCGAGGTCGACATCGCCCGCCAGTCCACCGAAGGGCCCCGCGGTCTCGACGATCAGGTCGGCGATCCGCTGGAAGGTCTCGGAGGCCCAGATCTTCAGCAGCGACACATCGGGCCCGAGCGCCTCGCCGCGTGACACGGTATCGGCGTAGCTGCCGTAGATGTCGGCCAGATGGGCGACGTCGATGCGCAGCCCGAGCAGGCGCTCGCGGAACACCGGGTCATCGGCCACGCCGCGCGCCTTCGCGACCGACTCGAGCACGCGCAGCCCGTACTCGGGCATCTTGGGGCTGCCCAGGAAGATGCGCTCGAAGCCGAGCAGCGACTTGGCGACCGTCCAGCCCTGGTTCAGCGCGCCCACGAGATTCGTGTGGTGGGTGCGCACGCCGTCGAGGAACACCTCGCAGAACTCCTGGGTCCCGGCGATGTCGCGGATCGGCCGCACCCGTACGCCGGGGGTATCGATGTCGACCAGCAGGAAGCTGATGCCTTCCTGCTTCTTGGCCTGCGGATCGGTGCGCACCAGTGCGAACATGTGCGTGGCGTCGTGCGCGAGCGTGGTCCAGATCTTCTGGCCGGTGATGACGAAATCGTCGCCGTCGCGCTCGGCGCGCGTGCTCAGGCTCGCCAGGTCGGAGCCGGCATTCGGCTCGGAATAGCCCTGGCACCAGATGTGCTCGCAGGCGAGGATCGGGGGCAGGTAGCGGCGGCGCTGCTCCTCGGTGCCGAAGCGCATCAGTACCGGCCCCACCATCTGCACGCCGTGGTCCTGGAAGCGCGCGATGCCGCAGCGCTCCTGTTCCTCGAAGAAGATCAGCAGCTTGGCCGGCGACAGGCCCATGCCGCCGTACTCGACCGGCCACGACGGGGCGATCCAGCCCTTCTCGGCCATGCGCAGGTACCACGCGCGGTTCTCGGTCCAGCGCAGCCGGCGCGGGGGGAATCGCTGCTCGACCGGGTAGTGGGTCTCGAAGTCGTCGCGGACCAGAGCGCGGAAGTCGGCGTCGGACATCGCGTTCCAGTCGTGCGCCTGCGCGATGCCGTAGGTGAAGTTCGCGTTCATCGGGATCAGACCTCCTGGTGGACGTCGGCGAGGGCTCCCCAGCGGCGACGGTGCTCGGCCGCATTGCCCATCCAGGCGGACAGGGCGATTGCGCGGTTCAGGTAGATGCCGAGGTCGTATTCGTCGGTGAAGCCGATGGCGCCGTGCAGCTGGACTGCCTGGTTGCAAAGCAGCAGTGCGGCGTGGGCTGCGCGTGCTTTCGCGCTGCTCGCCGCCTGGGTGCGCGCGCGAGCATCCGAGGCGGGGGAATCGAGCACGCCGAGTGCGGCATCGAGGGCGGCACGGGCGAGCTGGCGCTGGATCCAGATGTCGACGGCGCGGTGCTGCAGCGCCTGGAAGCTACCGATGGCCTTGCCGAACTGCTTGCGCGTGCGCAGGTATTCGAGCGTCATCTCGAGCGCACGGTCCATCAGGCCGACCAGTTCGGCCGCGCACGCGGCCGTACCGGCATCGATGCCGTCGCGCAGCAGCGTCGGGGCCGATGCGGCATGCGCCACGATGTCGGCGGCTGGCAGATGCAGGCGCTCCAGCACGAGGCGCGCGAGGGCGCCGCCGTCGGCCGTGGGCTCGGCCTGCACCGTGAGCCCCGGGAGGTCGCGGTCGACCCATCCGAGGACCAGGCCCGCATCGGTACGGGCCGCGACAATGAAGGCATCGGCGCTCGCGGGCGCGCAGAAGCGGGCTTCGCCGGACAGCGAGAGACCCTCGGGCAGCGGGTCGGCCCGTACCGCGCAGGCCTCGATGTCGAGGCCGCCGGCGGAAGGCTGCCAGGCGGGGGCTGCCACGCACTCGCCCGCGATGACCGCGGCCAGCGCCCGCGCCGCGGCCGGACCGTCGCCGCGCGACAGCAGCCATGGCGCCATGACGCCCGCCGCCACGAAGGGTTCGGGGAAGGCCGCCTGCCCGAGGCGGGTCGCGATGGCCGCCGCCGCCCGGCAGCCGAGTCCCAGGCCGCCGGCAGCCTCGGGCACCACCACGCTCAGCCAGCCGAGCTCGGCCATCTCGCGCCATCGGGAACGCTCGAAGCCATCGGCGGTGCCGCGCAGCGCGCGGTTGCGCCGCGCATCCGGCCGCGCGAAGGCCGCCGCGGCATCATCGAGCATCGTGAGGATATCGTCGCTCATCGTCGCTTCCCTCAGAGCATCCGGCCGGGAACCGCCCGCGGGTCGCGCAGCGCATGGCGACCCGACTCGACCTGGTGGAAGAAGCGTTCGCAGGCCGCGTTGAAGAGATCCGGCTCCTCGAGATTGCAGGCGTGACCGGTCTGGGGCATGAAATAGAGACCGGCCGATGGCATCGCCCGCTTCAGCATCAGCGAGGCATCCAGGCAGGGTTCGTCCTCGTCGCCGCAGATGATCAGCGTGGGCACCGTGCAGGTCGCCATCGCATCGGTGAAGTCCTCGAGCGACGGGCGCAACGCCTGGTAGCCCTGCAGCGTGCGCGCCGACCCGAGTGCCGAGTGCTCGCTCAGCTGCCCGACGAATTCCTCGAAGGTGCGCGGGCTCTTGTTGAGCAGCTGCACCCGGGTGCCGGTGGTCGCGCGAGCCCGGGCCGATCGTGGCCAACCGTCGCGCAGCAGCGCGTCGGCGGTGGCGCGGGACTCGCGGGCGAACTGCTCGCGTGAGGCCGATGGCGATCCCGAGCCGATGCCCGCGAGCGTGATCGACAGCGCGCGCTGGGGCCACTTCATCGCGAAGTAGAAGGTGGCGAAGGCGCCCATCGACAGGCCTACGAGGTGCGCGCGCTCGATGCCCAGCCCGTCGAGAACCGCGAGGATGCCGGCGCGCTGGTGCTCGAAACTGTAGTCCTCGATCCGTTCGGGCACGTCCGAGGGCGGGTAGCCGCGCGCGTTGAAGGCGATGCAACGGTAGCGTCGCGAGAAGTGGCGCATCTGGGATTCCCAGCTGCGGTACTCGCCGAGGAACTCGTGCACGAAGACGATCGGCGTGCCGCTGCCGCAGGCTTCGTAGTAGAGGCGCACGCCATCGGGGGCGGTCACATGAGGCATGGGGTGGTCCTGCGAGATGGGTGATCGGGCGCGAGCCGGGGGGGGCGCGCGTTCCGGGGTGGCGCGTTCCAGGGGATCGCGCGACGCGCGGGTACTAGGTCTGCGACTCGCCCGGGGCCTTCGGGGGGCGTGGTCCGCGAGGACGATCGCTATCCGGGCGGGCGTTGCCACGGCCAGGCTGAGCGCCCTCCGGACGCGGGGGGCGCGGCCCTTCGGGACGGGAACCTTCGGGGCGCGGCCCACGCGGGCCTTCCGGCCTGCCGCCGTCCGAACGGCGGCCACGGTCGCCCTCGGGACGCGGTCCGCGCGGACCACCCGGGCGAGGGCCGCGCGGACCATCCGGGAGGGCGCCGCGGGGTCCCCGTGGACCCGGGCCGTCGCCGCGGCCGCCTCGCTCGCCGCCAGGGATCCGGTCGGGACGCGAAGGCTCTTGCTCGCGGCGCGGTTCCTGCTCGCGCCGCTGCCGGGCCTCGAGGCGAGCCTGCGCAAGCAGATCGTCGAGACGCGCCGGGTCGATGCCCTTGAGCACGCAGAAGTTGGCGGTCGACAGCCTCGTGTTTTCGAAATCGTGGAGCAGCGTGGCCCGCTGGCGCATCGCCTGATGCTGCTCGCGCTGCAGCGCCTCCTGCTCGCGCCGCAGGGCCTCGCGCTCCTGGCGCACCGCGTCGCGCTGCTGGCGAAGCGCTTCGCGTTCCTGCTCGATGCGTGCCTGCTGGCTGGCGCGCCGACGCGCGACCTCGGTCGCCGCCGCCTCCCGGTGCTCGGCGGCAACCTCGCCGGCTGGCTGGCCGTCGAGGTCGAAGCGCGGTCCGCCCCGTGCCATCGCGCCAAGGTAGGCGGTCGCGCCGGTGTGGCGGCGAAGAAATGCCGACAGCACCTGTCGCGGGAAGACCCCGGGCGCGCGCTGCTGGATGTCGGCCTGGATGCGCAACTTCAGCGGCCGTGCCGCCGCGCCGAACAGCGCGGGGAAATGCTGGCGCAGCAAGTCGCCGCAGGCGCGCACCGACATCGATGCCGGCGCGGGCGATGCGCCGGGTACCGTTGCCGCTTCCGGGGCCGGCTCGCCGCTCGCGGGCTGCGCTGCATCGGCGACCATGTCGGTCACCGACCCGGGATCGCCGCTGGCGGTGGCTTCGGTCGGGTTCTCCG
>JBIIHU010000348.1:0-3581 GCA_044235405.1 Burkholderiaceae bacterium
CCCCGAGGGCCGATTCGCGGATCGCGCGGCGCTCGACCTGCGTGGAACCACAGGGCACGCAGATGATGATCCGCGGGCTCGGCGAGAACAGCCGGGTCTCGTGGACCATCTTGATGAACTGCTTGAGCATCTGCTCGGTGACCGTGAAGTCGGCGATGACGCCGTCCTTCATCGGGCGGATGGCCTCGATGTTGCCGGGCACCTTGCCGAGCATCGACTTGGCTTCGCCGCCGACCGCGGCGATGGTCTTCTTGCCGCTGGGGCCGCCTTCCTGGCGGATGGCCACCACCGACGGCTCATCGAGCACGATGCCCTTGCCGCGCACGTAGATGAGCGTGTTGGCCGTGCCGAGATCGATGGCCAGGTCGGTTGAAAAGTAGTTGCGAAAGAGCCCGAACATGGGAGATCCGTGCCTTCGGCTGGCGGCGAGGAACCGCAAATCATACCGTATAATTTCTGCCCTTCGATCACGAGCCGGGCTCGCCTGCCGAAACCTCATGTCGCTCACGCCCGCCGACATCGCCCGCCTCGCGCGGCTCGCCCGCCTCGATCTGCCTGCCGCGCAGGCCGGGCCGATGCTCGATCAGCTCAATGCCGTGCTCGGCCTCATCGACCAGCTCCAGGCGGTCGACACCACGGGGGTGGCGCCGATGACCCATCCGCTGGCGATGCCGCTGCGCCTGCGTCCCGACGTCGTCACCGAGCCCGATGGCCGCGAGCGCTACCAGCAGCAAGCGCCGGCGGTCGAGCAGGGTCTGTACCTCGTGCCGCGCGTGATCGAATGAGCCTGCATCCCTTCCACGAGCTGCCGGTGGCCAGCCTGCGCGCCGGCCTCGACGCGGGCCGCTTCAGTGCGTCCGACCTCGCGGGCGCCTTCCTGGCGCGCATCGCCGCCAGCCGGCACAACGCCTTCATCGACGTGCAGCCCGAGCGCACGCTCGCCCAGGCTCGCGAGGCCGACCGCCGTCTCGCTGCCGGCGAGCGCGGCCCGCTGCTCGGCATCCCGGTCGCCCACAAGGACATCTTCGTCACCGAGGGCTGGCGCTCCACCGCCGGTTCCCGGATGCTCGCCGATTACGTCAGCCCCTTCGATGCCACCGTGGTGGCGCGGCTGCGCCACGCGGGCGCGGTATGCCTGGGCAAGACCAACTGCGACGAGTTCGCGATGGGCTCGTCCAACGAGAACTCGTACTTCGGCCCGGTGCGCAACCCCTGGGACCCCCAGGCGATCGCGGGCGGGTCCTCGGGCGGCGCAGCGGCGGCGGTGGCCGCCGGGCTGGCGCCGCTGGCCACCGGCACCGATACCGGCGGCTCGGTGCGACAGCCTGCCGCGATGTGCGGCATCACCGGCATCAAGCCCACCTACGGGCGCGTGAGCCGCTTCGGCATGATCGCCTTCGCCTCCAGCCTCGACCAGGGCGGCGCCATGGCGCGCTCGGCGGCCGACTGCGCGCTGCTGCTGTCGGCGATGGCCGGCTTCGACGAACGCGATGCCACCAGCATCGAGCGCCCGACCGAGGATTTCGGCCGCGAGCTCGACCGACCGCTCGCCGGGCTGCGCATCGGCCTGCCCGCCGAGTTCTTCGGCGAGGGGCTGGCCGACGACGTTCGCGCCCCCCTCGAGGCGGCCCTGCAGGTGCTTCGCGACGAAGGCGCGGTCACGGTGCCGGTGTCGCTGCCGCGCACCGCGCTGGCCATTCCGGCCTACTATGTGATCGCGCCGGCCGAGGCCTCGAGCAACCTCAGCCGCTTCGACGGCGTGCGCTACGGCCACCGCGCCGCCGTCGCCACCGACCTTGCCGACCTCTATGCGCGCAGTCGCGCCGAGGGCTTCGGGCCCGAGGTCCAGCGGCGCATCCTGGTGGGCGCCTACGTGCTGTCGCACGGCTACTACGACGCCTATTACCTGCAGGCGCAGAAGCTGCGCCGGCTGATCGCCGACGATTTCGCCGCGGCCTTCTCGCAGGTCGACCTCATCGCCGGGCCGGTGTCGCCCACGGTCGCCTGGAATCTCGGCGAGCGCAACGACGATCCGGTTCGCAACTACCTGGCCGACATCTTCACGCTGCCCGCCTCGCTCGCCGGCCTGCCGGGGCTGTCGATGCCCGCGGGCTTCGGCTCGCAGGGGCGTCCCGTGGGCCTGCAGCTCGTCGGCCGGCTCTTCGACGAGGCCCGACTGCTGAACGTTGCGCACCGCTTCCAGCAGCGCACCGACTGGCACCTGCGCCGCCCCGACGAGGCGGCGCGGTGATCACGATGCCCGGCGGCCGCTTCCTGCGGCGCTGCGCGCCGGCCGGGCTCGCGCTGCTCGTCGCGCTGCTGGCGGCTTGTGCCGGGCCGCGTCAGCCGCCGGCGCCCATCGCGCCGGGCACGCCCGCCGCCGGTGCCCGTGGCGGGGCGGCGCTGCCGCCGGCGGTCGAGTCGCCGCGCACCCCGCCCTCGACTGCCGCACGACGGCCGATCCCCGACAGCATCATCGATCTCGACGCCCGCTGCACGCAGAGCGAGGACGATGGCTTTCGTGAGGAGGCGAGCCTGCGAGTGCGCGACAACCAGGTGCAGGCCGTCAGCTGGCAGCTGTGGGTGGGGCGGCGGGGCAGCTGCCGCTTCGACCTCGCCGATTTCCGCCAGGTGCGCAGCCGGCCGCACATCGAGCTTCTGGCCCGCGACGGCAGCGGCTGCAAGCTGATGGTCTGGCAGGATCCGCGCCGCGTCACGATGGCGCACGCCGGCTGCCAGCGGCGCTGCAGCGGCGGTATCTACGAGCAGGCCTGGCCGGTGATGTTCGACCCGCGCACCGGCGCCTGCGCCCGAATCGACCGCTGACCGGCGATCGCCGATCCGGCACGGCCGACGAACTCCGAGCAAGGAATCTCGCGATGCAATGGGAAGTGGTGATCGGGCTGGAGACGCATGCGCAGCTCGCCACGCGCTCGAAGATCTTCTCCGGCGCCTCCACCGCCTTCGGCGCGCCCCCCAACACCCAGGCCTGCCCGGTCGATCTCGCGCTGCCCGGCGTGCTGCCGGTGCTCAACCGCGAGGCGGTCGCCTGCGCGATCCGCTTCGGCCTGGCGGTCGGCGCGGAGGTGGCGCCGCGCTCGGTGTTCGCGCGCAAGAACTACTTCTACCCCGACCTGCCCAAGGGCTACCAGATCAGTCAGTACGAGATCCCGGTGGTCGCCGGCGGCAGCCTCGATATCGCCTGGGACGAGGGCGGCCAGCCGCGCAGCGCGCGGGTGCGCCTGACCCGCGCGCACCTCGAGGAAGACGCCGGCAAGTCGCTGCACGAGGACTTCCACGGCATGTCGGGGATCGACCTCAACCGTGCCGGCACGCCGCTGCTCGAGATCGTCAGCGAGCCCGACATGCGCTCCTCGCGCGAGGCGGTCGCCTATGCGCGGGCGCTGCACGCGCTCGTGGTGTGGCTCGGCATCTGCGACGGCAACATGCAGGATGGGTCGTTTCGCTGCGACGCCAATGTCTCGGTGCGACCGGTCGGCCAGCAGGCCTTCGGCACTCGCTGCGAGATCAAGAACCTGAACTCCTTCCGCTTCCTCGAGCGGGCGATCGACTTCGAGGTG
>JBIIHU010000420.1:0-3569 GCA_044235405.1 Burkholderiaceae bacterium
TACGTTCAGACCGCCTTTGAAGTTGGACAAGATTGGATTTTCAATGATCTCACTACCGGTTGAACCGGACTTACGAGGCTTAGCCATCAATCCTCTAATACCGGCCAGCTGCTTGATCTGCTGCTTCGAACCACGGGCACCGGAGTCGAGCATCATGTAAACGGAGTTAAAACCTTGTTTATCGTTGCTCAGCTCCTTAATGAGGGTTTCGGTAATGCGCGTATCTACACGGCTCCAAATGTCAACGATCTGGTTATAGCGCTCGTTGTTGGTAATAAGACCCATGTTATAGCTTTCCCATACCTCATCTACTTCACCCTTGGCATTTTCCAGTAATTCTTCTTTGATATCCGGAATGATCAGGTCGTTGATATTAAAGGACAATCCACCACGGAAGGCTGTGCGGAAACCAAGTTGCTTGATGTCATCAAGGAACTTAGCCGTCTTGGGCACATTGGTAATATTGATGATATCGCCAATGATCTCACGCAAATTCTTTTTGGTAAGCAGGGCATTGACAAAGCCAACCTCGGCGGGAACATGCTGATTAAAGAGCACCCTTCCTACGGTCGTTTCAATAAGTTTGTTCTCGAGTTGACCATTTTCGTTTCTGACCGGTGTCTTAACACGGATCCAGGCGTGCAGATCAATTTTACCCTCGTTATATGCAATAATGACTTCTTCGCTTGAATAGAAGGCCTTGCCCTCTCCCCTTACTTTCTCTTTATCGGTAGTGCGCTTACCCTTAGTGATATAGTACAGGCCTAACACCATGTCCTGAGAAGGAAGCGTAATAGGCGTTCCGTTTTGTGGGTTCAAGATGTTATGAGAGGCCAGCATCAACATCTGAGCCTCCAGAATAGCAGCATGACTTAGAGGAACGTGAACCGCCATCTGGTCTCCGTCGAAGTCGGCGTTAAAGGCCGTGGTAACGAGCGGATGTAGCTGAATAGCCTTGCCCTCGATCAATTTGGGCTGAAAGGCTTGTATAGATAAGCGGTGCAGTGTGGGGGCACGGTTCAGTAGAACCGGATGACCTTTTAAAATATTTTCCAGAATATCCCATACCACGGCTTCTTTCTTGTCTACCAGTTTACGAGCAGACTTGACCGTTTTAACGATACCTCTTTCAATGAGTTTACGGATAATAAAGGGCTTGAACAGCTCGGCTGCCATATCCTTGGGCAAACCGCACTCGTGTAATTTAAGCTCGGGTCCAACAACAATAACGGAACGACCAGAATAGTCGACACGCTTACCCAACAGGTTTTGACGGAAACGTCCTTGCTTTCCTTTCAATACGTCGCTTAGTGACTTAAGTGCACGCCCCCCTTCTGCTTTTACCGCATTTGATTTACGGCTATTATCGAAGAGTGAGTCAACGGCCTCTTGCAGCATACGCTTCTCATTACGCAAGATCACCTCAGGGGCTTTGATCTCAAGCAATCGCTTAAGACGATTGTTGCGGATAATTACCCTGCGGTATAGATCGTTCAGATCAGAAGAAGCAAAACGACCTCCATCCAAAGGCACCAATGGGCGAAGCTCCGGTGGAATGACAGGGATGTATTGCATCACCATCCATTCAGGACGGTTAGTAATCCGTTGATTGGCATCGCGGAAAGCCTCAACCACACTAAGACGCTTTAAGGCATCTGCCTTACGCTGCTGTGAGGTTTCGGTAGCGGCTGCATTGCGCAGATCGAAAGAAAGCTGATCAAGATCGATCCGAGCCAACATATCATGTACAGCCTCGGCACCCATCTTGGCAATGAATTTCTGCGGATCGTCGTCGGGCAAATATTGATTTTCCTTAGGAATGGCATCCAGAATATCGAGATACTCCTCCTCTGTCAGCAGATCGCCAGGCTTCTGCCCTTTCTCCTCGCGTATTCCAGCTTGGATAACTACGAAACGCTCATAATAAACGATCGATTCGAGTTTCTTGGAACTGGTACCAAGCAGATAACCGATCTTATTGGGCAATGATTTAAAGTACCAGATATGTACAACGGGCACCACCAACTTGATATGTCCCATGCGCTCGCGACGCACTTTCTTTTCGGTAACCTCTACCCCGCAGCGGTCACAGACGATACCCTTGTAACGAATACGCTTGTATTTACCGCAGGCACACTCATAATCCTTAACAGGACCAAAGATCCGCTCGCAGAACAAACCGTCACGTTCGGGCTTATACGTACGATAATTGATGGTCTCGGGTTTAAGGACTTCACCCTCACTTCTCCCTTTGATATTATCAGGAGAGGCCAATCCGATGGTGATCTTCGAAAAAGGCGACTTGGGACGATTCTCTTTTTTTATTGCCATGGTCGTAACAACTATTTGAGTGAATGTTTTTGTTTACTGTCGAATTGCTTATTACTCGAATTTGAGATCTAATCCGAGACCTCTTAATTCGTGCAACAATACATTGAACGATTCGGGAATACCGGCTCTAGGCACATTCTCCCCTTTGACCAACGACTCATAGGTCTTGGCTCGTCCAACGATATCGTCACTCTTGATGGTAAGCAACTCTTGCAAAATATTCGAAGCACCATAGGCCTCGAGCGCCCACACTTCCATTTCTCCAAAACGCTGACCCCCGAACTGCGCCTTACCACCCAAGGGTTGTTGGGTAATGAGACTGTAAGGTCCGATCGAGCGGGCATGCATCTTATCGTCTACCATGTGATGCAACTTGATCATGTAAATGATACCCACCGTAGCTTTTTGGTGGAAACGCTCTCCGGTCTCTCCATCGTAGAGATAAGTATGTCCGTACATGGGAATTCCGGCCTGATCGCAATAGGTAGCGATCTCGTCGACAGAGGCACCGTCGAAGATGGGGGTAGAGAATTTCAAGCCGAGCTTCTCCCCTGTCCAACCTAAGATGGTCTCATAGATCTGTCCCAGATTCATACGACTGGGAACCCCCAATGGGTTCAACACCACATCGACAGGGGTACCGTCCTCGAGGAAGGGCATATCTTCTTGTCTCACGATCTTGGCAACGATCCCTTTATTTCCGTGACGACCAGCCATCTTATCACCCACCTTCAGCTTACGCTTAACGGCGAGATAAACTTTAGCCAGTTTTTGTACGCCGGCAGGCAGCTCATCACCGATACTGATATTGAACTTCTCTCTCTTGTATCGACCCAGCTCTTCGTTGAATTTGATGCTGTAATTGTGCAGCAAGGTGTTGATCTTGTCATCTGTCTTCTTATCACCTGTCCAACCCAGCGGGTTCACATTGGCATAATCCAATCCACGCAGACTCTTGTCGGCGAACTTGGCACCCTTACCAATTTGCACTTCCCCGAAGTTGTTGCTCACACCAGCTGAAACGTGATCTTTCAAAAGTGCTGTTAGCTTCTCGATCAACACGTTCTTAAGATCGATCTCGTTCTTTTCGTGGAGCTTCTCGAGTTTTTCAAGAGAAGCCTTCTCACGCACTTTGGCATTCTTGTCTTTTTTGGCGCGCTGGAAAAGTTTCTTTCCAATAACGACACCCTCTACCCCATTAGGCGCTTTCAAGGAAGCATCCTTGGCATCACCGGCTT
>JBIIHU010000349.1:0-3559 GCA_044235405.1 Burkholderiaceae bacterium
CGTCGATGCGCCGGCGGTGATGGCCTGCGCCGGGCAGCGGCTGCGCGACGGTCTCGCGGTACAGGCCCGGCAGGCTGGCGTGGGGCTGCGCCAGTCGGGCCCGCCGCAGATGCCGCTGCTGCTGTTCGACGCCGACGTCGAGCAGAGGCTGGGCGCGCTCTTCTGCCGCGAGGCGCTGGCGCGCGGCGCCTACCTGCACCCGAAGCACAACATGTTCCTGTGCGCGGCGCATGACGACGCGGCGATCGACGCGGTGCTGGCCGCTACCGAGCCGGCGATGGCCGCGGTGGCGCACGCCCTCAGGGCGCGCTGAGCGGCGCGAGTCTCAGGGCGCGCCGAGCGGCGCGAGTTCCACCCAGTGCGGGCAGTGGTCGCTCGGCTGCGCCCTCGACGGCGACTGGACCAGCGGTTGCCCGTCGTCGTCGGTCGGCTCGAGCACATTCAGCGCGAGCGCGCGCGGCGTCAGGCGCCGCTTGAGCGCATCGGACAGCAGGATGTGATCGATGCCGTCGTGGGCGAGGTCGGCTGCGGGGCGACCCGGGCGCGGGGCGCTCGGCAGGCTGCAGTCGCCGGGGCCGCCCGCGCGGATGCGCCCGCCGCGCAGGCCCGGCGGCACCGCGCGCCACAGCACCGCTCCGGGCGGATCGTCGTCGTTGAGCTCGGGAAACAGCGCGCCGATGCGGCTCGGGCAGAGGGCGATCCGGCGCTCGCCACGGGTCTCGATGCGGCACGGGCCCAGCGGCGCGCTCGTCGGCGTGCCATCCAGGCGTGCCGGGCGGTCGGGCCGGTCGCGCGGCGCCTCGAGCAGGATGCTGCGGTTGAAGTCACCGAGCACGACCAGCTCGCGGCCGGCGCGCGCGTCGATCCAAGCCTCGAGCGCCGGCAGCTGGTGGCGCAGCATCGCGCAGTCGCTGACGATCGCATCATGCCGGTGCGGGGGGTCGCCCGGGCGCAGCGGATCGTCGATGAGGCGGCTGCGGCAGCCGGCCTTCAGATGGACGACCAGGAACTCGACCGGCCGGCCTGCGACGTCGACCGTGAAGGCGAACCCCGGCCGCAGCGGACGCCCGGGTACGCCGGCGTCGGCCAGCGCCGCGTGCAGGGCGAACGCGCGCGGCCGCACGCCGGGCGCCCAGGCGACGCCGACCTGCTGCGCGATGTCGGGCGCGTCGGGCAGCGATCGGCTGGTGCGCACCGACCACCCCGGCGGCAGGATCGCGCGCACCGCCGCTTCGTCATGCACCTCCTGCAGCGCGACCAGCGCCACGCCCGCGTCGGCCAGGCGAGCGAACCAGCGGCGCAGCTGCCCGAGCTTGTCCTCATAGGTCTGCCAGTCGGCGAGATCGGCGCTGTCGCGGCAGGGGTGGTCGGCGGGGTAGCGGGCCCGGCGCGGCCAGCCGTCGTCGTCGTGCCGGCAGCGCTCGGGTGGAAAGACCATGCCGTTGAGCGCATTGCACCAGGGCAGCCCCGCGAGCTCGCCGCGCGCCGCCTCGTCGAGTTCGGCGGGGTCGACCGGCCAGCCATGGCGGGAGCAGGCCCCGACCCAGCGCGCGTGGGTGGCGCGATCCATCAGCCACTGCAGGTTCCAGGTGGCCACCCCCAGGGGGGCCGCAGCCTGCGCGAGCACTGGCGCGACGGCCGATGCGAGCGCGAGCGCGACGGCGGCGAGTCGCCCCGCCAGACGGGGCGCCGCAGCCGGGCAGCGCTCAGCCGCGGGCATCGGCGAGGATCAGGTCGGACGCCTTCTCGGCGATCGCGATCACCGCCGCATTGGTGTTGCCCGAGACCACCGCCGGCATCACCGAGGCGTCGACCACCCGCAGCCCGGCCACGCCGCGCACGCGCAGCCGCTCGTCGACCACCGAACGCGGGTCGGTGCCCATCCGGCAGGTGGAGGTCGGATGGTAGACCGTCTCACCGGTGTCGCGGCAGAACTGCAGCCACTGGGCGTCGGTCTGCACATCGGGACCCGGCGCGCGCTCGGCCTCGACGTAGTCGGCGAAGGGTTGCGTGCGGACGATGCGCCGCAGCAGCTTCAGGCCGTCGACCATCGTGCGCCGGTCGTCCTCGGTGTCGAGGTAGTTGTAGCGGATCGCCGGGGCCTGGGTCGGATCGGGCGAGCGCAGCCGCACCCAGCCGCGCGACTGCGCCTGCAGCTGCGACATCGAGCAGGTGAAGCCGGGGAAGTCGTCGAGCACGCCGCCGCGCCGCGCGATCGAGAAGTTGATGAAGTAGAACTGCGCGTCGGGGCGGGTACGCTCGGGCCGGGTGCGCGCGAAGGCCGCCGCGTACCCCGCGCTGACGGTCAGCGGCCCGCGTCGGCCGAACAGCCACTGCAGACCCATGCCGAGCTTGCCATGCCAGGTGGCCATGCGGTCGTTGATGGTGATCGGCCGGTTGCAGCGCCAGTAGGTCCGCACGTAGAAGTGGTCCTGCAGGCCCTCGCCGACCTCGGGCGCGTCGACCACCACCGGCAGGCCGAGCTCGCGCAGCCGCTCGCCCGGGCCGATGCCGGAGAGCTGCAGCAGCTGCGGCGAGTTGAACGCCCCGCCGGCGAGGATCACCTCGCTGGCGCGCGCGGTGCGGGTCTGCCCGCCCTGCCGGTACTCGACGCCGACCGCGCGACCCCCGTCGAACAGCACCCGGGTGACCAGCGCCTCGACCTCGACGCGCAGGTTGGGGCGGCGCTGCGCCGGGCGCAGGTAGCCCACGGCCGTGCTCACCCGCAGGCCGCGGCGCATCGTCGCCTGGTAGTAGCCGGCCCCCTCCTGGGTGGCGCCGTTGAAGTCGTCGTTGCGCGGGATGCCGTGGGCCTGCGCCGAGGCGATGAAGGCCTCGCACAGCTCGTGGCGGTCGGGCAGGTCGGACACCGCCAGCGGCCCGCCGGTGCCGTGCCACGGGATGGCGCCGCGCGACTGGTCCTCGGCGCGGATGAAGCAGGGCAGCAGGTCGTCGAAGGACCAGCCCGGCACACCCCAGCCGTCGAAATCCTCGCGCTGGCCGCGAACGTAGACCAGGCCGTTGATCGACGAGGAGCCGCCGAGCACCTTGCCGCGCGGCGTGAAGACGCGCCGGCCGCCAAGGTTGGGCTCGGGCTCCGACTCGTAGGCCCAGTTGACCCGGCTGTCGGCGAAGAGCTTGCCGTAGCCCAGGGGGATATGGATCCAGGGGTTGGTGTCGCGCGGGCCGGCCTCCAGCAGCAGCACCCGGCGGGCGGGATCGGCGCTCAGCCGGTTGGCGAGCACGCAGCCGGCCGAGCCGGCGCCGACGATGAGGTGATCGAAGGAGTCCATCGGGTAGCGGCGTCCGGCGAGGAACGGTGAGAAGGGGCGGGGGTCGCGATGCACGCAGTATGCCGCGTGCCGCAGCGACCCCGTTCCAGGCGGTCGAACTCGCGCCGTGGCGCGGGCCGAAGTCTTCCGGCAGTGTGGCGCTGGCCTGTGGCGCGCATTCGCGGCACGATGGCGACATGAAGCCGATCCTGCCTGCAGGGGCCCGTGGCCGCCCCGTTTTCCGCGTCCTGCCGACCGTCGTCATGCTGCTGCTCGTGCTGCTCGCG
>JBIIHU010000350.1:0-3558 GCA_044235405.1 Burkholderiaceae bacterium
GCGCTCGAACAGGCTTCGGACGGCGATCGCCCGGTGGCTGATGCGGTTCTTGTGCTCCGCCGACAGCTCGGCTGCCGTCGCCTGCTCCGCGGGCAGCCAGAAATACCGGTCATAGCCGAAGCCGCCCTGGCCGCGGGGCGTGTCGATCACCTGCCCTTGCCAGCTGCCCTCGGCGACGAGCGGAATCGGATCGTCCCAGGATCGCAGCAGCACGAGGACGCAGACATAGCGCGCCGAGCGGTCCTGGACACCCCGCAGATCGGCGACCAGCCGCTCGTTGTTCAGATCGTCCTGCGCACGACCCGGCTGGGGCGGCGCAAAGCGCGCCGAGCGCACGCCGGGCCGGCCCTGCAGCGCATCGACGCAGATGCCCGAATCGTCGGCCAGCGCCGGCAGTCCACTCGCGCGGCTGGCGTGGCGGGCCTTGGCGAGCGCGTTCTCGAGAAAGCTCGGATGCGGCTCTTCGGCCTCACTGATCGAGAGGCTCGCCTGGGGCACGAGCTCGACACCCAGCGGCGCAAACAGCGCGGCGAACTCGCGCAGTTTGCCGGGATTGCCCGAGGCCAGCACGACCCGCTGAAAGGGCAGGCGCGGCCTTGCTTGCATGTGGGCGGCCAAGTGCAGGCTCCGGTCAGGCCGCACCAGCGGGCAGCGCGCGGTGCGCAGCGCCGAGCGCCTGCTGCTGCCGCCCGATCAGCTCGCGTATGCCCCGATCGGCGAGCGCGAGCAGCGCATCGAGCTCAACCCTCGAGAAGGGCGCGCCTTCGGCCGTGCCCTGTACTTCAACGAAGCCGCCCCGACCGGTCATCACGACATTGAGGTCGGCATCGCAGCCCGAGTCTTCGCCGTAGTCGAGGTCGAGGAGTGGATGCCCGCCGACCACGCCGACCGACACCGCCGCGACATGATCGATGATCGGCGAGCGGGCGACCCGACCGTTCTGGATCAGCCAGTCGACCGCGTCGCAGGCGGCGACGAAGGCGCCGGTGATCGAGGCGCAGCGTGTGCCGCCATCGGCCTGCAGCACATCGCAGTCGAGCGTCAGCGTGCGCTCGCCGAGCGCAGCGAGGTCGAAGACCGCGCGCAGGCTGCGCCCGATCAGCCGCTGGATCTCCTGCGTGCGGCCGGATTGCTTGCCGCGTGCGGCCTCGCGGTCGCCACGGGTGTGGGTCGCGCGCGGGAGCATCCCGTACTCGGCCGTCACCCAGCCGCGGCCGGCGCCCTTCAGGAACGGCGGCACCTTGTCCTCGACGCTCGCGGTGCACAGCACGCGGGTCTCGCCGCAACTGATCAGCACTGAGCCCTCGGCGTGCCTCGTGAAGGCGCGCTCGATCCGTACCTCGCGCAGCGCGTCCCGCCCGCGCCCGGTCGATCTGTCCGACATGTCTGAATCACTCCGGAGGTGCGCGCCGGCTCCCGCGACCCGACGCGTTTTATTCAATAGAATGAGACCGAGATTAGCAGAAGCGACGAGCGATCCTTGAACTCTCCCGCGAGTCCCCGGCGCCCCATCATTCAGAGCATGACCGGCTTTGCGACGGCCAGCCGCGACACGCCCTTTGGTCAGCTGATCATCGAGATCCGCAGTGTCAACTCGCGGTTCCTGGACCTGTCATTCAGGCTGCCCGATGAACTGCGCGCGGCGGAATGGCCGCTGCGGGAGTTGATCAGTGGGGCCGTGCTGCGCGGCAAGCTCGAGTGCCGGGTCGGGCTGCGGGTGGCCGCGGCCGGGGAGGCACGCATTGACGAGCAGGCGCTCAGCCGGCTCGCAGCCCTGGCGGCGACGGTGCGCGGGCGTTTCCCGCAGGCGGCCGAGCCGACGATCGGCGAGTTGCTGCGCTTTCCTGGCGTGATGTCATCCGAGGCCTCGGGCACGGAGAGTAGCGAAGACCTGCTGCCGGCGGTGCTCGACTGCGCGCGGGCAGCGCTCGCGGCGTTTGCCGACAATCGCAGCCGCGAAGGCCAGCGGCTCATCGAGGCGATCAGCGAGCGGGCCCGGCGGATCGGCGCGATCGTCGATGAGTTGCAGGCGGTCGGACCGCAGTTGCTCGCGGCGCAGCAGGCGCGACTGATCGAGCGGCTGCAGGCGGCGGTGCTGGCGGTGGCCGGCAGCGGTGGGGGTGGTGGCGGCGCAGCCGGCGGTGCCATGAGCGGGGTGGCAAGTGGCGCGGCCGGCGGGTTGGTGCCGGTCGAGGAGACGATGGCGCGGATCCGCCAGGAGGTCACGCTGCACGGCATGCGCGCCGATATCGCCGAGGAGCTCGACCGATTGCGCAGCCATCTGAGCGCGCTCGCCGAGACCTGCTCGGGAGCGGGACCGGTCGGCAAGAAGCTCGATTTCCTGCTGCAGGAATTCAACCGCGAAGCCAACACGCTCGCCTCCAAGGGCGCGATGCCCGAGGTCGGCAGGATCGCCGTCGAACTGAAGCTCCTGATCGAGCAGATCCGGGAGCAGGTGCAGAACCTGGAATGAACACCCTCCCCGGCAACCCCGGCAGCCTGTTCGTGATCGTCGCGCCCTCCGGCGCGGGCAAGACCTCGCTGGTGCGCGCGCTTCTCGAGCGCGACCCGAGCATCGGGCTGTCGGTGTCCTACACCACACGGCCGGCCCGCCATGGCGAGATCGACGGCGTCCACTACCACTTCGTCGATCAGGTCGAGTTCGACCGGCGCCGGGCGGCGGGCGAGTTCCTCGAGTGGGCGCTGGTGCACGGCAACCACTACGGCACCTCGCGCGCCTGGATCGCCGACCAGATCGCCTCCGGCACCGACATCGTGCTCGAGATCGACTGGCAGGGCGCGGCCCAGGTGCGCCGGATGTTTCCCGACGCGGTGTCGGTGTTCATCGCCCCCCCCTCGCTCGAGGTGCTGCGCCAGCGCCTCACCGCCCGGGGCCAGGATTCACCCGAGGTCATCGAGCGACGGATGGCGGCCGCCCGCAGCGAGCTCGAGCACGCGGGCGAGTGCCAATATGTTATTATCAATCAAGACTTTGCAGTCGCCTGCCAGGCCCTGGTCGGGATCGCCGACGCCGCCCGCTGCCGCTTCCCGCAGCAGCGCAGCCGCCATCCCGCCCTGTTCGCCGAGCTCGGCATGACCCGCGAAGCCTCCTGACGCCTCCAACCGACCCCAGGACATCCATGGCCCGCATCACCGTCGAAGACTGCCTGAAGCAGATCCCCAACCGGTTCGAGCTCGCGCTGGCCGCGACCTACCGCGCCCGGATGCTCGCGCAGGGACACTCGCCGAAGGTCGACAGCAAGGACAAGCCCACCGTCACCGCGCTGCGCGAGATCGCGGCCGGCAAGGTCGGCAAGGACATGCTGCGCCGCGTCCCCACCTGAGACGCCCCTCGGCGCACCCGGACCGATGAAGCAGGACGGTTCGATCGCCACCCCCCGGGCGCGCGGGCGCAGCACCCGCGCCTCGGCCGGCACCCTGCTGGACACCGATCCGCCCGGGGGCCTCGCCGAAGGCTTCTTCGCCCCGGCCGACGAGCGCCGCGTCGTCTCGCTCGCCCATCTCACGCAGCTCGCCGCCGCCTACCTCGGCGAGGAC
>JBIIHU010000351.1:0-3523 GCA_044235405.1 Burkholderiaceae bacterium
GCGGTTGCCGATCAGCGCGCGAGCCGGCATCGACGCGCGCGCCAGGATCCGCTCGACCACGCCGTAGGCCTCCGGGTGGACCGCGCTGGCGTCGAGCGGGTTCGCACCGTCGGCGATCCGCAGGAAGCCCGCCGATTGCTCGAAGGCCTTGTCGCCGAAGTACGGCACCGCGCGCAGCGACTGGCGGTCCGCGAACGCGCCGTGCTCGTCGCGCCACTGGACGATGCGGCGCGCGAGCACCGCGCCGAGCCCCGACACGCGCGACAGCAGCGGCGCGGACGCGGTGTTGACATCGACGCCGACGCCGTTGACGCAGTCCTCGACGACCGCATCGAGCCGGCGGGCGAGCTCGCGCTCGCCGACGTCGTGCTGGTACTGACCCACACCGATCGACTTCGGGTCGATCTTCACGAGCTCGGCCAGCGGGTCCTGCAGGCGGCGGGCGATCGACACCGCACCGCGCAGCGACACGTCGAGCTGCGGAAACTCCAGCGCGGCGAGCTCGCTCGCCGAGTAGACCGACGCGCCGGCCTCGGAGACGACCACGCTGCGCAGCCCGAGCTCCGGGTGACGCTTGCGCAGGTCGGCCACCAGCCGGTCGGTCTCGCGCGACGCGGTGCCGTTGCCGATCGCGACCAGCGCGACGCGATGCCGGGCCGCGAGCGCGGCGAGCGCGGCGATCGACGCGTCCCAGTCGCGCCGGGGCTCGTGCGGATAGATGGTTGAGGTCTCAACCAGTTTGCCGGTATCGTCGACGACCGCGACCTTGACGCCGGTGCGCAGGCCGGGGTCCAGGCCGAGCACCGCGCGGCGCCCGGCTGGCGGCGCGAGCAGCAGGTCGCGCAGGTTGTCGCCGAACACCCGGATCGCCTCGGCCTGCGCCTGTTCGCGCAGCCTGCCGAACAGCTCGGTCTCGAGGTGCGGCAGCAGCTTGACCCGCCAGGTCCAGCGGCAGACGTCCGACAGCCAGGTGTCGGCGGGCCTGCTGCCGCCGATCGCCGCGGCCAGCCCGACGACACCGGCCAGCCGACGCATCCCGGGATGCGGCAACTCGTCATCGCGCGCGGGCTCCAGCCCGAGGCGCAGCGCGAGCAGACCGAGCTGTCGACCACGGAACAGCGCGAGCGCCCGGTGCGACGGCGTCGCGGCCAGCGCTTCGGCGTGGTCGAAGTAGTCGCTGAACTTGATCGCCTCGGCGCGCTTGTCGTCGAGCACACGGCAATGGATCCAGCCCTGCTCCCACAGCATCGTGCGCAGCGCATCGAGCACGTCGGCACGCTCGGCGAAACGCTCGGCGAGGATGTCGCGCGCACCATCGAGCGCGGTCTTGATGTCGGGCACGCCGTTCTCGCCGGCGGCATCGGGCGGGCGCACGAAGGCCTGCGCGGCGTCGGCGGGCACGAGCATCGGGTCGGCCAGCAGCGCGTCGGCGAGCGGCTCGAGCCCGAGCTCGCGGGCGATCTGCGCGCGCGTGCGACGCCGGGGCTTGAAGGGCAGGTACAGATCCTCGAGGCGCTGGCGGGTGTCGGCCGCCTCGATCTGCGCGGCGAGCGCATCGTCGAGCCGGCCCTGGCCGGCGATCGAGTCGCGCACGAAGGCGCGACGCTCCTCGAGCTCGCGCAGGTAGCCCAGGCGCTCCTCGAGCTGACGCAGCTGCGTGTCGTCGAGGCCGTCGGTGGCTTCCTTGCGATAGCGGGCGATGAAGGGGACGGTGGCGCCGCCATCGAGAAGCGAGATCGCGGCGGCGACGCGCGCGGGGGCGACGGCGAGTTCGCCGGCCAGCGTGGCAAGCACGCGGGCGTGACCGGCGGCACTGAGGGAATCGTTCATGGACTGCGCGAAGCGAAAGCGAGCGCGGATTCTGCCAGAAGCCGCCGCCCGACCCGCGCATCGGCGGCGGCCGGTCCGGATCGCCGCCGCGTCACCGCCCTGCCGGCGCTCAGTGCACGACCCGCTCGAAGCTGAAGTGCCCGCCGCGGAAATCGACCGGGATCACATCCTTCGGCCCGAAGCGCCCCTCGAGGATCAGCCGGGACACCGGGTTCTCGATGTGCTGCTGGATCGCGCGCTTCAGCGGTCGCGCCCCGAACACCGGGTCGAACCCGACCTTCGCGAGCTCGGCGACGGCCGGCTCGGTGACCTCGAGGATCATGCCCTGCGCCGCGACCCGCTGCTCGAGCGTGCGCAGCTGGATGCGGGCGATCGACGCGATGTGCCGTGCATCGAGCCCGTGGAACACGACGATCTCGTCGATCCGGTTGACGAACTCCGGGCGGAACGACTTCTTGACCTCGATCATCACCGCCTCCTTGATCAGCTCCGGGTCGTTGCTGTCCGGATGCGAGGACATGCGCTGGATCTCGTGGCTGCCGATGTTGGAGGTCATCACGATCACGGTGTTCTTGAAGTCGACCGTGCGCCCCTGCCCGTCGGTCATGCGGCCGTCGTCGAGCACCTGCAGCAGCACGTTGAACACATCGGGATGGGCCTTCTCGATCTCGTCGAACAGGATCACGCTGTAGGGCTTGCGCCGCACCGCCTCGGTCAGGTAGCCGCCCTCGTCATAGCCGACGTAACCCGGAGGCGCACCGATCAGGCGCGCGACCGAGTGCTTCTCCATGAACTCGCTCATGTCGATGCGGATCAGGTGGTCCTGCGAATCGAACAGGAAGCCGGCGAGCGCCTTGCAGAGCTCGGTCTTGCCCACGCCGGTGGGCCCGAGGAACAGGAAGGAGCCATAGGGCCGATTCGGGTCCGAGAGCCCCGCGCGCGAGCGCCGAATCGCGTCGGAAACCAGTCGCACCGCCTCATCCTGGCCGACCACCCGCTCGTGCAGCTTCGCTTCCATCGCGAGCAGCTTCTCGCGCTCGCCCTGCAGCATCTTGCTGACCGGGATCCCGGTGGCACGCGACACGACCTCGGCGATCTCCTCGGCGCCCACCTGCGTGCGCAACAGCTTCGGGCGGTCGCCCGCACCGGCCTTGCCGCGACCGGCCTCGGCATCACTGGCGGCCTTCAGGCGCCCCTCGAGCTCGGGCAGCCGCCCGTACTGGATCTCGGCAAGCTTGTCGAACTGCCCCTTGCGCTGCAGCTCGGCCATCTGCGCGCGCAGCTTGTCGATCTCGGCCTTGATCTGAGCGCTGCCCTGCACCGCCGCCTTCTCGGCGCGCAGCAGTTCATCGAGGTCGGCATACTCCTTCTCCAGACGCCCGATCTCCTGCTCGATCAGCTCGAAGCGCTTGCGCGAGGCCTCGTCGGTCTCGCGGCGCACCGCCTCGCGCTCGATCTTGAGCTGGATCAGCCGCCGGTCGAGCCTGTCCATCGCCTCGGGCTTGCTGTCGATCTCCATCTTGATGCGCGCCGCCGCCTCGTCGATCAGGTCGATCGCCTTGTCGGGCAGGAAACGGTCGGTGATGTAGCGGTGCGACAGCTCGGCGGCCGCGACGATCGCCGGGTCGGTGATGTCGATGCCGTGGTGCAGTTCGTAGCGCTCCTGCAGCCCGCGCAGGATCGCGATCGTCGC
>JBIIHU010000352.1:0-3509 GCA_044235405.1 Burkholderiaceae bacterium
GCGCATGTCGGTCATTTCCAACAACCTGGCCAACGTCAACACCACCGGCTTCAAGCGCGACCGCGCGGTGTTCGAGGACATGCTCTACCAGAACATCCGCCAGCCCGGCGGCCAGACCCGTGTCGATGCGCAGGCGCCCACCGGCCTGATGGTGGGCACCGGCGTGCGCGTGGTCTCCACCGAGAAGTCGCATCAGCAGGGCGGCATGGTGTCGACGAAGAATGCGCTCGACGTGGCGATCACCGGCGACGGCTTCTTCCAGATCTCGCAGGCCGACGGCACGATTGCCTACACCCGCGACGGCAGCTTCAAGCTGTCGAATACCGGGCAGGTGGTGACCGCCAACGGCGCGCTGCTGCAGCCGCCGATCACCGTGCCGCCGAACGCCTCGAGCCTTACCGTGGGGCAGGACGGCACGGTGTCGGTCGAGATCGCCAACGGCGGCGGGTCGCAGAACATCGGCCAGATCCAGCTGGCGCGCTTCATCAACCCGGCGGGCCTGCAGGCGATCGGCCAGAACCTGCTGCGCGAGACCGTGGCCAGCGGCGCGCCGCAGGTGGTCAACCCCGGGCAGAACGGGGCGGGCGTGCTGCAGCAGGGGCTGCTCGAGGCCTCCAACGTCAATGTCGTCGAGGAGATGGTCAACATGATCGAGACGCAGCGCGCCTACGAGATCAACTCGAAGGCGATCGCCGCGGTCGACGGCATGCTGCGCTTCCTGAACAACAACCTGTGAGGCCGCGGTGACCAGGGCATCGTTCCCGACGGCAGCGGGCGTGCATGGCGCGGGCGAGCGAGCCGGGGCCGTAGCGCTCAAGTCCGGCCGCCTGGTGTCGAATCCTTCGCCATGGGAAGGCTCGCGTCTGCAGGGGCGGGCGGCGCTCGCGCTCGCCTGCGCGCTCGTGGCCGGCGGTTGCGTCAATGCGCCGGTGGTGCCCCCGCTCGGGCCGAGCCAGGCCTTCGAGCCGGTGTACCCGGTCGCGCCGCCGGCGGCCCGGCAGGCCACCGGCAGCATCTACAACGGGCGCCAGAGCGACCTCTGGTTCGGGCGCGGCCGCGCCTTCCAGGTGGGCGACGTGATCACCGTGCTGCTCAGCGAATCCACACAGGCGGCCCGCCAGCAGAGCGCCAACGTGTCGCGCGAGGCGACCAACGAGGGTACGCCCACCGGGCTGTCGGGCAAGATCGGCAGCCTCGCCACCGCGCTCGGCGGCATCAACCTGAACGCGACCAAGATCGACAGCCAGGGTACCGGCACCGCGGACCAGCGCGCCAGCCTCACCGGCTCGATCTCGGTGACGGTGGTCGAGGTGCTCGCCAACGGCAACCTGCTGGTGCGCGGCGAGAAGCAGCTCGGGCTGGCCGAGGGCAACGAGATCATCCAGCTGAGCGGCATCCTGCGACCCGAGGATGTCTCGCGCAACAACCTCGCGCAGTCGCGGCGACTGGCCAATGCGCAGATCGCCTACCGCGGCAGCGGCGACCTCGCCAACGCCAGCCGGCCGGGCTGGGGCACGCGGCTGCTGATGAACCTCTGGCCTTTCTGAGGGGGCGCCGCATGCACAGCCTTCGCCGACTGCTGGTCGCGCTGCTCGTCGCGCTGGGTGCCGTTGCGCCGGCGCATGCCGACCGCGTCAAGGATCTGGTCACGATGGCCGCGGTGCGGCCTAACCTGCTGATCGGCTACGGCCTTGTGGTCGGCCTTCAGGGCACCGGCGACGGCACCGATGTGGCCTTCACCGCGCAGACGCTGCGCGCGATGCTCAGCCGGATGGGTGTCAACATCGACGGGCCGCTGTCGGACTTCGAGACCGGCACGGCCGCGCCCGGTCGCCTCGACATCAAGAACGTGGCCGCGGTCATGGTCACCGCCGAGCTGCCGGGGCTGGCCAAGCCCGGCCAGCGCATCGACGTCAACGTGTCGGCGATCGGCAAGGCCAGCAGCCTGCGTGGCGGCAGCCTGCTGCTGACGCCCTTGCGTGGCGTCGACGGCGAGACCTACGCGCTCGCGCAGGGCGCGCTCAACAGCACCGGCGTCAACGAGAGCGCGGCGGGCTCGCGGGTCAACGTGGGTGTGGCGACCGCCGCGCGCATCCCCGGCGGGGCGCAGGTCGAGCGCATCGTCGACACGCCCTTCGACAAGTCCGAGTACGTGGTCATGAACCTTCGCGAGGTCGACTTCACGACCGCGACCGCGATCGTGCAGGCGGTCAACCAGCGCTTCGGCGATGGCATCGCGCGCGCGATCGACGGTCAGTCGCTCGCGCTGCGGGCGCCCGCCGACATGAACCAGCGGGTGGCTTTCGTCAGCATGGTCGAGAACCTCGAGGTCACGCCCGGCGAGCCGCCGGCGCGGGTGGTGGTCAATTCGCGCACCGGCACCGTGGTCATCAGCCGCAACGTCCGGGTCACGGCGGCGGCGGTCTCGCACGGCACGATCTCGGTCGCGATTACCGCCACCAACGAGGTCTCGCAGCCCAACCCGCTTGGCCAGGGGCAGACCGCGCCGGTCCAGAACGCCGACATCGCGGTGTCCGAGCAGAAGAACCCGATGTTCCTGTTCCAGCCAGGGGTCGACCTGCGCCAGATCGTCGACGCGGTCAACCAGGTGGGAGCCACGCCCTCGGCGCTGATCGCGATTCTCGAGGCCCTGAAGAGCTCGGGCAGCCTGCGCGCCGAACTGATCGTCATCTAGCCGCCACCGCACGAGGACCCCGCATGAACCCCGACAGCCTCGACGGCCCCCGCGGCTACCTCGACTTCACCGGCCTCGGCGAATTGCGCGGCCGGGCGAGCACCGGCAAGGATCCCGAGGCGCTGCGACAGGCGGCGCGGCAGTTCGAGGCGCACTTCCTGCAGTCGATGTTCAAGTCGATGCGCGAGGCCACGGTGATCCGCGGCGAGCTCTTCGGTTCGCAGGAGCAGGACACCTGGCAGGACATGATGGACCGTGAGGTGGCCGCGCAGATGGCGGGCCGCGGCAGCCTCGGCATCGCCAACCTGATCGAGCGGCATTTCGCGGCCGGGGGCGTCACGCCCACGCTCGCCGACACCCGACGGGTGCTGGAGTCACGCAGCGCGGGGATGCCGCTGCCGATGGCGCCCGCGATGCCCTTGCCGCCCGCGCCGGGCGCGGGCTTTCCGCTCCCGGTGTCCGGCACCGGGCTGCCGCTGTCGCCGCCTGATCGGTCGCGCCGATGAGCGATCTTCTCGGGCTTGGCGGCAATGGCGTGCTCGCCTACCAGCGCGCGCTGGTCACGGTCAGCAACAACATCGCCAACGTCGCCACCGATGGCTACTCGCGCCAGCAGGTCGATCTGCAGTCGCTGCCGGCGCGCAGCACCGGCCGTGGCTATCTCGGCACCGGCGTGGCGGTGTCGGCGGTGCGGCGCAGCTACGACGAGTTCGTCGAGTCGAACCTGCGGCAGGCGGTCAGCAACCTCGAGGGCCAGCAGCCGCTGGTCACCTACACCGACCGCGTGGTCGATCTGCTCGCAGGGGCCGACACC
>JBIIHU010000353.1:0-3494 GCA_044235405.1 Burkholderiaceae bacterium
CCGTGCCGCCCTCACCGTCCGTGCCACCCGCGCCAAGCAAGCGCATCAGGCCCGCGCGCTCGCGCGCGTCGGCCGCGCCGCCCTGCGCCTGCTCGCGCGCGAGCGTCTCGAGCAGCCGGTCGGCGAGGCGCAGCCGGAACTGCTGATCGGGTGGCAGCAGCGGCGAGACTTCGCCGGCAAGGTGCTCGCGCAGCACCTGGAACAGATCGGCGGCGGCGGGATGGCTGGCGCTCATGAGCATGCCTTGCGGCAGGGTTGGCTGCGGTGGCAGGGGCGGATCCGAGCCGACTCTAGCAGGCCGGCGCGTGCCGGCCTGACCCCGATCCCCCGCGAGTCGGAATGGGGCGATTCCGTTTCAGCCGAAGGCCGCGGCCAGCGTCAGCACGATCACCGCGACATGCGCCGCGGCCAGCGCCGCGAAGAGGCGGTCGCCGCGACGCGCCAGCCGCAGCGCCAGCGCACCGAGCGCCGGCACCGGCGCCAGGCAGAGCGCGCCGATCGCGATCAGCATGCCGAGCTCGCCCGGGCTGCGCGCCAGCCACGGCCCCTGCGCGAGCGGGGGCCAGCTCGCCGGATGCCCGGTCAGCGCGGCGCGCCATGTTGCCGCATCGCCCCCCCAGTGCAACGGCAACTGGTCCAGCGGGATGCGCACCGGAAGCACGCCGATCACGACCAGCGCGAACGCAAGCGCGGCGCCTGCGAGCGCGACACGCCCGCTCAGCGACAGCAGCCGGCCGAACACCCGCGCATCGGCGTCGCGCGCCCGCGCCTCGGCGCTCTCGCCGCCATCGGCCGACTGCGCCGCGGGCCCCGATGCGGCCTCGGGCCGATCCGGCGACTCGCGGCTCATGCGAGCCCCCGCTGCAGCGCGCGCGCGGCGGCTGCCAGCAGCATCAGGATCACCAGCCGGCGGATCACCCGCGCCGGCAGCACCCGCAGCAAGCGAACCCCGATCACCGCACCCAGCGTGACGCCGAGCACGGCGGGCACCGCGATCGGCGCGAGCATCGCCCCCTGCCCCAGATAGACGAGCGCCGCGGGCGAGGTCATCGACAGCACGAGCCCGCTCGTGCCCGCCGCCGCGCGCAAGGGCACGGCCATCAGCAGGTTGAGCACCGGCACGTTGGCCCAGCCGGCGCCGAGCCCGAACACGCCGGCGACCACACCGATGATCAGGAACGCGAGGATCGCGGGCGGCAGCCGCGCGGGCAGCCACTCGGCCGGCAGCACCGCGCCCGGCTCGAGCAGGCGACCGCCAAGCCCTGCCTCCCGCGCCCAGGGCGCCCCCTCGGCCCCCGGCGCACCAGCGGGGGCGGATCGCAGCATCAGCGCCACGATGCCGAGGATCAGCAGCCCCAGGAGCAGCTGCAGCAGGCGATCCGGCAGCGCGAGCCCGAGCCGCGCGCCGGCGATCGCGCCAAGCGCCGCAGCGAAGGCCAGCGGCAACGCCAGGCGCAAATTGCCCAACCCGTGCCGAAGCAGCGCGGGCGCCGACGCGAGCGCGCCGGTGAGCGCGATCAGCAGGCCCGCGCCCCGGACGAAGTCGAGGTGGAAGGGAAAGAAACCGCCGACGATCGGCACGAAGAGCACGCCGCCGCCAACGCCGGCCGGCACCGCGACCACGCCGATCAGCAGTGCCGCCGCGAAGACCCCTGCCGACCACACCCACCAGGGCAGCGCGCCGGTCGGCAGCGCCGGGGCCGACGAGATGCCGCCCACCGGCGACGACGGCAGGGCTCCCGCGCCCGCGGCACCCGCGGCACCCGCGGCACTCGTGGCACCCGCGGCACCCGCGTCGCCGCACGCAAGCATCACGAATCCGAGCGCGAGCACGAGCCCGCCGCGTGCGAGGTCGTGCGTCGACGGATGCAGGAAAAAACGAATCGGCCAACCGGAGCGCATGGTCGGCTCAAGCCTACCATCGCGCCGTGCCCCTCCCGTTTCGTCCATGAGCGCCCTCCTCGACCGCTGGCGCGGCCGCCTGCCGGGCGCCGCGCTTTGCGCGGTGATCGCGCTGGCCGCTACCTTCGTCTCCAGCGCCCACGGCGGCCCGCAATTCCTCTACGCGCTGCTGCTCGGCATGGCGCTGCATCCCTTCTCGCAGGACCCGAAGGCCGCGGCGGGTATCGACTTCTGCATGAAGCCGCTGCTGCGCCTGGGGGTCGCGCTGCTCGGCGCGCGCATCGCGGCCGATCAGGTCATCGGATTGGGCTGGCAGACCGCGGCCATGGTCGTCATCGCCGTGGCCTCGACGATCGCGATCGGCGTCTGGCTGGCCCGGCTGCTGCGCCTGCCGGCCTCGTTCGGGCTGCTGTCGGGCGGCGCCACCGCGATCTGCGGCGCGTCGGCGGCGCTCGCGATCTCGGCGGTGCTGCCGCGCCGGCCCGACCACGACCGCTCGACGCTGCTGGTCGTTGTCGGCGTCTCGACGCTATCGACGATCGCGATGCTGCTGTACCCGCCGCTGGCCGCGACGCTGGGCCTGTCGCCCGCGCAGACCGGAGTCTTCCTCGGCGCGTCGATCCACGATGTCGCTCAGGTCGTCGGCGCCGCGCATATCGTCGGCGCCGGCGCCGACGGCCCGGCGGTCATCGTCAAGCTGTCGCGCGTCGCGCTGCTGACGCTGGTCGTGCTGGCGATCGGCATCGGCGTGCGCGCGCAGACGGTTGCGGACGCAACCGATGCCCGGCGGCCGCCACTGCTGCCCGGCTTCCTGATCGCCTTCCTCGCGCTGGTGGCGCTGAATTCCGCCGGCTTCGTGCCGGCCGCCTGGCAGCCGGCGATCTCGGGCACCTCGCGCGCCTGCCTGGTGATGGCGATCGCCGCGCTGGGACTGAAGACCTCGGTGTCGGCGCTGCGCGAGGCCGGCTGGCGGCCGATCGCGCTGATGGTGGGCGAGGCGGTCTGGATCGCCGGCCTCGCGCTCGCGGTGGTGGTGGTGGCCGGCCGCTGATCGCCTTCAGTAGGTCTCGAGGTGCAGCCGCGCGTCGCGGCGCAGCGTGGCACCCACCGTGTCCCAGTCGAGTCCCTGCTGGCGCGCGACATCGCGCAGCGCGAGCACCACGCCCTCCTCCATCGCCTTCAGACCGCAGACATAGAAGTAGGCGTTCGGGTCGGCCAGCATCGCGGCGACGTCGGCCGCGCGGTCGCGGATCGCGTCCTGCACGTAGCGCCTGGGCCGGCCGGTCTCGCGCGAGAACGCGAACTCGATGTCGATGAAATCCTTGGGCAGCTTCTGCAGCGGCCCGAAGTAGGGCAGCTCCGCCGGGGTACGCGCGCCGAAGAACAGCATCAGCTTGCCCCCCTCGAAACGGCCCGAGGCGCGCAGCCGTCGGCGCCACTCGGTCATCGCGCGCATCGGCGCGCTGCCGGTGCCGGTGCAGATCATGACGATGCTCGAGCGCGGATGGTTCGGCATCAGGAAGCTCGCGCCGAAAGGCCCGATCACCTGCACCGTGTCGCCGACCTGCAGATCGCACAGGTAGTTGCTCGCC
>JBIIHU010000108.1:0-11331 GCA_044235405.1 Burkholderiaceae bacterium
TGCTCGCCGCGCGGCGGCTGCGCATGCCGATGGACGAGCTGATCCGCACCACGCCGGCCGACGGCATGGTGATGGGCCTGGGCCATGTCAACGGCACGCTGTTTCCCGAGACCGAGTCGCGCTGCGTCGCGATGTCCTACGACTACACGGTGCTCGCCGGCACGCAGGGCAAGAAGAACCATGCGAAGAAGGACCGCATGTTCGAGATCGCGCACCAGTGGCGGCTGCCGCTGGTGCTGTTCGCCGAGGGCGGCGGCGGGCGTCCGGGCGACACCGACCAGGTCTTCGCCGCCAACCTCATCACCGAGGCCTTCCAGCGCTTCGGGCGCCTGAGCGGCCTGGTGCCGCTGGTGGGCATCGCCTCGGGCCGCTGCTTCGCCGGCAACGCGGTGCTGCTGGGCTGCTGCGACGTGGTGATCGCGACCCGCAACGCGACCATCGGCATGGGCGGCCCGGCGATGATCGAGGGCGGCGGGCTGGGCGTCTATCGGCCCGAGGAGGTCGGCCCGATCGACGTGCAGACCCGCAACGGCGTGGTCGACATCGCGGTCGAGGACGAGGCCGAGGCGGTGCGGGTGGCGCGTCAGTACCTGTCCTACTTCCAGGGCGCGGTCAAGGACTGGCGCTGCGCCGATCAGCGCGAGCTGCGCGCCGCGATTCCCGAGAACCGGCTGCGCGTCTACGACGTGCGCAAGGTGATCCGTCTGATCGCCGACACCGGCAGCTTCCTCGAGCTGCGCGAGCGCTTCGGTCCGTCGATGATCACCGCCTTCCTGCGCATCGAGGGCCGGCCGATGGGCCTGATCGCCAACAACCCGGCCCACCTCGGCGGCGCGATCGACAGCGAGGCCGCCGACAAGGCCGCGCGCTTCATGCAGCTGTGCGACGCCTTCGAGATCCCGCTGCTGTCGCTGTGCGACACCCCGGGCAACATGGTCGGCCCCGACTACGAGAAGACCGCGCTGGTGCGCCACTGCTGCCGGCCCTTCGTGATCGGCGCCAACCTCGAGATCCCGGTCTTCACCGTGGTGCTGCGCAAGGGCTACGGGCTGGGCGCGCAGGGCATGGCGGGCGGCGGCTTCCATGCGCCCTTCTTCGCGGTGTCGTGGCCGACCGGCGAGTTCGGCGGCATGGGCCTGGAGGGCGCGGTCAAGCTCGGCTACCGCAACGAGCTCGCGGCCATCGAGGATCCGGTCGAGCGCAAGGCGGCCTACGACAAGCGCGTGGCCGGCATGTACGAGCAGGGCAAGGCGCTGAGCGCGGCGTCGCTGTTCGAGCTCGACGACGTGATCGATCCGGCCGACACCCGGCGCTGGATCATGGCCGGCCTGACGGCGCTGCCGCCCAAGGCGCCGCGCACCGGCAAGCGTCGCGCCTGGGTCGATACCTGGTAGACGAGGGCTGCGCGGGCGCGGGGCGCCCGCCTGTCGCGGCCTGCCGGGTGGGCCCCGTGGGGCCGGGGCGGCGCGCCGCCCCGCGCTCGACTCAGCTCAGCGCCGCGTAGCGCTCGAGGTGGTGGTCGGCGTCGCCGAATCGTTGCGCGATCATCGTCAGGCGGCGGAAGGTGTGCGACACCTTCATCTCCTCGGTCATCCCCATGCCGCCGTGCAGCTGCACCGACTCCTGGCTGATCAGGCGGGCGACATCGGCGATCTTGACCTTGGCCATCGATACCGCGCGCTGGCGCTCCGCGGCGTCCGCGGCACCGCCATCGACGCGCGTCGCCGCCAGGATGGCCATCGAGCGTGCCTGCTCGCAACTGATGTACATCTCGACCATCCGGTGCTGCAGCACCTGGAACGAGGAGATCGGCACGCCGAACTGCTTGCGGTTCTTCGTGTACTCGAGCGTGGCGTCGATCGCGTGCTTCATCGCGCCGACGGCGTCGGCGCACAGCAGCGCGGTGGCGAAGTCGACCGCCTCCTCGATCACCGGCAGCGCCGCGCCGTCGGCGCCGAGCAGCGCGTCGGCCGGCAGGCGTACGCCGGTGAGGAAGACGTCGGCGGCCCGCTGGCCGTCGACCGTACGGCAGGGCGACAGGCGCACGCCCGCGGCACGGGGATCGACGACGAACAGGCTTGCGCCGGCCGCAGTGCGCGCCGATACGATCAGGTGGCTCGCCGCGGGCGCGCCGATGACGACGGTCTTCTCGCCGTCGAGCACCCAGCCGCCGTCGGCGGCGCGGGCCGTCGTGGCCTGCGGGTCGAGCGAGTAGCGGCGCTTCGGCTCGAGGCTGGCGAAGGCCAGGCGCACGCTGCCCTCGGCCACGCCGCGCAGCAGCGTCTCGCGCTGCGCGGCCGAGCCGGCGCGCGCCACCAGCCGCGCGCCCAGGCCGATGGTCTCGATCAGCGGCTCGACCACCAGCGCCTCGCCGCATGCCTCCAGCGGCGCCATCAGGTCGACCGCCCCGCCGCCGAAGCCGCCGTCGGCCTCGGGCAGCGCGAGCGCGGTCAGGCCGAGCTCGGCGAAGGTTGCCCAGACCGCGTCGCTGACGCCGGTATCCGAGCGCACGATCGCCTTGCGCTTCTCGAAGTCGTAGGCGTTCGCGAGGTACTTGCGGACGGAGTCGGCCAGCTGCTGCTGTTCGTCGGTGTACTCGAAGTTCATGTCGGTCTCCGTGCGCCGATCACAGGCCCAGTGTCGCCTTGGCGATGATGTTGCGCTGGATCTCGTTGGACCCGGCGTAGATGCTCGCCTTGCGGTAGTTGAAGTAGCGGGGCGCCAGCCGCGAGTGCAGTGGATCGACCTCGCCGCCGTCGACCGCGACGAAGGGCTGCGCCTCGGGGCCCACCGCCTGCATCATCAGTTCGGTGATCGTCTGCTGCACCTCGGTGCCACGGATCTTCAGCATCGACACGTCGGCGCCGGGCGCCTGGCCGCTGCGGCGCATCCGGTCGAGGAAGCGCATCGCGGTCAGCTCAAGCGACATCAGCTCGATCTCGACGCGTGACAGCCGGTCGCGGAAGCGCGGGTCCTCGAGCAGCGGGCGGCCGTTGCGCACCTCACGTCCGGCGATGGCACGCAGCGTGGCGAGTTCGCGCCGCGAGGCGCCGACCCGCGCCGAGCCCATGCGCTCGTGCCCCAGCAGGTACTTGGCCACGGTCCAGCCCTTGTTCTCCTCGTGCACGAGGTTCTCGAGCGGCACCTTCACATCCTCGAAGAAGACCTCGTTCACCTCGTGACCGCCGTCCATCAGGATCAGCGGGCGCACGGTGATGCCCGGGGTCTTCATGTCGATCAGCAGGAAGCTGATGCCTTCCTGGCGCTTGGCGGCCGACGGGTCGGTTCGCACCAGGCAGAAGATCCAGTCGCCGAAGTGACCCAGCGTGGTCCAGATCTTTTGGCCGTTGACCAGGTAGTGATCGCCCTGGCGCTCCGCGCGCGTCTTCAGCGAGGCGAGGTCCGAGCCCGAGCCCGGCTCCGAGTAGCCCTGGACCCAGAAGTCGTCGCCCTCGCGGATACGGGGCAGGTAGCGCGCCTTCTGGGCATCGGTGCCGAAGCGCAGCAGCACCGAGGCGCACATGCTCGGGCCGAAGCTCGGCAGCACCGGCGCGCCCGCCAGGCCGAACTCCTCGTCGAAGATGTAGCGCTGCGTGATGTCCCAGCCGGTGCCGCCCCACTCGACGGGCCAGTGCGGCACCGCCCAGCCCTTGCCGGCGAGGATCTTGTGCCAGCGGATGAAGTCTTCCTTGCTCAGGGAGCGGTAGTTGACGACCTTGTCGCGGATGTCGGCGGGCAGGTTCGCGGCCAGCCAGGCGCGCACCTCGTCGCGGAAGGCGAGTTCGTCGGCGGAGTAGCTGAGGTCCATGGTGACTTCCTCGTGATGGGCGTGCGGCGGCGCCGGCCGCCGGGGCGAGAGTATCGGCGAAGGGGCGGCCCGGGCGCTCAGGCCGGGGCCGGTTCCCGGAATCGGGTGCCCGGCGGGGGCGGCGGCTCGGGACCGCCGGCGAAGCACTGCGCGTTGTCCATCCAGCGGCGGGCGGCCTCGCCACGCACGACGAGCCCTGTGTCGGCGATGTTGCGAACCTGCGTGACCACCTGGCAGAACTCGGTCGCGCTGCCCTCGACCAGGCCGCTCTCGCTGCCTTCGTGCCAGCTCCATGTCGCGCCCGAGGGCGCGCGCAGCCGCACCTGCGGTGGCTCGCCCGGCGGCGGCTCGCCGCGCACCGCGAAGGTCCAGCCGTAGGTGTTGATGCCAAGCATGGCGATGTTGCGGATGCGGTCGGCGTCGACGCGCTCGACGCCGAGCAGGTCGTAGATGGCCTGCCCGTGCGCCCAGGTCTCCATCAGCCGCGCGGTGATGCTCGAGCGCACGCTCATGTCGGGCCCCGACCACTTCACGCGACGCCGGGGATCGGCCAGCGCGAAGCGGGCGGCCACGTGCCGCACCCGCTCGATCCAGGCCGCGCGCAGCGCCCGGCCGCCGAGACCCGCGCACCACGCGCGCTCGAAGTCGCGGATCGGCACCCTGCCGCGCTGCGGCGTCCAGCCGCCGACGAGCGCGACGAAGGCCGGCTCGTCCTCGAGCGCGATCAGCGCGGCGTGGTTCCACAGGTGCAGGTGGCGCAACACCTCGTCGAGGGTCCAGCCCTTGAAGCGCGTGGGGCGGGCGTAGTCGGCGTCGGCCAGCGGCTCGAGCAGCGCGTGCAGCGCCTCGGATTCGGCACGGAAGTCGTCAGGCTGCTCGAACATGGCGGGATACACTCGCGCGATCGGGATTCAGTCAGGAGAAGGCGATGTCGGGCATCCGCAGGATCGATCACGTGGCCATCGCGGTGCGCGACTGCGACCAGGCGACCGCGCAGTACCAGCGCCTGCTGGGCGCCGTGCACATCCGCACCGAGGTGCTGCGCGAGAAGGCCGGCATGGTCAAGGTAGCCTACATGCAGATCGGCGAGAACGTGCTCTCGCTGGTCCAGTCGCTGGAACCGGACGGCTTCATCAACCAGCACATCGACAAGCACGGCGAGGGCCTGCATCACCTCGGCCTCGAGGTCGACGACCTGCAGGCCTTCTGCGCGCGCATCGAGGGCGAGGGCTACCGGATCCCGCTGCGCGACGAGTTCAGCAACCGCAGCGAGGTGGTGCTGCGGCCGCGTGACGCCAACGGTGTGGTGCTGCAGGTGCTGCAGTGGAAGGGCGGCAGCGGCGACACCGTCGAGCAGCGCATCGAGCGCATCCTGAAGCTGCAGAACCAGCCCGAGTAGGGCGGACGTCGGCGCGGGTCGGCCGCGTCGTGGTCGTTGCCACGGCCCGCCGCGCCCGGGCTACCGGACGCGCGCGAATCCGCGTCGCTCAGACCGGTCGGATCGCGCCGTTGGGCGCCAGCGTCGCGCGGGCGCCATCACGCCAGATCACGGGGAAGGCTTCGGAGTCCATCGCTTCGCCCGAGCGCGGCGCGCCATCGGTGGGCGGCGGCGGCGACATGAAGCCCTCGCGCAGCACGAAACGGGCGTCGTCACCGGTGAAGCGCGCTGCGAAGGCGCGCCGCCGACCGGCGTGTTCATTGCCTGGCGCCCCGTGCAGGGTCAGGCCGTGGAAGGCGATGCAGTCGCCCGGCTCGAGGTCCCAGGCCTTCAGCGTGTGCTCGCGGCGCAGCGTGTCCTCGTCGGGCACCGCCTCGAAATCGGCCGAGGTGTTGGCATGGTCCTGCGAGTCGGCGAAGCGCTTGGGTGCGTACCATCGGCCCCATCGGTGCGACCCCGCGACATACTGCGGGCAGGTGTCTGCCGGTACCGGATCGAGCGGGATCCAGAAGCTGACGATCTGTTCGCCGTCGACCGGGTAGTAAGGCTGGTCGTGGTGCCAGGGCGTTTTCTCGCGCGTGCCGGGTTCCTTAACCAGCACATGCTCGTGGTAGAGATTGACCTTGCGGCTGCCCATCAGGGCGGCGGCGATCGCGGCCAACCCCGACTCGACGAAGAACGCGCGGTATTCCGGGATGCGCTGCCAGTTGCAGTAGTCGCCGAAGAACCTGCCCGGCTGCCCCTCTGGCGTGTAGAGCTTCGCGTAGGGCCCCGGGCGGCTCATGTTTTCCTCGACACCCGCCCGGAGTCGCTCGATCCAGGGCAACGCGATCACCCCGCGCAGGGCTGCCGCGCCGTCGCGCCGATAGCCTTCGATCGTGGCTGCATCCAGGATCATGGCGGGTTCTCCCGTGGGTGGCGGGCCCCGGCGTCGGGGCCCCGATGCAACGCAGTCTAGCAGGGCCATCCGAGCTGCCCGAAGCGAGCACCTCCCGATCCGGGCCGTGACGGCGTGCCTCAGGCCGTCAGCGCCCGGTACACCTTCGTGAGTTCGCGCGGCAGCGCCGCGACCTCGTCGATCACCAGGTAGCGCTCGTCCGGACACATCCGGCGCAGGTAGTCGTGGCCGGCGGGGTCGATGGTGATGCAGAAGGTCAGCACGCCGGCCTGTTGCGCCTCGCGCAGCGCCTGCGCGGTGTCCTGGATGCCGTACTCGTCGTCGTTGCGATCGGGCCCGTAGTCGCGATCCTGCGGGTAGCCGTCCGAGATCATCACCAGCAGCTTCAGGCGCGTGGGCTGGCCGCGCAGCCGCGCCACCGCGTGGCGAATCGCCGGGCCCATGCGGGTGGAGCGGCGCGGCTGCATCGCGGCCATCGCCGCCCACTCGCGCGCGCGCAGGCGATCGTCGAAGTCCTTGGCGACATGGAACTCGACATCATCACGGCCGTAGCCCGAGAAGCCCCAGATCGCGTAGCGGTCGCCCAGCGCCTCGAGCGCCTGCGCCATCAGGCCGAGCGCCTCGCGCGCCACGTCGATCACGCGCCGCTTCGGAGCCTCGGGGCGCAGCGCCTCGCGCGCGTTCCAGTTGCCCCACACGTATTCGCCATCGGGCGGCGGCGGAGGCTCGGGCGGCGGCGGGGGCGCCTCCGGGTCGGGCACCGGGAAGTCGGTCGAGGCGCTCATGTCGAGCAGGAAGGCGGCCGACACCTCGCGCAGCGCGCGGTCGCGCCGGCGATAGACGTGCTCGTCGGTGGCATGGCCCGCGCGCCGGTCGACCGCCGCCTCGATCAGGCCGTCGAGCTCGATCTCCTCGCCGTCGCTCACCCGGCGCACGCGCACGAAGGCATCGGGCCGGATGAAGCGGAACTGGCGCCGAACCTCGTGCAGCAGCGCGCCATGACGCCGGCGCAGCTGCTCGGGCAGGCTCGCATCCTCGCCGCGCAGCCGGTACTCGTAGAGACGGCACCAGCCCTTCAGGTAACCCTGGCGGTGGTAGTCCCATTCATCGTAGAGCCAGCTGCGGGTGGCTTCCTTCGGCAGGCCGAAGGCGCGCCGCAGCGCCGACTCGTCGGACTGGCGCCGGCGCTCGGCCTGTGCCGGGGTCTCGGCGGGCGCATCGGCCTCGCTGGCGGGCTCGGGCGCCTGCGCATCGGGCAGCAGGCCGGTGTGGCCGCCGCGCAGCTGCCGCTGCACGAGCTCGGGGCGCACATCGCCGCGGAAGTCGACCGCCTCGCCCTCGAAGAACGCGTCGAGGTCGGGCAGCTCGTCGCCCTCGTCGCCTTCATCGCCGGCGCCCGCGCGACCCTCGCGCGGCGGGCCCTCGGTCGGTGGGGTTTCGTCATCGTCGAGCCCCGCGCCGGCCAGTTCGGCGCGCGAGGCCACGCCGAGCACCCGCAGGCAGGCAGCGGTGGCGGCGGCGCTGTCGTAGACGCTCGCCCCGGGGGCTGCCGCCTGCGCCGCGGCGGCGAGCAGCGGTGCCAGCCGGCTGGTGCGGTCGGCCGAGATGAGATCCTCGGCCGGCGCGCCCAGCGTGTAGCGCAGCAGCGACTCGGCCAGCGCCGCGGCCGGTGCGATCGCGCCATCGGGCATCGGCGGGCGGTCGGCAAGCGCGCGCGCCAGCACCCGCGCCAGATCGTGGCGCGCACCGGGGTAGCGACTTGCCATCGCGCGGTCGATGCGCAGGTCCTCGAGCCGCATGAACAGGGTGCGCGCCTGCGCCGGCACCGGCCACAGCGCGAAGAAACGCTCGAGCTCGCTCGGGTGCAGCAGCGCGACGCCGTGCTCGGCCGGCAGGCCGGGGTGCAGCTCGCGGGCGCGCGCGAGCGTGAAGCTGAAGGTGCCGTTCTCGTAGAAGCCGAGCTGGTGCAGCACCGAGATCCGGTACACCCCGAGGTTGTGGTCGCGCTCGGCGAAGAGCCCTACCTCGCCGGGCAGATAGATCGACGTGCCGTCGGTGGTCGGGCTGTCGGGCCGGAACTCGCCGGTGAGCGCATCGACCGGCTTCAGGTGCAGGTAGCGCCCCGCCAGGCCCTGCGTGAACAGCGAGAGCACGCGCTGCGCATCGACCAGCGCGACGCGCGCCGCATCGGCCTCGGGCGCGACCGCGGTCTCTCGCGCGCCCAGGGCCGCCCGCGGCGCGACGGCGCCCGTGCTCACGGCAGGATCACGTCGACGATGTCGGCCACCCCCTGCTGCACCTGCGCGTCGTCGGTCACCGCGCGCGCGATCGCCGCCTCGCAGGCCCGTCGCGGCGCGATGCCGCCCGCCACCAGCTGGCCGGTGTAGATCAGCAGCCGCGTGCTGACGCCTTCCTCGAAGCCATGCTCGCGCAGGTGGCGCACCTTCTGGCCGATGGTCGCGAGGCGCAGCGCCGTGTCGGCGTCGACCCCGCTCTCGTGCGCGATGATCTCGGCCTCGAGATCGATCGGCGGGTAGTCGAATTCCAGGCTGACAAAGCGCTGCCGCGTCGAGGGCTTGAGGTCCTTGAGCACGCTCTGGTAGCCGGGGTTGTACGAGATGACCAGCAGGAAGTCGGGATGCGCGTCGAGCTGCTCGCCGGTCTTTTCGATCGGCAGGATGCGTCGGTGGTCGGTCAGCGAGTGCACGACGACGGTCGTGTCCTTGCGTGCCTCGACCACTTCGTCGAGGTAGCACAGCGCGCCGCTGCGCACCGCGCGGGTGAGGGGCCCGTCCATCCAGACGGTGCTGTCGCCCGAGAGCAGGTAGCGGCCGACGAGGTCGGTCGCGGTCAGGTCCTCGTGGCAAGCCACCGTGATCAGCGGGGTCTCGAGCGCGCGCCGGGCGCTGTCGGCCTCGCGGTACAGGCGCCAGGCCATGTGCTCGACGAAGCGGGTCTTTCCGCAGCCGGTGGGGCCCTTCAGCAGCACCGGCAGGCGCGCCGCGTAGGCGGCCTCGAAGACCTCGACCTCGTCGCGCAGCGGCCGGTACCAGGGCTCGTGCTGCAGGCGATGGCCAGGGTTGGCGGGCACGGAAGCGGGGGCGTTCATCGCGGCGCCCCGGTCAGAAGCCGAGCTGACGGGCCGCGAGGTCCTTCATGATCTCCTCGGAGCCGCCGCCGATCATGTTGACCTTCACTTCGCGGTAGGTGCGCTCGACCCGCGTGCCGCGCATGTAGCCCATGCCGCCGAGGATCTGCACCGCCTGGTCGGCGCAGAACTGCAGCGTCTGCATCGCCTGCACCTTGAGCATCGAGAGCTGCGCGACCAGCACCTTCGGGTCGCCGGCCTGGTGCTCGACCCGCCAGGCGAGGTCTTCCATGAAGGTGCGGGTGGTCTCGATGCGGATCGCCATGTCGACCATCTTGTGACGGATCACCTGCCGCTCGGACAGTGGCGCACCGAAGGTGTGGCGCTGGCGCGCCCAGTCGAGCGCATCCTCGAGGCAGCGCTGCGAGAAGCCGAGCGCGCCGGCCGCCATCCAGAGCCGCTCCATGTTGAAGTTGCGCATCACGATCGGAAAGCCGCGGTTCTCCTCGCCGATCAGGTTGCTCGCCGGCACGCGGCAGTTGTCGAAGCGCAGGTGCGCGGTGTCGGAGGCCCACCAGCCCATCTTGTCGAGCGCGCTGCGGCTGAAGCCCGGCGTGTCGCGCTCGATCAGCAGCAGCGACACGCCGCCGGCACCCCGGTCGGCCGGGTTGGTGCGCACCGCCACCGTGAAGAAGTCGGCGCGGATGCCCGACGTGATGAAGATCTTCTCGCCGTTGACGACGTAGTGGTCGCCGTCGAGGACCGCGGTGGTCTTCAGGCCCGCGACGTCGGAGCCGCCGCCGGGCTCGGTGATGGCGAGCGCCGAGATCTTCTCGCCGGCGAGCACCGCCGGCAGCACGCGCCGCTTCATCGCCTCGCTGCCCGCGTTCAGGATCGGCGGCGAGCCGATGGTGTGCGACATCAGCGAGGCGCACACGCCGCCGCTGCCGCCGTGGCTCATCTCCTCGGACAGCACGATCTTGTAGAAGACATCGCAGGGCGTGCCGCCGTAGGCCTCGGGGTAACCCAGGCCGAGCAGCCCCGCCCGCGAGGCCTTCGCGTAGAGCTCGCGCGGAAAGGCCCCCGCCTCGTCCCAGGCGTTGGCGTTCGGCGCGATCTCGCGCAGCGCGAACTGCCGGACCGTGTCGCGAAAGCGCTCATGGTCCGGGCTGTAGTAGTTGGGGTTCCGAAAGGCGGTCAGCGGGGTCGGCATGCTCATGGGCTCGGCTACGGCGTGAGGGTGAGGGCGGGGCCGGCGTCCCGATCGATGTCGGTTGCGGCCCGCCCGGGATGCTACCGCGAGCCCGGCTCCGGAAATCGCGCCACCGCGCTTCCTTGGGTCGGGCGTGGTCGGTATCGTCGCCGGCGCGAGGCTGCGCGGCTTCCGGCGATCGACCGGGAGTCGGCCGCGTCGCTCCCCTTGCCTTCGGAGAAAGCCCCATGCCCCTGGACATGTCCGCCATCGGCCGCGAGGTCGGCCCCTCGACCGTCAGCTGGGATTCCCGCGACGCGATGCTCTATGCGCTCGGCGTCGGCGCCGGTCAGGCCGACCCCTACGACGAACTCGGTTTGACCACCGAGAACTCCGAGGGCCACACGCTCGCGGTACTGCCGGTCTACGCGGTGGTGCTGATCCAGCGTTCGGGCACCCGCGCCGACATGGGCCCGATCGACCGCACGAAACTCGTGCACGCCGAGCAGGGCTTCGTGCTGCACAAGCCGCTGCCCCTGGAAGGCACGGTGCGCGTCACCACGAAGATCACCGGCATGTACGACAAGGGTTCGGGCGCGCTGGTCACCACCACCTCGACCGCGGTGGACGCCGCAACCGGCGAACTGCTGGTGGAGGCGGATTCCGCCGCCTTCATCCGCGGCGAGGGCGGCTTCGGCGGGCCGCGCGGCCCGGCGGGCGCGGCGCCGGTACCCACCCGCGCCCCCGACATCGAGATCGCCACCGGCACGCGTCCCGACCAGGCGCTGCTCTACCGGCTGAGCGGCGACCGCAACCCGCTGCACAGCGATCCGGCCTTCGCGCGGCGCGGCGGCTTCGATCGGCCGATCCTGCACGGCATGTGCACCTACGGCATCACCGGCCGCCA
>JBIIHU010000109.1:0-11261 GCA_044235405.1 Burkholderiaceae bacterium
CCGCGCGGGCAGCGCAGGCCGGGGGTGTCGGGGTAAAGTCGGGTTCCTGGCGTCGCTCGCGCCCGGCCACCACACGACAACCCGGAGACACACCATGAGCGCCATCCCCAGCGCCGCCACCGCCCGCATCGTGGCGCCGGCCGCGGCAGCAAGCTTCAGTCCCGCCGCCCGGCGGGACATGACCTATCACCTGCACCCCACCACCAACCTCGCTCTCGTGCAGACCGAGGGCCCGCTGGTCATCCAGCGCGGCGAGGGGGTCTACGTCTACGACGAAGCCGGCCGTCGCTACATCGAGGGGATGGCGGGGCTGTGGTGCGCCGGGCTCGGATTCTCGGAGCGCCGGCTGGCCGAGGCCGCCTATCGGCAGATGCTCGAGCTGCCCTACTACCACTCGTTCTCCGGCAAGGTGCCGGCGATCTCCACGCAACTGGCCGAGACCCTGGTGTCGCTAGCGCCGCAGGGTCTGGCGAGGGTGTTCTTCGCCAACTCCGGCTCCGAGGCCAACGATTCCGCGGTGAAGCTGATCTGGTACTACAACAACGCGCTCGGCCGCCCCGACAAGAAGAAGATCATCTCGCGCCGCAAGGCCTACCACGGGGTCACGGTGGCGTCGGCCAGCCTCACAGGTCTGGCCTTCGCGCACAACGACTTCGACCTGCCGGCGCCGCGCATGCTGCACACCACGACGCCGCATTTCTGGCGCGAGGCGCGCCCCGGCGAGACCGAGGAGGCCTTCTCGGCACGGCTTGCCGACGAACTCGAGGCGCTGATCCTCGCCGAGGGTCCCGACACCGTGGCCGCCTTCATCGCCGAGCCGGTGATGGGCGCCGGTGGGGTCATCGTGCCGCCGGCGGGCTATTTCGAGCGGGTGCAGGAGGTACTGCGCCGCCATGACGTGCTCTTCATCGCCGACGAAGTGATCTGCGGCTTCGGCCGTACCGGCCAGATGTTCGGTTCGCAGACCTTCGGCATCCGGCCCGACATCCTCACCTGCGCCAAGATGCTGACCAGCGGCTACCAGCCGATGTCGGCGATGCTCGTGGCCCCGGGCATCTTCGAGGCGCTGCTGCGCCAGTCCGAGAAGCTCGGCGTCTTCGGCCATGGCTTCACCTACTCGGGCCATCCGGTGCCTGCGGCTGTCGCCCTGGAGACGCTCGCCATCTACCGGGAGCGCGATATCGTCGGGCACGTCCGTGAGGTGGCCCCGGTGCTCCAGGACGGGCTGCGCGCGCTTGCCGACCATCCGCTGGTGGGCGAGGCGCGCGGCGTGGGCCTGATCGGCGCCCTCGAACTCGTTCGCGACAAGCGAACCCGCGAGAGCTTCGAGGCGAAGGCCGGGGTGGGCGCCCGCCTGGTGGCCAATGCGCAGAAGCGTGGCGCCATCGTCCGGTCGCTTCCTGGTGATTCGATCGCCTTCTCGCCGCCGCTGATCATCGAGCCGCACGAGATCCGCGAACTGCTCGACGCGGTCAAGGGGGCGCTGGACGACACCTGGGCGCAGACCCGCTCGATCGCCTGAGCGCGCGCCCTTCGTGCGAAGGGAGGCTGGCCGCGGTCGGCCGCCTCCCGCAGTGGGTCAGTAGACGAACACCGGGTTGATGATCGCCTGCACCGCGCCGGTGATGCGCGAGGGGCCGAGCGTGAACAGCCCTTCGTAGACCTTGTCCTTGACCGCTTCGCCGGCATCCACGTTCTCGAGGATGAAGGTGCCGGTTTCGGTGAGCAGGATCTGGTGGACGTGGAAGATGTTGTTCGGGTTCTCGAAGGGGATCACTTCCAGGCCCCAGGTGTCGGCGCCGATCATCGCCACACCCAGCGAGGTCAGGTAGCGCGCACCCTCGACGCCCAGCCCCGGCTCGACCGAGCCGTAGCGCTTGTCGTCCTTGCCGATCAGCTTCGTCCAGCCGGTGTAGAAGATCACCACGTCGCCCTTGCCGATCGGCTTGATGCCCTGGCGAGCGATCGCGGCGTCGATCTCCTTGCGGTTGAAGGCGGTGCCTTCGGGCACCGGATCCTTGCCCATCAGCCCGACCATGTCGAGGATGACGCCGCGGGTGGCGATGCCGGGCAGGGTCTCGATGCCGAACTTCTTCAGGCCGGCCACCGACACGAAATCGTTCGCCTTGGTGCAGTTGTAGTAGGTGTTGGCGATACCGATGTGGCCGAGACCATCGAGCTGCGAGCCGATGCCCACCCAGCCCATGATGATGTCGTCGTTGTAGTTGGTCTTGGTGGCGCCCAGCGAGACGCCGTTCTCCTGGCCGGGCGACACCACGGTCAGCGAGAAGGTGCGCGGCGCGTAGGCGGGCGTGCGGCTGTTGGTCTCGATGCCCATGCGGATCGACTTGCCGCGCTTCACGAGCCTGCTCGCCTCGAGCACGTTGGCCGAGGTGATGTTGTTGAGCGCGCCGAGCTGGTCGTTGGGCCCCCACTTGGACTTCACGCAGGGCTCGATCGGCGTGGTCTGTGCCTGCACGGGGGCGGCGAGTGCCAGCGCGACCGCGGCCAGTGCCGGGGCGATACGGGTCAGTTTCATGGGTCTCTCCTCCTGGTTCGGGCTCGTGCCCGCGTTGTGGTTCGGTAGTGGATGATCCGGGGCGCCGCGGTCGGGGTCGATCGGGTTCAGGTCGCGCCGCAGCGCAACAGCACCACCGGCACGGCCTGGGTCCCCCATCCCTGGGTTTCGAGGGTCTGGGTCTCGGTCGTGCCGGTGCAGGCATGACCGGCGGGCACCGGGGGGTCGTCGGGGCTGAGCGCCACGTACCAGGTCTGATCGAAAAGACGCACGGCCAGCGGCCCCTGTCGCGGTGCGGTCAGCGCCACCTCGAACTCGAGGTAGACGCGCTGGGCCTGGACAAGTGCTCGCAGGCCGCGGGCTACGGTGAAAGTGAGCGCATGCTCCGATTCGCCGAGACGAAGGAAGTAACCGGATGCCGCGACCAGCGCATCGTTCTGGGCGGCGAAGGCGGCAAGCTCTTCCGGGTCGGGAACCCCGTTGCGGTTGAAGTCGATGCCGCGCAGCACCAGCAGCGAACTGATGGGGTCGAGCTGCCAGCGAACCCGCAGGCCGGTGATCGTATCGGCCGCCATCAGGGGTTCCACCTGATAGGTGAAGCGCGCGTGCGGATGCGCACGGGCCGATGCGGGCAGCCACGAAAGGGCAGCGGCCAGCATCACGCCCGAGGCGAGCGCCAGCAAGGCGCGCAGGCGGGCTGCGAGGATGACGGGGCAACTCGAGGACATTCGCGTGACGCGGGATTGCCGGGATGACGCTGAGCGCACCCGCGCAGGATGCACGGAAGCGGGCCCACCGGCAACTCAGCGTCGCGGCAGATAGTGGTGCTGATCGAAAAGCCTTACCGCATGCGGGCGGAAGACCACCAGCGCGCTGATCACCATCGCTTCGAGCCAGGCCTCGCCGCTGCTCAGCAGCAGCGCGTGGGGGAGGAACACCTCCAGGAAGTCGGCGGGCGGGTTCGGGGCCGTCGCGACATGCAGGGCCGTACTCGCGAGCCAGCTCGCCGCCCCGCTCAGCGCCAGGCCGAACAGGCCGCAGCCGAGCATGAATACGAAGGGATCTGGCGGCAGCAAGCGCTTGCTCACTTCCACGGTCTGCGCGGCCAGCCACGCCGGCAGCCAGCCAGCGAGCAAGCACTTGAGCGCCAGCATCGACGGCGCCGTCGGCGGACCCGGCGTGCCGACGAGCCACGGTCCGGCGAACAGCACCACGGTCATCGACAGCAGGGCCCGCGGATAGCCGAGCAGCAGGACGAGGAAGCCCGCACCGAGGTAGTGGACGACGAGTCCCGAGGGCAGGGTAAAGCCCATCCGCTGACCGAGCAGGACCGCCGCGGTGGCCAGCGCCCAGAAGCGATGCTCGTTCAGCTCGGCCTGCCAGCGGGCGCGGCGCATCGCGTCGACCAGCGCGAGCCCCATCAGCGCCCAGCCGAGTGCGGCCAGGGCCCACGGAGCAGGGTGCGCGAACATCGAGGCAGGGTCGCGGCCGGGGTGCCGCTCGTCAGGAGAGCGCGCTGCCGAGCGACAGCCGGTGCGCCTGCTCGAAGGCCGCGAGCAGGCTGCGCGGGTCGGCCAGGCCGCAGCCCTCGGGACCCGCCTGGCCGGCGATGTCGAAGGCTGTGCCATGGTCCGGACTGGTTCGCACGAAGGGCAGGCCGACCGTGATGTTGACCCCTTCGTCCAGGCCGAGGTACTTGACCGGGATGAGCCCCTGGTCATGGTACTGGGCGATCACGACATCGAAGCTGCGCAGTCCGCGGGCGCGCATGAAGATCGTGTCGGGTGGCCAGGGGCCGGTGGCATCGATGCCGACGGCGCGGGCATCGGCGATCGCGGGCGCGATGATCTCGATCTCCTCGCGCCCGAAGAGGCCCGCTTCGCCGGCATGGGGGTTGAGGCCCGCGACGGCGATTCGAGGGGCGTCGACCCCCATGCGCCGCAGGCCCGCGTCGGCGATCCGCAGGGTCTCGAGCACGCGGTCGCGGGTGATCGCCGCGATCGCGTCGCGTAGCGCGAGATGCACGGTGACGAGCAGGGTGCGCAGTTCCTGGTTGGCGAGCATCATGCGGACCGGCACATCGCCCGCCAGGTGAGCGAGCAGCTCGGTGTGGCCGGGCCAGTCATGGCCTGCCAGCCGCAGTGCCTCCTTGGCCAGGGGTGCGGTCACCACCGCGCGGACTTCGCCGCGCATCGCGAGCTCGGCGGCTCGGCACACGCAGCGCCAGGCCGCGTCGCCGCCCTCGGCACTCGGCCGCCCGATCACGAGCGACGCCGGCAGCGCGGTGGTGGCGATCACCGGCACGATGCCGGGTTCATCGGCAAGCGCGAGTGCCGCGCCGGGCGTCGCCACCGGCGCGACCTCGAGGCCGAGCCGCAGGCGTCCGGCCTCTCGCTGCAGCAGGCCCGGATCGCCAATCACCACGGCCGGGGCGGGCAGGCCGCCGGCGACGGCCTTCAGCACGATCTCGGGCCCGATCCCGCAGGGATCACCCTGGGTGATCGCGATCGGCCGATCGGCGCGCGAGCGCGGGGTCGCCGCTCCGGGAGGCAGTCGCACCGCGTGCGCCCTCAGCGGTTGGCCGCTTCGAGCATCGCCTGCAGCAGCACGTCGGCGCCGGCGGCAAGGTCCTCGGGGCGCGCATTCTCGATCTCGTTGTGGCTGATGCCGCCCTCGCAGGGTACGAAGATCATGGCGGCCGGGCAGGTTCGGGCGACGTAGACCGCGTCATGGCCCGCACCGCTCGCGATGCGTCGCACGCGATGGCCGAGCGCGCTGGCGTGGCGCTCGATGCCCGCGACCAGCGTCGGGTCGAAGGCGCAGGGCGGGAAGTGCACGACCTCGCGCAGCGCGATCTGCACGCCATCGCTGGCCTCGACCGCACGCACGGCCTCGTGCAGGCGTTCGACCATCCGGGTGAGCGTGGTCTCGCTGGCATTGCGCAGATCGACGGTGAATTCGACCCGCCCCGGGATGACATTGCGCGAGTTGGGGTGGGCGAAGAGCTGGCCGACGGTGCCGCGCGCGTAGTCGGGCGAGGACACGGCGATCTCGCGCACTGCCTGGATCAGCTTCGCCGCGGCGAGCAGCGCATCGCGCCGCATCTCGAGCGGGGTGGGGCCGGCGTGGGCGTCCTGCCCGGTGACGGTGAGGTCGAACCAGCGCTGACCAAGCGCCCCCTCGACGGCGCCGATGGTGATGTTCTCGGCCTCGAGGATCGGCCCCTGTTCGATGTGCGGCTCGAAGTAGGCGGCAAAGCGTGGCGCGATGTCGCGGCCGGCATAGCCGGTCTCGGTGAGCGCCTGCCCGACCGTGATTCCTTCGCGGTCGGTCTGAGACAGGCAGTGCTCGAGGCCGAAGGCGCCGGCGTAGACGCCCGATCCCATCATCACCGGCGTGAAACGGGTGCCTTCCTCGTTGGTCCAGATGGCCACGCACAGCGGCCGCTCGGTGCGCACGTCGGCATCGTTCAGGGCGCGGATGACTTCGACGCCGGCGAGCACACCGTAGTTGCCGTCGAAGCGGCCGCCGGTGGGCTGAGTATCGACATGGCTGCCGACCGCAACCGGCTGGCGCGCGGGATCGGCCGAAGGCTTGAGCAGCGGACCGAAGCCCTCGAAACCGTTGCCGCGGCGACCGGCGCGGATCGCGTAGACATTGCCGATCGCGTCGACCCGGATGTCGCAGCCCGCCTCCCGCAGCCAGCCTACCACCAGGTCGCGACCCTGGCGGTCGAGGTCGGTCAGCGCGAGCCGGCATACGCCGCCGCGCGGGGTGGCGCCCAGCCGGGCGAGGCTCATCAGGCTGTCCCAGAGGCGGGCAGGGTCGATGCGCGGGGTGGCGGTGGTCTGGGGTACGGCGGACATGGCGAGCTCCGGATGTCGAGAATGGCTCAGGAGGGGAAATGGCCTGAAGGCGGGCGCCTGTTCAGCGGTGGACGTCGACGGTCGGGACGACGAGGGATCGGCGCATGGGTCGCCCTCAGGCGGCCTGCGGCAGCGCCCCGAGGGCGGCCGACAGCTGTCGGGCGAGGGCACCGATCGCGGCGACGAGTTCCTGACGGCGTGGGGCGTCGAGGCCGGCCTTGATGACACTGACGGCAACCGCGGCGACCGCCTCCGCTCGACGCGGCCCGAAGACCGGGGCGCCGAAGCATTGCATGCCCTCGGCGGTTTCCTCGTCGTCGATGGCCACGCCGAGCTTGCGGGTCTGGGCAAGCTGGCGACGCAGCGCTGGCAGCGAGGCGACACTGTGGCGCGTCAGCGCGGGCAGCGACGCGTCGCCCAGCAGCCCCTGCAGCCGCTCGGGCGGCAGCGTGGCGAGCATGGCCTTCCCCGAGGAGGTGCAGCTCGCCGGGAAGCGGCCGCCGACGCGGAAGTTCACCGCCAGCGGCCGGCTGCCCGGGCGACAGGCCAGGTAGACCACCTGGTCGACCTCGAGCACCGCCAGCATCACGGTTTCGGCGGTGAGCGCCTGGGCGCGCTGGGCGTGAAGGTCGAAGGCGCGCAGCACATCCGACTGAGAGGCGAAGGCATCGGCCCACTGCAGCGGGCGGCTGCCGAGCGAGAAGGTGCCCTGGTCGTCGCGTCGAGCCAGCCCGTGCGCGACCAGCGTGGCAAGCAGGCCGTGGACACTGCTCTTGGGCAGCGCCAGTCGCCGCGCGAGTTCCGCCAGGCCCAGCGGCTCGCGCGAGGCCGCCAGCGCGTCGATCAGGCGTACTGCCCGCTCGACCGCGGGAACCAGCGCGGCCACCGGTGCAGCCGCAGATGCGGCCTCCGATGCGGCCTCAGATGCGGCCACCGGTGTGGCCTCGGGTGCCGGCGCCTCGCGATCCGCGTGGCGGCCACGGCGGGGGGAGGGCGCGGCGGCGGGCCTTGCGTTGCGGCGGGTGCTCTCGGATGCAGGCATGCGGGGCGTCCCGACCATGGCCGGGAAATTGACAGCGGCAAAAGCGACGACCGATAATTCTGCCATGTTCTGAATGATCGTTCAACCGGCTGAACGCACGCGGATGACCTGTCGTGTCGTCGCGGCCAGCCACCGAATCGGGAGACATCGGCATGGGAACTTCTGACGGCGCCATCGCGGCGCAGCTCGGCGCGCAGGTTGGCCACTGGATCGGCGGTGCCGAGGTGGCTGCCTCCCCGCAGGATCGCTTCGGCGATGTCTTCAACCCGGCCACCGGGGCGGTCGCGCGGCGGGTCGGCTTCGCCTCCCCCGCGCAGGTCGATGCGGCGGTTCGCGCGGCCGCGAACGCCTTCCCGGGGTGGGCGGCCACGCCCGCCATCCGGCGCGCGCGCGTGCTGTTCAAGTTCAAGGAGCTCGCCGAGCGTCACGCTGGCGAACTGGCAGCCCTGATCACGGCCGAGCACGGCAAGGTCTTCACCGATGCCGAGGGCGAACTCACCCGTGGTCTCGAGGTGGTCGAGTTCGCTTGCGGCATTCCGCAGCTGCTCAAGGGCGAGTTCAGCGAGCAGGTGGGTACCGGCATCGACATGTACTCGGTGCGCCAGCCGCTGGGAGTGTGCGTGGGTATCACGCCCTTCAATTTCCCGGTCATGGTTCCGATGTGGATGTTCCCGGTGGCGCTGGCCTGCGGCAACACCTTCGTGCTCAAGCCTTCGGAGCGCGATCCGTCGGCGTCGCTCCTGATCGCGCGTCTGCTGAAGGAGGCGGGTCTGCCAGACGGGGTCTTCAATGTGGTGCAGGGCGACAAGATCGCGGTCGATGCCTTGCTCGCGCATCCGCAGGTCGATGCCGTCAGCTTCGTCGGCTCCACGCCGATCGCGAAGTACATCCACGACACCGCGACCGCCAATGGCAAGCGGGTGCAGGCACTCGGCGGCGCCAAGAACCACATGGTCGTGATGCCCGATGCCGATCTCGATCAGGCGGTCGATGCCCTGATCGGCGCGGCCTACGGTTCGGCTGGCGAGCGCTGCATGGCGGTCTCGGTCGCGGTGGCAGTTGGCGGCATCGCCGATGCCCTCGTCGAGCGGCTGAAGGCTCGGGTGCCCGCTATTCGTGTCGCCGATGGGATGGATCCGGCTGCCGAAATGGGGCCTCTGGTCACGCGCACCCATTACGAGAAGGTGCGTGGCTATGTCGATACCGGCGTGGCCGAGGGCGCGCAACTGGTGGTCGACGGGCGCGCGCTGCGCGTGCCGGGCCGCGAGCAGGGTTTCTTCCTGGGTGGCTGCCTCTTCGACGGTGTGCGCCCCGACATGCGCATCTATCGCGAGGAGATCTTCGGTCCGGTGCTCTGCATCGTGCGCGTGCCCGGCTTCGAGGATGCGCTGCGACTGATCAACGAGCATGAGTTCGGCAACGGCACCGCGCTCTTCACCCGCGACGGCGATGCCGCCCGCGAGTTCGCCCAGCGGGTGCGCATCGGCATGGTCGGCATCAACGTGCCGATCCCGGTCCCGATGGCCTTCCATTCCTTCGGCGGCTGGAAGGCCTCGCTGTACGGCGATCACCACATGCACGGCCCGGAGGGCGTGCGCTTCTACACCCGCTACAAGGCTGTCACGCAGCGCTGGCCGGCCGGCATTCGTGCCGGAGCCGAGTTCGTGATGCCCACGATGAAATGAGGAGTCGACCGTGACGCTCGCGCTCAAACGCACGCAGCTGCTGCGCGACAGCGGCTACATCGATGGCCAGTGGGTGCAGGCCGACGGCGGGGGTCGCTTCGCGGTGACCGACCCTGCCACTGGTGCCACGCTGGCGATGGTCGCGGACATGGGGGTCGCAGAGACCCGGCGTGCGGTCGATGCCGCGGCTCGCGCGCTGCCTGCGTGGCGGGCGCGTACCGCGAAGGAACGTGCCGCGGTGCTGCGCCGCTGGTACGAGCTGGTGATGGCCCATGCGGATGACCTCGCCGCGCTGATGACCGCCGAGCAGGGCAAGCCGCTGGCCGAGGCGCGTGGCGAGGTGGTCTATGGCGCCTCGTTCATCGAGTGGTTTGCCGAAGAAGGCAAACGGGCCTGTGGCGAGGTGATTCCCACCTACGCGGGCGACCGCCGGGTGCTCGTGATGAAGCAGCCGATCGGGGTGTGCGCCGCCATCACGCCGTGGAACTTCCCGATCGCGATGATCACGCGCAAGGTGTCCCCGGCGCTGGCCGCGGGCTGCACGGTAGTGGCCAAGCCGGCCGAAGCCACGCCGCTGTCGGCGCTGGCGCTCGCCGTGCTCGCCGAAGAGGCCGGCCTGCCGCCCGGGGTCTTCAATGTCGTGGTGGCCGATGGCAGCCGTTCGCCCGAGATCGGACTCGAACTTTGCACGAACCCCGTCGTTCGCAAGCTTTCGTTTACCGGATCCACCGAGGTCGGCCGCATCCTGCTGCGGCAGTCGGCCGATACCGTCAAGAAGCTCTCGCTGGAGCTTGGCGGCAACGCGCCGTTCATCGTCTTCGATGATGCCGATCTCGATGCCGCGGTGGAAGGCGCGCTCGCATCGAAGTATCGCAACGCGGGCCAGACCTGCGTCTGTGCGAACCGGCTCTACGTGCACGACGCCGTCTATGACGCCTTCGCGGAAAAGCTGGCCGCGAAGGTTGCGGGGTTCAAGGTGGGGCCTGGCACCGAGGCGGGTGTCGGTATCGGCCCGCTGATCGAGGCGGCGGCGATCGAGAAGGTCGAGGCGCACATCGCCGACGCGCTCGCGAAGGGCGCGCAACTGAAGCTGGGCGGCAAGCGCCACGCGCTGGGTGGTCTGTTCTTCGAACCCACGGTGCTCACAGGGGTCACGTCGGCGATGCGGGTGGCGCGCGAGGAAACCTTCGGGCCGGTGGCGCCGCTTTTCCGTTTCCACAGCGATGACGAGGTGGTCGCGATGGCCAATGCCACCGAGTACGGGCTGGCCGCCTATTTCTACGCGCGGGATGTCGGCCGCATCTTCCGGGTGGCCGAGGCGCTGGAAGCTGGCATGGTCTGCGTGAACAGCGGCCTGCTGTCGACCGAGGTGGCGCCCTTTGGCGGTGTCAAGCAGTCGGGCCTCGGACGGGAGGGCTCCCATCACGGGATCGACGAGTACCTGGAGCTGAAGTACCTCTGCCTCGCCGGACTCTGACCGGAGGCCGTGCGGATGGAAACCTACGACTACATCGTGGTGGGGGCGGGCACGGCGGGGTGCCTGCTTGCCAACCGGCTCTCGGCCGATGCTCGGTGCCGAGTGCTGCTGCTAGAGGCTGGGGGCAAGGACGACTACCTCTGGATCCACATTCCGGTCGGATACCTCTACTGCATCGGCAACCCGCGCACCGACTGGCTTTACACCACGGAACCCGAAGCCGGTCTTGGCGGGCGAGCTATCCGTTACCCGCGCGGCAAGGTCTTCGGAGGCTGCTCGTCGATCAACGGCATGATCTACATGCGCGGCCAGCGTCAGGACTATGACGGCTGGTCGGCGATGGGCAATTCCGGCTGGTCCTGGGACGAGGTGCTCCCCTACTTCCTGAAGCACGAGGACTACCACCGTCGCGACGACGGGTCGCAGGACTCGCTTCACGGACATGGCGGTGAGTGGCGCGTGGAATCGCAGCGCCTGCGCTGGGAACTCCTCGAAGCCTTTCGCGAGGCTGCGGCGGAGCAGGGCATTCCGCGGTGCGATGACTTCAACCGGGGAGACAACTTCGGCTGCGGGTATTTCGAGGTCAATCAGCGACGAGGCGTGCGATGGAACGCCTCCAAGGCTTTTCTGAGAACGGCGATCTCGCGGCGCAATCTCACGGTCATCAGCGGCG
>JBIIHU010000110.1:0-11251 GCA_044235405.1 Burkholderiaceae bacterium
CTCGGTCATCGCGATCGCGCCGATGATCTCGCCGCGCGCCATCCGCGGCAGCCAGGCCTGCTTCTGCGCCTCGGTGCCGTAGCGGTTCAGGTAGGGCGAGACGATCTCGGAGTGCAGCGAGAAGCCCGGCCCGGAGGCGCCCACGCGGGCGGCCTCCTCGATCAGGACCGTGCTGTAGATGCGGTCGGCGCCGGCCCCGCCATAGGCTTCCGGCATGCTCATGCACAGCAGTCCCGCCTCGCCGGCCTTCAGCCAGGCCTCGCGATCGACGTAGCCCTGCTCCTCCCAGCGTTCGTGATGAGGGACGATCTCGCGCTCGAAGAAGCGGCGCGCGGTGTCGCGGAACTGCTCGTGCTCGGCGGTGAAGAGCCGGCGCGTCAGGGGTTGGTAGGCTGCCATCACGCCACCTCCGCGAGGCCGTTGTTGAGGACCACGACATCGCGCTCGACCACGCGCACCCGGAAGTGCACATGGTGGCCGCGTTTCCACATCTCGACGCGCAGCGTCTCGCCCGGGTACACCGGGCTGGAGAAGCGCAGCCCGAAGCGCTTCAGGCGGGTGGGGTCGTAGTCGCAGCAGGTGGCCAGCACCGCGTGGCCGGCCGCGCCGTAGCTCGCCAGCCCGTGCAGGATCGGTGCCTTGAAGCCGGCCGCGGTGGCAACCGCCGGATCGGCGTGCAGCGGATTGAGGTCGGCGCACAGCCGGTAGATCAGCGCCGCCTGCGGCATCGTCGGCATGTCGCGCACCTGATCGGGCGGGCCCTCGGGCACCGCCGGCTTGGCTGCGGGCGCCGGGTCGCCGCCCTTCGGGCCGTTGCCCGGGGTCTCGGAAAAACCGCCATCGCCGCGGCAGAAGGTCAGGCCCTCGAGCGTGGCCAGCAGGTCGCCGGTGGCCTTGTCGTAGAGCTTGCGCTCCTGCACCAGGATCGCGCCCTTGTCGCGGCCCTTGTCGACGATGCCGGTGACCTTCAGCGTGCCCACCACCGTGCCGGCGACCGGCAGCGGCTTGTGCACGGTAAGGCTCTGCTCGCCATGCAGCACCTTGACCCAATCGACGCCGGAGTCGGGTTCCTTGACCCAGAAGCCCGGGGTAGCCAGCACCACCGGCATCGTGGGCACCGCGACCATGTTCTCCTCGTAGACGAAGCGCAGCTGGCGGGTGTCGAGGGGGTCGTGGCCGAAGCCGATGCCCAGCGCGTACAGCGCCGAGTCCTTCCAGCCGTAGGTCTGCTCGACGTCGCGAAAGACGCGGTTCTTCAGCTTGTGGTAGTCGATGGCCATCGTGTCATTGTCCTCCGTGACAGTTCTTGTATTTGCGGCCGCTGCCGCAGGGGCAGGGGTCGTTACGGCCCACCTTGGGCGCCTCGCGCCGCAGCGTGGGCGGGGCGAGCGCGCGCTCGCGCGCCTCCTGGAAGAAGGCGAAGGCGTCCATCGCGTTGCCGATCATCTCCTCGACCAGCGCGTCGCGCTCGTCGACCGGGATCGCCTCGCGCAGTTCGCCGCTCTCGGGGTCGAATTCATCGGCAAGCCGTACCATCGGATCGAGCAGGTCGGCGAAGTCGTCGTCGTCGTCGAGCGGCGACCAGTCGTCGGCGCGCAGCCCCACGCCGCGCAGGAAGCCGATCGCCCAGCCGCGGCCGTCGACGCGGCCGGCCTCGTCGTAGGCGAGCACCGGCGAGAAGCCCTCGCCCTCATGCAGCTGCTGCGAGACATTGTCGCGGTGCCGGCGCAGCAGCCGCAGCAGCGCGTCGCGATCGTCGGCGGGCATGCGCGCCCCGAGCTCGTCGGGTTCCGTGCCGACGATCTCGGCGAGCAGTTCGTCGGCCGGGATGGGGGCCGGGCTCGCGAGGGTGGCGGCGGTGAAGCCGTCGAATTCCTCCAGCGTCATCGCATCGTCTTCGCTGGCCTGCGACAGCAGGTCGTCGAGGCGGGCGAGTTCCTCGTCGTTCAGGGGGAGCGCCCTGGCGCCGCTCGAGGGGATCATGGCCGCCTCCTTTCTGTGGTCGAATCGTAGCGTCGTCCGTACCGCGGCCCGCCCGTGCGCGTTCCGCGCGTCGGGCTGCCGCCGCAGCCGAGGGTTCCGAGGATGCCACAGTCGCCGATGCCCGCCCCGTCGCCCGAAGCAAGGCCGCCGCAGACCGCCGTCGCGCCCACTGGCATCCAGGCCCTGCGCGGCCTGGCCTGCCTGCTGGTGTTGCAGGCGGCCGGCGAGCTCGTCAGCCGCGCGCTTACGCTGCCGGTGCCCGGGCCGGTCGTCGGCCTGCTGCTGCTGCTGATCGCGCTACGGCTGCCCCCGCTGCGCGAGCCGGTGGCGGCCGCCGCGCAGGCGCTGCTCGCGCACCTGTCGCTGCTCTTCGTGCCGGTGGGGGTGGGCGTGGTCGCCCACCTCGCGCTGGTCGGGGCGCACGGATCGCGGCTGCTGGTGGTGATCGTGCTCTCGACCTGGGTCGGCATGGTCGTCACCGCGCTGCTCGCACGCGCCTGGCTCGTGCCCCCCGACCCCGATCGGAGCGCCCGGTGAGCGACTTCGTGCAGCTGTGGGTTTACCTCGCCTCCACGCCGCTCTTCGGGCTGACGGCGACCCTCGCGGTCTATGTCGTCGCGCATGCGTTTTACCTGCGCACCGGGCTGGCGCCCTGGGCCAACCCGGTGCTGTGGTCGGTGCTCGCGATCGCCGGCTTTCTGCTGCTCACCGCCACGCCCTACCCGGCCTATTTCGCGGGCGCGCAGTTCGTCCATGTGCTGCTCGGGCCGGCGGTGGTCGCGCTGGGATGGCCGCTGTGGGAGCGTCGCGCCGAGCTGCGGGCGCGGGGCGTGCCGCTGCTCGCCGCCGGTCTCGCGGGCGGGATCGCGGCGGCACTGTCGGCCGTCGCGCTCGGCTGGGCGCTCGGGCTGCCGCTCGAGGTGCTGCGCTCGCTCGCGCCCAAGTCGGTGACCGCGCCGGTGGCGATGGGCATCGCCGAGCGCATCGGCGGCATCCCCGCGCTCGCCGCGGTGTTCGCGGTGCTCACCGGTATGGTCGGTGCGCTGTCGGCCCGCTGGCTCTTCGATGCGCTGCGCCTGCGTGACTGGGCGGTGCGTGGCTTCGCGCTGGGCACCGCGGCGCATGGCATCGGCGCGGCACGCGCGCTGCAGGTCCATCCGGATGCCGGCGCCTACGCCGGGCTGGCGCTGGGCATCCAGGTGCTCACCGCATCGTTGTGGCTGCCACTGATCGCGCGCTGGCTGCTTTGAGACGACCGCTCGCGGCGGGTCGACTACCATGACCCTACCCCGTTCCGGAGATCCCCGCATGAACACCGCCGCCCAGGGCGCCGACAGCGCCGCCGCCTCCCTCGACCTGCCCCGCCTGAGCGCCGAACTCGAGCGCCTGCTGCGGCTGCGCAGCCATCCCTTCGGCATGAAGCTCTTCGAGACCGAGGAGGCGATGGCGGCGATCCCGCGCATCCGCCGGCCGAAGTCGGTGCACACCACCGACCAGATCGTCGCGCAGGCCTCGCGCCTGGGCTGGACGGTGGGCATCACCGCGGCCGACCTGGTCGGCGCGCAGTGCAAGGCCGTTATCGGCCTGGGCGGTCAGGACGAGGAGTGGCGCTCGGGCAAGTCGATGACCGGCGTCTGGTACATGACCCCGGCCGACGCTGCGGCGCACCAGGCGGCGATGACGGTCGTGCCCATCGGCCGCTACCAGGCGATGGCGGTCTCGCCGCTGTCATCGGGCCGGCTCGATCCGCCCGACATCGCGCTCTTCTACGCCACGCCGGGCGCGATGATGTACTTCATCAACGGCCTGCAGTGGAGCGGCTACAAGCGCTTCGACTGGAGCGTGGTCGGCGAGTCGGCCTGCGCCGACTCCTGGGGCCGTGCGCTGTCCACTCGCCAGCCCAGCCTGTCGATCCCCTGCTTCGCCGAGCGCCGTTACGGCGGCGTGCTCGACGACGAGATGCTGATGGCGCTGCCGCCCGAGCTGCTCGCCAAGGCGATCGCCGGCATGAACGCGCTGGCCGGCAACGGGTTCCGCTACCCGTTCCCGCAGTACGGCATCCAGCAGGATGTGCGCGACGGCATGGCGGTGAGTTATCCCGAGCGGGCGAAGAAGTGAGCGCTTCCTCTGGTTCCTGGGCTTCGGGCGTCGGGAAGGCGCTGGCGCCGCGCGCGGCCGATGCCTTCGCCGAGGCGATCGCCTGGGCGCAGGCCCACGAGACCACGTGGCCGCGCGACCCCGATGATCCGCGCGGCGGCTGGGGCGTGCATGGTGGCGATACCCCGCCGCACAACCGTCTGCTCGGCCCGGTGCATCCGCGCGGGCCGGCCAGCGGCCTGGTCTGGCGCGATGGCGAGGTGCTCGCCCAGTGGGGCGAACCGCGGCGCGTCGATCTCACCTTCAGCGTCGCAAAGACGTACCTGGCGCTGCTTGCCGGGGTCGCCCACGACCGCGGGCTGCTGCCCGATGTGCACGAGCCGGTCGGCGCGCGCGTGCATGGCGTCGGTTTCGAGGGGCCGCGCAACGGCGCGGTGACCTGGCATCAGCTGCTGCAGCAGACCAGCGAGTGGGAGGGCTCGGTCTTCGGCGTGCCCGAGCAGGTCGACCGCTGGCGCGCCGTCCAGTACCAGCCGGTCCCGCCGGCCGGCCCCAAGGGCGGGGCACGACCGCTGCAGACCCCCGGCAGCTACTGGGAATACAACGACGTGCGCATCAACCAGCTGTCGCTGGCGCTGCTGTACCTGTTCGGGCGGCCGCTGCCCGAGGTCTTCGCCGAGGCCATCGTCGGGCCGGTGGGCGCGAGCGAGGGCTGGCGCTGGGTCGGCTACGACAACGCCTGGGTGACGGTGGCCGGCCGGCGGGTGCAGTCGGTGCCCGGCGGCACCCACTGGGGCGGCGGCGTGTCCATCGACTGTGTCGACCAGGCCCTCATCGGCGCGATGCTGCTCGACGAGGGCCGCGCGGGCGGCCGGCAGGTCCTGTCGTCCGAGTGGATCGCGCGCATGCGCACGCCCTGTCCGATCGCGCCCTTCTACGGCTACCTGGTGTGGCTGAACGGCGAGGGCGCGATCTTCCCGTCGGCGCCGCGATCGAGCTTCTTCGCGGTCGGCGCCGGCAGCTCGATCACCTGGGTCGATCCCGAGCGGCGCGCGGTCACCATCACCCGCTGGATCGACGGGGCGGCCGCCGACGGGCTGTTCGCACGGGTGGGCGCCGCGCTGGACCGCGGATGAGCCCCTCGCCTGCGCCTGCCTGCCGGCGTGGTGCCGGCCGCCCGCGCCGGGGCGCGGTCCTTCACCGCCTGGCGCTCGCCGGCGCGCTCGCGGCCTCGGGAGCCCTGCTGGCGACGTCCGCTGCGCGGGCGTCCGGCGTCCCGGCGGCGGCAGGCGTCGCGCTGCAGGTCGACAACGACGAGTTCGCCTCGCCCAACCGTCACGACCGCTGGTACTCGCAGTCGATCCGGCTGCATGTCTTCGAGCCGGCGCCGGTCGACGGGTTGGCGCGGCGGCTGGCCGGGGGCTGGTGCGATCGGCAGGCCTGCCCGACCGATACGGCCGTCAGCCAGCGTTTCTCGCTGGGCCAGAGCCTGTACATGCAGCACGATCGCCGCCTGGCCTCGCCCGATCCCCAGGACCGGCCGATGGCGGGCTGGCTGTGGCTGTCGGGCGCGCTGCTGGTGGAGTCGCGCGACGAGACCCGGATGGCCGAGTGGCAGCTGGGCCTGACCGGCCCGGGGGCGCTCGCCGAGCCTGTGCAGCGCTTCTGGCACCAGCGCGTCCTTGGTGTCGATCCGGCGCTGGGCTGGGATCACCAGTTGCGCCCCCGCCTGGGCGCCCAGCTGCAGCTCGCGCAGGCGCGGCGCTGGCCGCTGGCGGGCGAGCACCTCGACCTGGTGGGCCGCGTCGATGCCGGCGCCGGCACGCTGTTCGGCCACGCCGGTCTGGGCCTGAGCCTGCGGGTGGGCGATCGACTCGCCGGCACCGCCATGCCGGCGGAAACGCGGCTGGCCACCGGCCGAGTCGGCGCGGGCGGGCGCTGGATGCTGCAGGCCGGGCTCGCCCTGCGCGGGGTCGCCTGGGACCGCCTGATCGGCGGGCCGGCGTTCGGCTACGCCTCGCAGGTGCGGCATGCGCCTTGGGTTGCCGAGGGCCACCTCGGAGCGGCGCTCGAGCCGGTTGCCGGCTGGCGGGTCGGCGTCGCGCTGCTGCGTCGCAGCCTCGATTTCACGTCGGCGGCGACGCGCGCCGGCCGTTTCGGCCCGCAGACCTACGGCGCGATCACGGTGTCGGTCGACTGGCGCTGAGGCGGCCGCAGGCGCTGCCGCGGCGGGTGCCGCTTCGCTGCCGGGAGTGCCCGCGCGCGGCGCTCAGACGGTGGCGATCGGCGTGGCCGGCGAGCCGACCGCGCCGGGCAGCCGCAGCGGCGGGGCGGTCAGCAGGACGCGGTTGCGGCCATGGGCGCGCAGCCAGCCCGCGAGCTCGCTCAGGTACCAGATCTCGCCGAGGTGGATGCCGAGCTTGAACAGGCAGTGCTCGTGCAGCGGCAGCGTCGCGCAGCAGCCCAGCATGTGGCCCTTGCGCGACGGGGTCATCTCGACCGCGTAGTTGTCGGCGATCAGCACCGACAGGCCGCTGTCGGTGATCCACTGCAGCAGCTTCGGGTCGCGGCCGTCGAGCGCGGTGCAGCTGTGCTCGACGGTGTGGGCCTCGGGCTGGCGGTTCATCTCGAGCAGCATCTGCGAGAAGCCGGTGTGCAGGCAGACCATGTCGCCGGTCTCGACCACGACCCGGTCGGCCTCCATCACCCGCATCAGGTCGTCGTAGCCGACCGCGTGGTGGGCGCGCCCGAAGTGGGCGTGCAGGTCGATCATGACCGCGCGGCCCTGCACCCCGTGCTCGGCCATGGTCTCGATGCCCAGCGCGCGCGCCTGCGAGCTGCCGGTCGGCAGCAGGCCCTGGGGCACGCCGGCGTCGGCGACGTCGGTGGGGCCCACCACGTGCTCGCCCGGCCGGAAGCCGTTGTAGTAGACCGGCTCCGGAAAGCCATCGCCGTCGGCGTCGAAGAGCTGGCCGACGTGGGCGAAGCTGTCCCACTGGGTGGAGTACTGCAGGTGCATCACCACGAGATCATCGCTGATGACGTCGCTCGCCTCGGGGTCGTCCTGGAACAGCCGGTAGTTCATGTTCGGCCGGCCGTTGCGCACCGTGGGTCGGATCACCGGCGGATGCCGGCGCGGGTTGAGCACGTTGCCGCCGGGAAAGTCCAGCGGCAGGCTGAGACAGAAGGTGCGCCCCTCGCGCACCTCGGCCACGCCCTGCAGCACCTTCTCGCGGGTGATGAGATTCATGCGGCCCTGCTGGTCGTCGGGGCCGAAATCCCCCCAGTTGGACCCGTGGGGGCGCTGCTTCCAGCGGGGGCTGGCGCTCATCGGACGGTCTCCGGCGTGAGGCTGGCCGAGGGCGCGCGCGGACCGAGAGTGCGCCGGAACAGCCAGGCCATGATGATGACGTTGAGCAGGTTCCAGGCCGCGCCGTGCGCGAAGGCCGCGTGGTAGGAGCCGGTGAGGTCGAAGATCGCGCCCGACAGCCAGCCGCCCAGGGCCATGCCGACCATCGTGGCGGTGAGCGTGAGCCCGACCCGCGTGCCGGCCTCCTGCGGCGGAAACTGCTCGCGGATCACGATCGCGTAGGCCGGGATGATGCCGCCCTGGAACAGGCCGAACAGCGCCGACGCGACGTACAGCGAGGCGAGCGAGTCGAAGGGCAGATAGATGAGCAGCGCAACCATCTGCAGCGTGGAGCTGATCAGGACGGTGCGCATGCCGCCGATGCGGTCGCTGATCATGCCGAAGACCAGACGGCTGACGACGCCGAAGGCGAGCATCACCGACAGCATCTGCGCGCCCTGCGCGACGCCGTAGCCGAGGTCGCCGCAGTAGGCGACGATGTGGACCTGCGGCATCGACATGGCCACGCAGCAGGCCACGCCGGCCACGCACATCAGGAACTGCGCGGTGCCGGGGCGCAGGCCGAAGGGCAGGGCCACGCCGCCGGCGGTGGGCGCGCCGGCGGGCGGCACCGGCATCGCCTGCGGCGGCGGGCGGCGCCGCAGCACCAGGCACAGCGGCAGCATCGTCAGCAGGCAGAACAGGCCCATGCCCTGGAAGGTGGCGCGCCAGCCGGCGCTCTGCACGAAATGCTCGATGACCGAAGGCCAGATCGCGCCGCCGACGTAGTTGCCGCTGGCGCAGATCGCCACCGCGATGCCTCGGCGTTTCGTGAACCACATCGAGGTGTCGGTCATCAGCGGCGCGAACTGCGCCGAGATGCCCATCAGACCGATCAGCAGGCCGAAGACCGCGGCGTAGAAGGCCAGCGAGGGGGCAAGGCTGGCGAGCCAGAAACCGGCGCCCAGCGAGACCGCGCCGATCAGGCTGGGGACCATGACCCCGTAGCGGTCGGCGAGGCGGCCGGCGAGCACGCTGCCGATGCCGAAGCCGATCATCAGCAGCGTGAAGGGCAGCGAGGCGTCGGCGCGCGAGACGCCGAAGTCGGCCTGCACCGCGGGCAGCACCACCGAGGCCGTCCACATGCCGCAGGCGCCGATGGTGGTCAGCAGCAGGTTCGCTGCCAGTCGCAGCAGCGGGTACAGTTCGTCCTTCGTGCCCATCGCGGCCACACTATATACCCCTGCCGACGCGCGGCTTTCGCGCGCGCAGGCCACGCGTTCCGCATAAGCGAACCCACCGATCCCGAGATACCGCATGGCCGACGACGTCGACTGGTCCTTTCCCGAGTCGCTGCAGCCGGTCCGCGAGGGCCTGGGCTTCGACCTCGAGCGCGCGATGGACGCGGTGGTCGCGATCCGCGCCGAGGTTCCCGAGGACGCCTTCACCGCCGGCACGCTCGGCACCGACCGGGGCGGCAATGGTGTCGTGATCGACGCCGCCGGTGTCGTGCTGACGATCGGCTACCTCGTGACCGAGGCCAGCCGCGTCTGGATCACCACCCGCGCCGGCGCGGTCGTGCCCGGCTACGTGCTCGGCTACGATCAGCCGACCGGCTTCGGGCTGGTGCGCGCGCTCGGGCCCCTCGGCGTGCCGGCGCTGGCGCGCGGCCGGGCCGCCGGTCGCTCGGTCGGCGATCGGGTGTATCTGCTGAGTCATGGCGGGCGCCGGCATGCGTTGAAGGCCCGCATCCGGGCCCGGCGCGAGTTCGCCGGCTACTGGGAGTACCTGGTCGACGAGGCGATCTTCACCGCGCCGGCGCATCCCGAGTGGAGCGGTGCGGCACTGCTCGACGACGCCGGGCAGCTGATCGGCATCGGCTCGCTGCTCACCGAGGAGCAGGCCGATGGCGAGGGTTCGGGGCAGGCGAAGCAGGCCAACATGTCGGTGCCGATCGATCTGCTCGAGCCGATTCTCGAGAACCTGCAGACCACCGGCGCGAGCGGGCTCCCTGCACGGCCCTGGCTGGGGCTGTATGCGGGCCAGTCGGAAGGCCGGCTGGTGGTCGGCGGGGTGGTGTCGGGTGGGCCTGCCGACCGCGCCGGCGTGCGGCCGGGCGACATGGTCATCGAGGTCGCGGGGCGCCGGGTCGACGCGCTCGCCCAGTTCCTGCGCACGGTCTGGTCGCTGGGCGCCGCGGGTGTCGAGGTGCCGCTGCTGCTGGCGCGCGACGGCGACCTGCTCACGGTGCGGGTGGCCTCGGTCGATCGCGCCGCGCTGCTGCACCGTCCGGCCCTGCACTGACCGCGCACCCCCGGGTGTCGGGCGCGCGCCGCCGGCGACCGCGGCCGGGGTTCAGGTCCAGTCGATCGCGTGGCGCATCGGCAGCGGCCCGAGCCGCTCGACCACCGCGCGGCCCAGCGCCTCGCGCTCGGCGGGCGCCACTCCCGCGAAGCTCACGCTGATCAGGCTGCCGTGCACCGGGTGCGCGCCGGCGCTGACGTCGGCGGCCGGGGTGGGCAGATCGGCGAGCAGACCGCGCGCCACCCGGGCGGCGGCATCCCAGCGCAGGGCGGGCTTGAAGACCTTGCCCACGCCGGTCAGCGGCATCGGGTCGATCAGGTGCAGCGCCACCGGCACCGCCGCCCGCTCGGGCGTGCGATCGCGGACCCAGTCGATCAGTTCGCCAGGGTCGGCGCTGGCCCCCGGCTTGAGCTGGACGTAGGCGACCGGCAGTTCGCCGGCGTAGGCATCGGGCCGCCCGACCATCGCGGCCAGCCCGACCGCGGGGTGGGTGTAGAGGATCTCCTCGATCGGCTGCGGGTCGATGTTGTGCCCCCCGCGGATGACCAGATCCTTGGCGCGGCCGGTGATCCAGAGCCGGCCATCGGCGTCGAGGCGGCCGAGATCGCCCGAGTTGACCCAGCCGGGTTCGACGAAGGCGCCGCGGTTGTGCACCGGGTTCAGGTAGCCGCCGAACACCCCCGGGCCCGCCATCGCGATCACCCCGATTTCGTCGGGGCCGCAGTCGGCCAGCCAGCGGCCGTCACTGTCGACCCGCACCACCCGCACGCGGGCGTAGGGCAGCGGGTACCCGACCGCGCCGATGCGGATCGGCCGCTCGGGGTAGCTCATCGTGTGCACGCTGCTGGTCTCGGTCATGCCGTAGACCTCGAGCACCGGCAGGCCGAAGCGCTCGGTGTAGGTGTTGGCCACCGCCACCGGGATCGCCGAGCCGCCGCCGGTCACCTGGCGAAGGCTGCCGATGTCGGCGCCGGCCACCGGCACGCTCAGCGCGGCGGTCAGGACCGTGGGCACGCCGGTGAAGGTGCGCGGCCGGTAGCGCTCGACCAGTCGCCAGACGTTGCGCACCGCCGCCGGGTTGCGCCAGCCCGCGGGCGAGAGCACGACCAGCGTGCCGCCGTTGGCCAGCGTGGTGAGGCTCTGCGACAGCGATCCGCCGACATGGAACAGTGGCAGGCCGAACAGCACCTGCTCGCCGGGCTCGGGCCGCAGGATCAGCCCCAGCACCCAGGCCTGGCTCACCTGGTTGGCGTGGGTGTGACGCACCAGCTTGGGCGTGCCGGTGGTGCCGCCCGTATGGAAGTAGCCGGCGATCTCGTCGGGGCCGATGTCGCGCCCGCTGACCAGCCGGTCGGCGGCTTGCGCTGCCACCAGCGTGTCGAAGTCGAAGATCGGCACCGGGCCTTCGCGCGGACGGGCGCGTGCCGCGTCCTCGGGACCGGCGGTGGCCACCCCGGCGCCGCCGACGACCACGAGCGCGGCAAGGTCGGGCAGCTCTGGCAGGATGCGCTGGACCTT
>JBIIHU010000111.1:0-11213 GCA_044235405.1 Burkholderiaceae bacterium
GGCCGACGTGCCGGTCTGGCTTCGCGCGCTCGATGTGTTCTGCCTGCCTTCCTATGCCAACGAGGGCGTGCCGCAGGCGCTGATGCAGGCGATGTTCACCGGTCTGCCCTGCGTGACCACCGACGCGGGCGCGATCGGCGAGATCGCGATCCCCGGGCGCACCGCGGTGGTCGTACCCCAGAGGGACGCCGACGCGATCGCGCGCGCACTGGCCGCACTGCTGCGCGATCCGGCGTGGCGCGCGGCCCTTGGCGGACGCGCCCGCGCGCATGTCGCCGAGGGTTTCGCGCGCGAACGCATGCTCGACCGGATGCTGGCGGTCTTCGAGGCCGCACGGTGACGGCTGCCGGCGCGCCGGCGCCGGTCGGGCGCCTCGAGCTCGGCCTGCTGGCGGCGCTGCTGTTCGTCCTGCCGCTCATCGAGGTGCCCAAGCACCTGCTGTGGGCCGCATGGGTCGTGGTCAGCCTCGTGCAGCTTGCGCGCGCGCGCGCCGCGGGCCGCGGCTTCGCGACGACGCCCTGGGATGCGATCTTCCTCGCGACGATCATCGCGGCTGCCGTCGCGGGCGCGGGCGTGCCGGGGCAGGCATGGCGCGCAGGCGAACTCGGCGATGTGCTGCGGATGGTCTCGGTGCCCTGGCTGATGCTGCGCCGCGGCTACACGGTGCCGCAGGCGGTTCGCGTGCTGCAGGCGGCGCTGGCCGGCGCGGTGATCGCCACCGCGCACGGGCTGGCGAGCCTGCTGGCGGGCCGCACGCCGCTGCTCGAGCTGCACTCGGTCGGTCACGTCAACCATTCCGCGATCTATCTCGCGATCATCGCCGGGGTGGCGCTTGGGCTGCTGGCGGCCGCGGGCTCGGTCCGGCAGCGCCTCGCGGTCGGGGCGGCGGCGCTGCTCGCGGGCGTAGCCCTGCTCATCGGCGCGAGCCGCGCGGCGGTGGGCGCCTTCGCGGTCTTCGTGGTGCTGCTCGGCTGGTTCGCGCCGATCGCCGCACCCGCGGGGCGTGCCACCGCGTGGCGGCGGCGTTTCCGGGCCGGGCTGCTCGGTTTCGCGCTGCTGGCGGTGCTCGGCTACCTCGGGGCGATGGCGCTTGGCTCCCGCCAGCTGCAGCCCGACGGCCAGAGTCTGGTGAGCAAGTTCGCCTACCAGAGCTCGGTGGGCGCCACGGTTTCCTATCGCGACGGCCTGCACCGGCTGGCCTTCGCGGCGGCGCTTGCCTACCCGGTGTCGGGGATCGGCCTCGACCGCTTCCGCACCCTCGATGCGCATCGACTGTGCACCGAGCTTGCGCCGCCGCCGCCCGGTCAGCGCTGCGATCCCGGTCGCTACATCTTTCGCGAGCATGCGCACAGCCTGTACGCGAACACGCTGGCCGAGCAGGGCATTGCCGGCCTCGCGGCGCTGCTGGCGCTGCTGGCAGGGTGGGGCTGGCTGCTCGCCCGATCCCTCGGCTGGGCGCGGGCCTCGACGCAGGCGGCCGCGCTCTGGGTGAGCTCCTTCGCGGGGCTGGCGATCACCGCGGTGGCGGGCCTGCTCAACACCACGCTGCACCACGAGCACGGACTGCTCGCGATGAGCCTGCTCGGTCTGCTGCTCGCGAGCGTGCCGCCGCGCGGCGGCACCAGCCTCAGTCGCCCCGCCAACCCCTGAACCAGTCCACGAAGCGGTCGAGTCCGTCGGCGAGCGGCATGCTCGGGCTCAGGCCGGTGGCCGCGGCGAGCTTGGCGGTGCCGGCGAAGGTGCGCGCGACATCGCCGGGCTGCAGGCCGAGCTCGCGGCGCATCGCGCGGCAGCCGGTGGCGCGCTCGAGCAGCGCGAGCAGCGTGTTCACCGACACCGGGTCGCTGCGGCCGATGTTGTAGACCTCGAAGGGCGCCCAGCTGCTGTCGGGCCCTGACGCCTGCCAGCGCGCCGGATCGGTCGGCGAGCGCCGGGTCGGCGGGCGCTCGAGCAGCGCGACAGTGGCCTCGACCGCGTCGTCGACGAAGGTGAAGTCGCGCTCGAGGGTTCCGCCGGCATAGACCTCGATCGGCCGGCCGGCGAGCAGCGCGTCGCTGAACTTCCAGATCGCCATGTCGGGGCGCCCCCAGGGTCCGTAGACCGTGAAGTAGCGCAGCATCGTCACCGGCAGGTCGAAGAGGTGGGCATAGCTGTGGGCCATCAGCTCGTTGGCGCGCTTGGTGGCCGCGTAGAAGCTCACCGGATGGTCGACCGGATCGGTCTCGACGAAGGGCACGCGGGTGTTGCCGCCATAGACGCTGGAGCTGCTCGCGAAGACCAGGTGCTCGACGCCGTGGCGCCGGCAGCTCTCCAGGACCGTGGTGGCGCCGGCGAGGTTCGAGGCGGTGTAGTCGTGCGGATGCTCGAGCGCGTGGCGCACGCCCGCCTGCGCCGCGAGATGAACCACGCGCGAGGGCCGTGTGGCCGCGAAGACGCCCGCCACCGCCGAAGCGTCGGCGATATCGACCCGATGGAACGCGAAGTCGGGATGCCCCTGCAGACGCGCCAGCCGGGCCTGCTTCAAAGCCGGATCGTAGTAGGCGTTGAGGTTGTCGAGCCCGACGACCCGATGACCGTCGGCAAGCAGCCGCAGGCTCAGGTGCATGCCGATGAAGCCGGCGGCGCCGGTGACGAGGATGGTCGGGGACATGGGCGCGGACGGGCAGCGACTAGAATGCCGAGGATAGCAGCCCGCTCCCATGGCCGACCCCACGCTCAGCCTCATCGTCATCACCCGCAACGAGGCGCACCGCATCGGTCGCTGCCTGGCCAGCGTGCCCCAGGCCGACCAGCTCGTCGTCGTCGATTCCGGCAGCACCGACGATACCGTCGCGCTCGCACGGGCGGCCGGTGCGCAGGTGGTGCCCACCGGCGACTGGCCGGGCTTCGGGCCGCAGAAGAACCGAGCGCTCGGCTTCGCCCGCGGTCGCTGGGTGCTGTCGCTGGATGCCGACGAGGTGGCGAGCCCGGAGCTCGCTGCGGCGATCGCCGAGCTCCTGGCCGCCGATGCGCGTGGCGAGCGGTTGGCCGACGCCTGGTGGATCACCCGTTCGTCGCGCTGGTGCGGGCGCCCGGTGCGCTTCGGCGACTGGCGCAACGACCGTGTGCTGCGCCTGTTCCGGCGCGGGCGTGCGCGCTTTTCCGACGACATCGTCCACGAGCGGCTGGTCTGCGAGGGCACGACCGCCCGCCTGCCGGGCCTGCTCTTCCACGACTCGGTCGATTCGCCCGAGGATGCGCGCGAGAAGGCTGAGCGTTACGCCCGCCTCGGCGCGGTGCGGCTGCGCGAGCGCGGCCGCGGCGGGCCGGTGTCCGCGATCATCCACGGCGGCTGGAGCTTCGTGCGCGGCTACCTGCTGCGCCTGGGCCTGCTCGATGGTCGCGCCGGGCTTGCGATCGCCCTGGTTAACGCGCGTGCCACCTACCTTCGCTATCGGCTCGCCGGCCAGCCGGCGGATTCCCACCCCCCTCCCGGAGCTTCACCATGACCGCAGTCACAGACCGCTTTCCGTTGCCCGACCTGGCGGACATCGCGCCCGACATCCGCGACAAGATCGTCGCGGTCCAGGAGAAATCGGGCTTCGTGCCCAACGTGTTCCTGAAGCTCGCCCGCCGTCCCGACGAGTGCCGCGCCTTCTTCGCCTACCACGATGCGCTGATGCTGCGCGAGAACGGGTTGTCCAAGGGCGAAAAGGAGATGATCGTGGTCGCCACCAGTGCGGCCAACCAGTGCCTGTACTGCGTGGTCGCGCATGGCGCGCTGCTGCGGATCTTCGAGAAGAGCCCGCTGATCGCCGACCAGCTCGCCACCAACTGGCGCAAGGCCGCGCTCACGGCGCGCCAGCGCGCGATGATCGCCTTCGCGATGAAGGTGGCCACGGACTCGGCCGCGCTCGAGGATGCCGATTTCGCCGCGCTGCGCGAGCATGGCTTCACCGACGAGGACGCCTGGGACATCGGCGCGATCGCGGCCTTCTTCGCGCTGTCCAACCGGATGGCCAACCTTGCGGGCATGATGCCCAATCCCGAGTTCTACCTGATGGGTCGGGTGCCCCGCGAGAAGAAGGGCTGAAAGCTTATCCGGGGGGAGTCCGGGCCCGCGGTCCGGATACCGCGGACGCCGAGCGGTGCCGGCTATGCAGTCGCCGCAGGATGCTATATATTCGTCAATGCTTATATCGAGATTCAGCGGTCTTCGCGTCCGGCGGAGGCAGGAGGATGGTCGTGGTCGATCGAGCCGTCGAGCAGGGGCGTCTGGTGAAGGCGCCAGAGAGCTTCCTGGATGCCACCGGGGTGCGCAGGGTCTTCGCGGAAGCGCGCGCCGGGCGCCGTGATTTCATCCGGTCGGCCTTCGCGGCCGCGGCGGGTGCCGGTGTGGCGGCTGCCGCGCGCGCGCAGTCCAACCCGGTGCCCGCGGAGGGTGGCGATCCCAACATTCTCAATCTGCCGGCGCACACCACCGGCCTCGGTCAGCCGGTGGTCACCGATGGTTACGGCAAGCCGTCCAAGTTCGAGGCCAACGTGCAGCGCCGGCAAAGCCCGGGCCTGACCCAGACCGCGCAGGCCTCGGTGTCCTTCTCGCCGCTGCAGAGCCTCTTCGGCATCGTGACGCCCAGCGGGCTGCATTTCGAGCGGCACCACCAGGGCTGGTGGGATGTCGATCCCTCGAAGCACCGCCTGATGGTCAATGGTTCCGACGCCTCGCTCGTGAAGACCCCCAAGGTCTTCACGATGGACGAGATCATGCGGCTGCCCTCCGAGAGCCGCTTCCACTTCATCGAGTGCGGCGCCAACACCGGCATGGAGTGGGGCAACGTCGCGGTACCCACCTGCCAGTACAGCCACGGCATGATCAGCTGCAGCGAGTTCACCGGGGTCCCGCTCAAGGTCATCCTCGACCTGTGCGGTGTCGATGTCAAACGCGGCCGCTTCGTGCTCGCCGAGGGCGCCGACGGTTCGTCGATGACCCGCACCATTCCCATGGAGATGGTCGAGAACGGCGAGGTGCTGGTCGCCTATGGCCAGAACGGCGAGATGCTGCGCCCCGAGAACGGCTATCCGCTGCGCCTGGTGGTGCCGGGTGTGCAGGGCGTGAGCTGGGTCAAGTACCTGCGGCGCATCGAGGTCGGCGACAAGCCCTACGGCGCCAAGGACGAGGTGCTCCACTACGTCGACCTGATGCCCGACGGCCGTCACCGCCAGTACACCAGCATTCAGGAGTGCAAGAGCGTGGTCACCACGCCCTCCGGCGGTCAGGTGCTGCTCGACAAGGGCTATTACCAGATCACCGGGCTGGCCTGGTCGGGTCGCGGCAAGGTGCGGCGTGTCGATGTCTCGGTCGACGGCGGCGCGAACTGGCGAAGCGCGCGGCTCCAGACCCCGGTGCTCTCGAAGTGCCTCACCCGCTTCAGCCTCGACTGGGTGTGGGATGGCCGGCCCGCCATCATCCAGAGCCGGGCCTCCGACGATACCGGCTACGTGCAACCCACCTACCGGCAGCTGCGCACGGTCCGTGGCTCGCGGTCGATCTATCACAACAACAGCATCCAGACCTGGCTCGTGCAGGAGAGCGGGGAGGTGAAGAATGTCCAGCTTTCGTGAGTCCCGGCGGACGCTTCGCCGGCATTCGATGGCCTGGGCGGTGGGTGCGGGTCTGCTGCTGAGCAGTGCACTGGCCGCGGCGCAGTCCGCCGCGTCCGCGTCGGGCTCTTCCTATCCCGGCATCGGCCGCCCGGCCACCCCCAGCGAAATCGCCGCCTGGGATATCGACGTACGCCCCGACTTCAAGGGTCTGCCGCGCGGCAGCGGTACGGTCTCGCAGGGCATGGACATCTGGGAGGGCAAGTGCGCCTCCTGCCACGGTGTGTTCGGTGAGAGCAACGAGGTCTTTTCGCCGCTGATCGGCGGCACCACGAAGGACGACATCCGCACCGGGCGCGTGAAGCGGCTGACCGACGATTCCTTTCCCGGTCGCACCACGATGATGAAGCTCTCGAGCGTGGCCACGCTCTGGGACTACATCAACCGCGCGATGCCCTGGAACGCGCCCAAGTCGCTGAAGACCGACGAGGTCTACGCGGTGGTCGCCTACATGCTCAACCTCGCCGAGGTGGTGCCCGAAAACTTCACGCTTTCCGACCGGAACATCGCCGAGGTCCAGCAGCGGCTGCCCAACCGCCAGGGCATGACCACCGACCACGGGATGTGGCCGGGGCGCAGTCTTGGCAACGGCGGCCGGCCCGATGTCAAGGCCGTGGCCTGCATGAGCAACTGCGCCACCGAGCCCAAGGTGGCCTCGCTGCTGCCCGATCATGCCCGCAACGCCCACGGCAACCTCGCCGAGCAGAACCGCCTGGTGGGTGCCCAGCATGGCGCCGACACCACGAAGCCCGGCAGTGCGGCGCCGGTTCGCGTGGCGGCGGCTCCCTCGGGGTCAGCCGCGCCAGCCGCCCCGACCGCCAGCGCGCCAGCGGCCGCGTCCACCCCGGCCGCTGGCAACGCCGCAGCGATCGCGCTCTTCAACAAGCACAGCTGCAACGCCTGTCATGGCATCGATCGCAAGATCGTCGGTCCTGGCATGCAGGAGGTCGCGCGCAGGTACGCAGCCCGCGCCGACCGGGTCGAGTACCTTGGCGCTAAGATTGTCGGCGGTGGCGCCGGTGTCTGGGGGGCGATCCCGATGCCGCCGCAGAACCTGTCGAAGGCCGACGCCGAAGCCATCGCCCGCTGGGTGGCGGCGGGTGCCGGCAAATAGCCGCCTGCCCGCCCCCGCGAATCCCCGACTTCCCTCCCAAGGAGATAGCCCATGAAAACCCACCGACGCGCGGTGCTCGCGCAGGGCGCAGCCCTGGTCGGCCTGATGGCCGCCGCGGGCCTGTTGCCCGCCCCGGCCCAGGCTGCCTGGACCCAGGCCGCTTTCGAGGCGAAGAACCTCGCCGACGCCATCAAGGCACTCGGCGGCGGAGCGCCGGTCGAGAGCAAGGACATCACGCTCACCGGGCCCGACATCGCCGAGAACGGGGCGGTCGTGCCGGTGGGCTGCTCCACCGGGCTTGCCGGTGTGAAGCGGATGGCCATTCTCGTCGAGAAGAACCCGAGTGTGCTGGCCGCGGTCTTCGATGTGTCCGACGCGGTCGACGCCAGCTTCACCACCCGCGTGAAGATGGGCCAGTCGTCCAATGTGTACGCGGTCGCCATGATGGGCGATGGCCGCGTGCTCTACGGCGTCAAGGAAATCAAGGTCACCCTCGGCGGCTGCGGCGGCTGAACCCAGGCATTCCCAGGAGATAGCACCATGTCCGATCCGATGCGGATTCGCGCCCAGATGGCCGGCGACAAGGCCACCGTTCGTGTACTGATGAGCCACGAGATGGAAACCGGGATGCGCAAGGACTCGTCCGGCAAGATCATTCCCGCCTGGTTCATCCAGGAAGTGACGGCCGCGCACAACGGCAAACCGGTGATGCGCGCCGAGTGGGGGCCTTCGGTCTCCAAGAACCCCTTTCTGCAGTTCAGCGTGAAGGGCGCGAAGGCCGGCGACAAGATCACGGTCACCTGGACCGACAACAAGGGCGGCAAGCGCACCGACGAAGCCACGGTGAGCTGACGCGGCTCGGGCGCAGAGCGCGGACCACGAGCCGCGCCGCGTCGGTGTTCCACCCCACCACGAGAGGAGACAACCCATGCATGCATGGCGTATCGGGCTCGCCGCCACAGCGATGGTGCTGTCGGCAGGCGCATGGTCACAGGGAAAATCAGCGGCCGACGGCATCGCCGAGTACCGCAAGCTGCTCGAGGACGGCAACCCGGCCGAGCTCTTCGAGGCCAAGGGCGAAGAGCTCTGGAAGCGCAAGCGCGGCCCGAAGAACGCCTCGCTCGAAGCCTGCGATCTCGGCAAGGGTGCCGGCGTGGTCAAGGGGGCTTTCGTCGAGCTGCCGCGCTTCTTCGCCGACACCGGTCGGGTGATGGATCTCGAGACCCGCCTGGTGCATTGCATGCAGACGCTGCAGGGTCTCGATGGTGCGACCATCGCGGCGACGGCCTTCGGGCGCGGCGAGATGGCCAACGTCACGGCGCTGGCCACCTGGATCGCCGCCGAGTCGCGCGGGCTGCCCTTCAACCTGTCGCAGGATCACCGCGAGGAGCGCCGCAGCTACGAGATCGGCCAGCGGGCCTTCTTCTACCGTGCCGGAACCCATGACTTCGCCTGCGCGACCTGTCATGCGAACGATGGCAAACGCATCCGCCTGCAGGATCTCCCCAACCTCACGAAGAATCCGGGCGATGGCATCGGCTTTGCCGCCTGGCCTGCCTACCGCGTGAGCAACGGCGAGATGTGGGGCATGCAGCTTCGGCTCAACGACTGCTTCCGCCAGCAGCGCTTCCCGTACCCGGGCTTCGGTTCCGAGGTCACCATCGCGCTCGCCACCTACATGGGCGTGAACGCGAAGGGCGCGAAGTCGATCGCGCCGGCCATCAAGCGCTGAACCCGGAGCCATGACCATGCGAACCACTCATCTCGTCGCGGTCGTCGCGACTTCGGCCATCGTGCTCTCGGGCTGCGCGCTGCTGCCGCCCTCGTCGGCCGAGCTCGATGCGCAGGCCCGCGCCGTCGTGCGCGCCTCCTTCCGGGACCAGGGCATCGCGAAGGTCGAGCGCCTGCGCCAGGACCTCGTCCAGGATGGCTGCTCCACCAGCGAGGAGCCATCGGACGCGCTGGCCGAGCGCATCCGTACCGATGCGATGGCGTCGGTGCGCTGGCCCACCGGTGGCCAGTATTTCGGCAACTGGATCGAGGGCGAGCGTATTGCGCAGAGCGGCCGGGGCATGACCTGGACCGATGCCTCTACCGAAACCAGGGCCAACGGCGGCAACTGCTACAACTGTCACCAGATCGACGAGAAGGAGTTGTCCCACGGCACGCTCGGACCTTCGCTGTGGCACTACGGCCGCAACCGCGGCGTGCGCGAGGTGGCCGACATGTCGTCGCCGGTCACCGCGCCGATCATTCAGTACACCTGGGCCAAGCTCTGGAACAGCCACGCCTACCTGGCGTGCTCGAACATGCCGCGCTTCGGGCACCAGAAGCTGCTCGACGAGCAGCAGCTTCGCCACCTGATGTCGTTGCTGCTCGACCCTCGCTCACCCGTCAACCGGTAGGTCCGCCGTCGTGAACCTCGGTCGCCGCGAATTCCTCCACGTGCTCGCCGCGGCCTCGGCCGCCGGCATGGCGCTCGGCCCTCAAGCCGAGGCCGATGCCGCCCAGGCCGAAGCCGCCCTCTACGACTTGCCGCCGCTCGGAACCGGCGCGGGCTTCGTCAGCCTCCTGCACATGACCGACTGTCATGCGCAACTGCTGCCGATGCACTTCCGCGAGCCGAGCGTGAACCTCGGCATCGGCGCCATGCGCGGCCAGATGCCGCACCTGGTCGGCGAGCATCTGCTGCGGGCGGCCGGCGTCCCGGCGGGCTCGCCGCTTGCTCATGCCTACACCTTCCTCGACTTCGAACAGGCGGCCAGGCGCTACGGCAAGGTGGGCGGTTTCGCGCATCTGGCCACGCTGGTGCGGCGCCTGAAAGCCTCGCGCCCCGGCGCGCTGCTGCTCGACGGTGGCGACACCTGGCAGGGCTCGGCGACCGCGCTCTGGACCAACGCCCAGGACATGGTCGATGCCTGCAAGGCGCTGGGTGTCGATGTGATGACCGGCCACTGGGAATTCACCTATGGCATGAAGCGGGTCAAGGAGATCGTCGAGCGCGACTTCAAGGGCCATGTCGACTTCGTCGCCCAGAATGTCCGCACCGCCGATTTCGGCGACCCGGTCTTTCCGCCCTATGTCATCCGCCCGATCAACGGAGTGCCGGTGGCCATCGTCGGGCAGGCCTTTCCCTACACCCCGATCGCCAACCCGCGCTACCTGGTGGCCGACTGGGAGTTCGGCATTCGCGACGCCGAGATGCAGAAGGTCGTCGACGAGGCGCGTGGCAAGGGTGCCCAGGTCGTGGTCGTGCTGTCGCACAACGGGATGGACGTCGATCTCAAGATGGCCAGCCGCGTGCGCGGTGTCGACGCGATCTTCGGCGGTCACACCCACGATGGCGTGCCGCTCGCCATCCCGGTGAAGAATGCCGGTGGCACCACGTTGGTCACCAATGCCGGCAGCAATGGCAAGTTTCTCGGCGTCATGGATTTCGACGTCCGGGGCGGCAAGGTCGCGAATTTCCGCTACCGGCTGCTCCCGGTCTTCGCCAACCTGCTGAAGGCCGATCCCGCGATGGAGGCGCTGATCCGGCGCATCCGGGCGCCCCACGAGGCGAAACTCGGCGAGACGCTCGCGGTCACCGACGGCCTGCTCTACCGGCGCGGCAATTTCAACGGCAGCTGGGACCAGCTGGTCTGCGATGCGCTGATGGACGTGCAGGGCGCGCAGATCGCCTTCAGCCCGGGCTTTCGCTGGGGCACCTCGCTGCTGCCCGGCCAGGCGATCACCCGCGAGCTGGTGATGGACCAGCTCGCGATCACCTATCCCTACGCCACGGTCACGCCGATGACCGGCGAGGCGATCAAGACCGTGCTCGAGGATGTCGCTGACAATCTCTTCAACCCCGACCCCTACTACCAGCAGGGGGGCGACATGGTGCGGGTCGGTGGCCTGCAGTACACCATCGATCCTTCGGCGCGGATGGGTGCGCGCATCACGGAGCTTCGCCTTGGCGGCAAGCCGCTGGAGGCCGGCCGCAGCTACACCGTGGCCGGCTGGGCGCCGGTGGCCGAGGAGGCCAGCAAGGCGGGCCTCAAGCCGGTCTGGGATGTGGTGGAAACCTGGCTGCGCGCCCGCCCGGGCGGACGGGTGAGCCCGCGCGCGGTCAATGCGCCACGCATCCTTGGCGTCGAGGGCAATCCCGGCATCGCCTGAGAGGGTCGCGCCTGCGACGCCGACAGGCGCAGGCCAACAGCGCGGCTCCGACCATCGGCCACTCTCGACACCTCTGCGATGCCGACCATCGGCCACTCTCGAGAAAGCAACATGAAACTGCGAAACCGGATTCTTGGCGCATGTCTGGCAGGGGCCGCGGCGCTGGTCCATGCCGACGAGCTCAAGCGTGCCGAGGAAATCGTGCAGGGCAAGTGTTTCATCTGCCACGGCATGGAGGGCGAGAGCTCGAGCCCGGTCTTTCCCCGGCTGGCCGGTCAGCATGCGAGCTATATCGCGC
>JBIIHU010000354.1:0-3437 GCA_044235405.1 Burkholderiaceae bacterium
GATCGAACGCATCGCCGACATCGTCGGCTCGCCGGTGGCCTCGTCGCGCGAAGTCTGCGCGGCGAGCTATCAGGGCAAGGTGGCCTGCTTCGAGGCCGCCACCGGCCGCGCACTCTGGGCGCGTGAGGTGGCCGCGGTCGGCGGCATCGAGGCCGATGCCCGGCTGGTGGCGGTCACCGATGAGCGCGGGCATGTGCACGCCTTCTCGCGTACCGGCGCGAGCCTGTGGCGCCAGGAAGCCCTGGCCCGTCGAGAGCCCTCGGCGCCGGTTGCCGTCGGCAATCACCTCGTGCTTGGCGACGTTCAGGGGCAGGTCTACGTGCTGTCGCGCGACGACGGCGCGATCGTGGCCCGTTTCCCCACCGACGGCACGCCGATGCTGGCGCAGGGGGTTCGCTTCGAACGGCTCGCGATCCTGCAGACCAGCGGCGGCACGCTGGTTGCCATCGAGGTCGACTGACTTGGCCCGCACCCCGGTTCTCGCGATCGTCGGTCGACCCAACGTCGGCAAGAGCACGCTGTTCAACCGCATGACCGGAACGCGCGATGCGCTCGTTGCCGACCGTCCCGGTCTCACGCGCGACCGCCACTACGGTCGCGCCCGGGTCGGCGATTCGCACTGCATCGTCATCGACACCGGGGGTTTCGAGCCGGTGGCCAAGGAGGGCATCGAGTACCAGATGGCGCGCCAGGCGCGCCAGGCGGTGCTCGAGGCCGATGTCGTGCTTTTCCTCGTCGATGGACGTCAGGGCCTCACCGGTCATGACCGTGACATCGCCGCCGAGCTGCGGCGCAGCGCCCGCAAGCTGGTGGTGGCCGTCAACAAGACCGAAGGCATGCCGCGCGAGACCGTGGCGGCCGAGTTCCACGAACTCGGTCTGGGCGCTCCGCTGGCGGTGTCGGCCGCTCACGGCGATGGCGTGCGCGATCTGCTCGAGATCGCCCTCGAGGGCCTGCTGCCCGAGCCCGTGCCGGTGGCCGATGACCATGCCGCCGAGCCTGCCGAGGCCGGGCCGGGCGCGAAACCGGTCGCTCGCCGGGTGCGGGTCGCGGTGGTCGGCAGGCCCAACGTCGGCAAGAGCACGCTGATCAACACGCTGCTCGGCGAGGAGCGCCTGATCGCCTTCGACCAGCCGGGCACCACGCGCGATGCCGTCGCGATCGACTTCGAGCGCGGTGGCCGGCCCTACACGATGGTCGACACCGCCGGCGTGCGTCGACGCGGCAAGGTCACCGACGTGATCGAGAAGTTCTCGGTCGTCAAGACGCTGCAGGCGATCGAGGACTGCCATGTCTGCGTGCTGATGATCGATGCGCTCGAGGGAATCGCCGACCAGGACGCGAGCATCGCCGGCTACATCCTGGAAGCGGGCAGGGCGCTGGTGGTCGCGGTGAACAAATGGGACAGCCTCCCGGTGGCCTCGCGCGACCGCCTGAAGACAGAGTTCGACCGTCGCCTGCATTTCCTGCGTTTCGCAAGGCTGCATTTCATCGCGGCACGCAGCGGTCTGGGGGTCGGTGCGCTGATGCGCTCAGTCGACGAGGCCTACGCGGCGGCGATGCGCAAGCTGCCCACACCCCGGCTCACCCGCTCGCTGCACGAGGCGGTCGAGCGGCAGCAGCCGCCACGACGCGGTCCGGTTCGCCCCAAGATGCGCTATGCGCACCAGGGAGGGCAGAACCCGCCGGTGGTCGTCATCCACGGCAGTGCCCTCGACCATGTGCCCGAGACCTACCGGCGCTACCTCGAGTCCTGGTTCCGCGAGCAGTTCGCGCTGGCCGGTACTCCGCTGCGCATCGAGTGGCGCAGCGGTGCCAACCCCTACGCGACCGCGCGCTGAGCGACCGCGCACCGGCGCCTGCGGGCATGCGCGAGCCTCGTCCGTTTGCGGTTATAGTCGGTGCCGACTTCAGGCGATGACGCGATTGAATTCGCGTCGGTCCGCCCCCATCTCCGACCCTCAGGCGTCAACGGAGCCACGATGAGCAACAAAGGGCAGCTGCTACAAGACCCGTTCCTGAACCTGCTTCGCAAGGAGCATGTTCCGGTCTCGATCTACCTCGTCAATGGCATCAAGCTGCAGGGTCAGATCGAGTCCTTCGACCAGTACGTGGTCCTTCTGCGCAACACCGTCACCCAGATGGTCTACAAGCACGCGATCTCCACCGTCGTGCCGGCGCGCGCCGTCAACTTCCAGCAAGAAAGTCCCGAAAGCTGAGCGCTCCCGCCGTTGCAACCCGGGCTCTGGTGGTCGGCGTCGCCTTCGGCGGCGCGCATACCGATCACGCGAGTCTCGAGGAAACCTGCTCGCTCGCCCGTTCGGCCGGTCTCGAGCCGGTCGAGACGATCGCGGTTCGCCGTGCCCGCCAGGACGCCGCGCTGTCGGTGGGCAGCGGCAAGGCTGATGAACTTCGCGAGCGCCTGCGCGAGCGCGAAGCCGCCGCGATCGTGTTCGACAACCCGCTGTCGCCGGTGCAGCAGCGAAACCTCGCGCGGCTGCTCGAGGTGCCGGTCATCGACCGCACCGAACTCATCCTCGACATCTTCGCGCAGCGCGCGCGCAGCAGCGAGGGCAAGCTGCAGGTCGAGCTCGCGCGCATCGAACACCAGCTCACCCGACTGGTGCGCGGCTGGAGCCACCTCGAGCGCCAGCGCGGCGGTATCGGTCAGCGCGGCGGTCCCGGCGAGAAGCAGCTCGAGCTCGATCGGCGGATGCTCGACGCGAAGGCACGGCAGCTGCGCCAGCGCCTCGACCGCCTGGCGCGCCAGCGCCTCACGCGGCGGCGTGCCCGACTGCGGCGCGATGTCTTCGCGGTGTCGCTGGTCGGCTACACCAACGCGGGCAAGAGCACGCTCTTCAATGCCCTGACCGGAGCGGGCACCTATGCCGCCGATCAGCTGTTCGCCACGCTCGACACGCTGACCCGCCGCACCCGGCTGCCCGATGGCGCCGAGGTGGTGCTCTCCGATACCGTGGGTTTCGTGCGGCAGCTTCCGCACACCCTCATCGAGGCCTTCCGGGCGACGCTCGAGGAGACCCGTGACGCCGACCTGCTCGTGCACGTGGTCGACGCCTCGGCGCCCGACCGCGACGATCAGGTGGCCGAGGTGTCGCGGGTGCTCGAGGAGATCGGCGCGGCCGATGTCCCGATGCTGATGGTCTACAACAAGATCGATGCTGTCGGATGGTCTCCGGAAGTGGTCCGAGACCCCTGTGGTAGCATCGATCGGGTCATGGTAAGCGCCCGCGACGGGGCGGGGCTCGGCGCACTTCGCGATGCGCTGGCAGGCATCCTTGGCCGACAGCGGCAAGGCCTGCCGTCCTCGGCCGACCCACTTTCCTGGGAAGGCGCCGGGTCCGGCGATCACCCTCCCGATGCGTGGCCCGATACCCCCGATCCTCCGATGTCCGATGTGCCGAGTTCGCCAGCCCCGG
>JBIIHU010000112.1:0-11171 GCA_044235405.1 Burkholderiaceae bacterium
GATCCTCCGAGCGGATCACGGTGTCGTGGTGCGCCATGATGACCTCGCTCGAGCCCTCCGGGCCGGCACGGACGATCGCGCCGATGGTCGCGCCGCGCGGCAGGTCGATCTCGTCGATGCGCCGGCCGACCACGCGCGAGGACTTCGCATCGCCGTGGGCGATCGCCTCGAGCGCCTCGGCCGCGCCGCGGCGCAGCGAGTGCACCGCGACGACATCGCCCCGGCGCACATGGGCGAGCAGTTCGCCGATCGTGGTCTGCGCCGGCACGATCGCGATGTCGATGCGGCTGCCCTGCATCAGCTCGGCGTAGGCGCGCCGGTTGATCAGTGCGATCACGCGGCGCGCGCCCATCCGCTTGGCGAGCATGCACGACATGATGTTGTTCTCGTCGTCGTTGGTCAGCGCGATGAACAGGTCCATGTCGCCGACACGCTCCTCGCCGAGCAGGTCCTCGTCGGTGGAGTCGCCATGCAGCACGAGCGTGGAGGCGGGAAGCTGGCTCGCCAGATACTCGCAGCGCAGCGCATTCGACTCCAGGATCTTCACCTGATAGCGGCTGCCGAGCGCGCGCGCCAGGCGCAGGCCGATGTTGCCGCCACCGGCGATCATGATGCGCGCCACCGGCTTGTCCATCGCGCGCAGGTCCGACAGCGCGGTGCGGATGTGCTCGGAGGCCGACAGCAGGAAGACCTCGTCGCCGGGCTCGATCAGCGTGTCGCCATCGGGCGCGATGGTGCTGTCGCCCCGGAAAATCGCCACCACCCGGACATCGACGCTCGGGTGCGCAGCGCGCAGGTCGCGCAACGGATGGCGCACCAGCGGCCCGCCGGCATAGGCGCGAACCACGATCAGGCTCGCGCGCCCATCGGCGAACTCGAGCACCTGCAGCGCCTCGGGAAACTCGATCAGCCTGAGCACGCTGTCGCAGACGGTCTGCTCGGGGCAGATCAGGTGATCGACATGGAAGCCCCCCTCGCCCGTGATCTCGGGGTGGTCCTGGAAGTCGGGCGCGCGGATGCGCGCGATGCGCGTGGGCACGTTGAACAGCCGCGCGGCCAGCTGACAGGCGACCAGGTTGGTCTCGTCGCGCGCGGCGGTGGCGATCAGCATGTCGGCATCGGCCGCCCCGGCGCGCTCGAGCACCGACGGGTGGGTGCCATTGCCGGGCACGGTGCGCAGATCGAGGCGGTCCTGGAGTTCGCGCAGCTGGACGACGTCCGTGTCGACGACGGTGATGTCGTTCTGCTCGGAGACCAGACTCTCGGCCACCGACGCGCCGACGCGCCCGGCGCCGAGGATGATGATCCGCACCCGATCAGCCCTTGCGGTAGGCGCCGCGGGACAGGTCGATGCCGAGCTGCTTGAGCTTGCGGTAGAGGTGAGTGCGTTCGAGGCCGGTTCTTTCGGCGACACGGGTCATGCTGCCGTGCTCGCGGGCCAGGTGATGCTCGAAGTAGGCGCGCTCGAAAGCGTCGCGCGCCTCGCGCAGCGGCATGTCGATCGGCAGGTCGCGCATCGCGACCGTGGCCCCCTCGACGCCCGCCTCGGCGCCTTCGCCCGCCTCGCGCTCGTCGTGGCGCGCGCTCGCGAGCGGCGGCGCGGCCGGTGCGACAGCGAGTTCGGCGATCGCCGAAGCGGGGCGCGAGGCGAGCTGGCGGCCTCGAACGAGCCCCTGCTCGACCGCCTTCAGCAGCTTCTGCAGCGCGATCGGCTTCTCGAGGAAGTCGAGGGCGCCGATCCGGGTGGCCTCGACCGCGGTATCGATCGTCGCGTGGCCGGACATCATGATCACCGGCATCGTGAGCCTGCCGCTGGCTGCCCACTCGCGCAGCAGCGTGACGCCGTCGGTGTCGGGCATCCAGATGTCGAGCAGCACGAGATCGAGCGGGTGCGCCTCGCGGATCACGCGGGCCTGGCTCGCGCTGTCGGCGAGCATCACGGTATGCCCTTCGTCGCCCAGGATTTCGGACAGGAGTTCGCGGATGCCGATCTCATCGTCCACCACCAGAATCTCGGCCATGATTCCCGTCGCGCTCAGCCCGCCTCTTGGATGGGCGGATTCTCCACGCTTTTCGGCAATTTGGTAAATAGGATCGCGACCTGCGCGCCCGCCGGGCGACCCTGCTCGTCGAGCCAGTTGCCCACGTCGATGCGCGCGCCGTGCTCATCGACGATCTTCTTCACGATCGCCAGCCCCAACCCGGTGCCGCGCGCCTTGCTCGTCACATAGGGCTCGAAAACGCGCGCGAGCATGCCGGGAGCGAAACCGCCGCCATGGTCGCTGACCGTGACGCGCAGTGCGGGCGCGCCATCGGCGAGCGCGACCCGCTCGGTGATGACCTCGATCGGCGCCACGGCCGCAGCAGGGCCGGCGCCGCTCGCAGGCGCCACCGCCGCGGCGCCCGCCTGCGCCTCGCGTGCGCTCTTGCCGCCAGCCTCCAGCGCGTTCTTGACGAGGTTGTGGAAGACCTGGCGCAGCTGCGTCGGATCGCCGAGCACCTGCGGCGCATCGGCGGCAAGGCGCGTGCGGATCGCGCTGCCGGCCTCGCCGCCCGCATAGAGCCGCAGCAGATCCTCGAGCAGTTCGTTGAGCTGCAGCGGCACGAGCTGCGCGGCAGGGAGCCGGGCGTAGTCGCGAAACTCGTCGACCAGCGTCTTGAGGGCCTGCACCTGGTTGACGATGGTCTGGGTGTTCTTGACCAGCAACTCGGCATCGGCCGGGGGCAAGCGCTCGCGCAGCTTGTGCGCCATGCGCTCGGCGGCCAGCTGGATCGGTGTGAGCGGGTTCTTGATCTCGTGGGCCAGGCGGCGCGCGACCTCGGCCCAGGCCAGCGCGCGCTGGGCTGCGACCACGCCGCTGACATCGTCGAACACGATCACGTAGCCCACGTGCTCGCCCGGCAGGATCGACCCGCGGACCAGCAGGTTCCTGCCCGCGGCGGGCGCACCGCCGTCGGAGGCCTTGACGGCGCCCGCCTCGCCCTGCGCCGCACCGAGCGCGAACTGCCGCTGCCACCGCGCATCGCCGGCCGCTGCCAGCTCGTTGAAGGCGGCGCGGACCGTGTCGACATAGAGCCCGAGGCCGGGGAGCGCGGCAAGCGGCTCGCCGACCAGCCGCGACAGGTCGGCATCGAGGATGCGGTCGGCGCCCGGGTTGGCGAGCCTGAGGCGCAGGTCGACGTCGAAGACCAGCACCCCCGCGTCGAGATTCGCGAGCACGCTGCCGAGCCGCGCGTTGACCCGCTCGAGCTCGGCCTGATTGCGCTGCACGAGCGAGCGGGCGTCCTGGAGCTGCCGGGTCATGTCGTTGAAGGAGCGGGTCAGCACGCCGAGTTCGTCGCGCCCGGCATAGTCCTTGACGGGCCGGAAGTCGCCCTCGGCGACCGAGCGCGTGGCGGCGGCGAGTTGCGACAGCGGGCCGGTCAGCCAGCCGGCGAGCAGGAAGGCCCCGGCCACCGCGGCGAAGACCGTGAGCAGGAAGATCAGCGTGAGCGTGATCCGGAAGATGTGCTTGAGGCCGGTGCGCGACAGCGACAGCTGCTGGAAGTCGCGAAAGCCCTGCTGCACCGCCTCGGCGTTTTCGGCAAGCGCCGTCGGAACCGGCTGCACGAGCTGCAGGTAGCGGCTGTCGTCGAGCCGCTGACCGTCGGTGAGCACGGGCACGATCACGCGCAGCTTGAGCCCCGGTCCGGCGGCCTCGGCGGTCGTCTCGACCCGCGCGTACTGGCGCGTGAGGCGCACCTGGCGCAGCGCGTCGGCCGACGGCAGGTCGGGCACCAGCTGGGCGAACTGCCCGCCGCTGGCCACCACGATGCGGCCGCTGCCGGTCAGGACGACCGCCTCCTGGGCGCCGCTCTGCTCGCGCAGCCGGGCCATCGCCGCCGGCCATCCCGGCGCGGGTGTGTCGGCAAGCTCGCCCGCCATCACGCGCGACTTCTTGGCAAGGTCGGCGAGCATCGCATCGAGCGAGGTGCGCGCCAGGCTCAGGCCGGATTCGAGCGCCCGCTCCAGCGGGACGTCGAACCACGACTCGATCGATCGACCGACGAACTGCACCGCCACCAGGAAGACCAGCGCCACCGGCAGCACGGTCATGAGCACGAAGGACCCCGCCATGCGCGCCATCAGGCGGGTGCCGAAGAGCCCGCGCCGATAGCGGGTCAGCAGACGCCGCAGCAGCTCGAGCACCAGCGCGAGCAGCATCAGCGCGACCAGCCCCGCGAGGCCGAGCACCACCGGGTAGCGGTCCTCGAACAGGCGGGTGTTGCCGCTCGCCGTCACGAGCAGGCCGAGCAGGATCACGGCGATCGCCACCGAGACGACCAGCGCGACCCGCAGCGCCCGGCCTATGGCGCGCTTTTCGGGGTCTCGGGGCTGAATCGGAAACGCTTCCATTCGGAACCCGGCGTCCAGTCGCGGTTGGTCAGCGCGTTGACCTGGAAAGGCTTGGGCAGCTGGGTCGTGTCCAGGCGCATGCGCACCCGCGCCTCGTAATCGTTGCCGGGACGCACCTGGTCGGGCTCGAGCACGCGCCAGCCCCGCACGCGCGACATCGCCGCCAGCGCCTCGGGCAGGCTCTGGAAGGTCTGGCCGAGCCCGGCGCGGGCCAGGCGGTATTCACGGGTGAGGGCGTGGTACGACAACCGGTAGGTCTGGGACGCCGCGACGACGGTCTCGTCGAACCAGTACCAGCGCGGCCGGATCAGTTCGAACTCGACCAGGAAGCTCAGCACCACGCCGCGATTGACGGCATCGTCGAGGCGCGAGGGCAGCGCGACCGCGAAGTCGGCCGACAGCAGCCAGCCCTCGGGGCTCGCCTCGAGGCGGGCGTTCTGGACCTCGATCGCGTCGGCACGCGCGGCATCAGGCAGGGCGGCCAGCGCGACCAGCGCGACCCAGACCAGCAGGGCCAGCGCCCGGTCGAGGCGGTGTGTCACGGGCGTTTGCGCAGGGAAGCGTAGAAGAAACCGTCGTGGTTGCGGCCCGGCCCCGCGTGCGGCAGCAGGTGGCCGATGCGGTGGTCGGCACCCTCGCCATGCCAGCGCCAGACGAGAGGCATGCGTTGCGCGTCGGTCTGCCGCCGGCAGAAGGCCGCGATCAGCGTTTCGCCCTCCGCCCGGAAAACCGAGCAGGTCGCGAAGAGCAATGTACCACCCGGCTTGAGCAGACCCCAGAGTGCCGCGAGCATTTCCGCCTGGCGTCCGGCCAGTGTCGCGATATCGCGACGCCGGCGCAGCCAGGCGACATCCGGGTGGCGGCGCACGATGCCCGAGGCCGAGCAGGGTGCATCCAGCAGGATGCGATCGAAGGGCTCGCCGTCCCACCAGTCGGTCGGCCGGGCCGCGTCGGCACAGGCGAGCTGCGCCGGCAGGCCGAGCCGATCGAGGGTCTCGCGAACCCGCGCCAGCCGTCCGGCATCGGCGTCGAGGGCAAGCAGGCGGCAATCCGCGAGCTCGAGCAGGTGGCCGGTCTTGCCGCCGGGCGCCGCGCAGGCATCGAGCACCCGTTCGCCATCGCGCGGGGCGAGCAGCGGCGCGGCGAGCTGCGCGGCGAGATCCTGGACCGAGAACTCGCCCTGCGCGAAGCCCGGAATGTCGGCGACATCGCAGGGCTCGTCGAGACGCAGCGCGGCGGGCCCGATCCGCTGCGCGGCGAGGCCGACGGCGGCGAGCCGCGCAAGCGCCGCGTCGGGGTCGAGCCGCCGCCGGTTCACGCGCAGCGTCATCGGCGCGCGCCCGGCGTCGGTCTCGAGGATCGCTTCCCAGTGCCGGGGGTGATCGGATCGCAGCAGCTCGACCCACCAAGCGGGGTGATTCCACCGGGCCTGCGGATCGTTCGAGACCATCGCCAGCAGGGCATCGCGTTCGCGCAGGAAGCGTCGCAGCGTGGCATTGAGGAAGCCCGCGGCAGGGGCGGTATCCGGCTCGGCCCGGGCCGCAGCCACCGCCTGATCGACGACGACCGCCTCGTGACGACGGACCGCGCCGAGCAGTTCGGCGAGCGCCACCAGTTGCAGCGCCGCCACCGTGTCGGCCGGCGGCCGCGCGTTCAGCTGCGCGGCCAGCGCGAGGCAGGTGCCAAGTCGGCGGGTTGCGCCATGGGCGATATCGTGGACCGCCGAGCGCGATGTGCCCTGCAGGCCGAAGCGAGCCCTCGCTTCCTCGAGGCCGTCGGGCAAGGCGCGACCCGCGAGCAGGCGCGCGAGGGCCAGCGCGGCGGCTCGCAGCTCGACGGACAGCGGGGCGCGCAGCGGCCGGTCGGAGGGCGGGGCATGCAGCGGCCGGTCGGCGGGCGGCGCGGCGCCAGACGATGCGGGGCGCGGCGCGTCGGCAGCAGGCGTTTCAGCCCCCGCGCGCCATCGCCATCAGGCGCGCGATCCGCTCCTCGGTGGCCGGGTGGGTGGAGAACAGGCCGCGCAGGCCGCCACCCGACAGCGGATTCATGATCATCATCTGCGCGGTCTCGGGGTGGCGCTCGGCAGCCTCCAGCGGAATGCCCTGTGCGTACCGGTGGATCTTGTCGAGCGCCGAGGCCAGCGCTTGCGGATCGCCGCTGATCTCGGCGCCGCCACGATCGGCCTCGAACTCGCGCGCTCGGGAGATCGCCATCTGGATCAGCGCGCCGGCGATCGGGGCCAGGATGGCGAGCAGGATGCCCGCGATCGGGTTGACCGGCCGGCCCTCGCCGTCGCGTCCGCCGAACAGCATCGCGAAATTGGCGAGTGCGGAGATCGCGCCGGCCATCGTGGCCGAGATGGTGGAGATGAGGATGTCGCGGTTCTTCACGTGGGCCAGCTCGTGCGCCATCACGCCGCGCAACTCGCGCGCCGACAGCACCCGCAGGACGCCGGTGGTGGCGGCGACGGCCGCGTTCTCGGGGTTGCGCCCGGTGGCGAAGGCGTTGGGCGCTTCCTCGTCGATCAGGTAGACGCGCGGCATCGGCATCTGCGCGCGCTGCGCGAGCTCACGCACCATCGTGTAGAACTGCGGCGCGCTTACCTCGTCGACCTCCTGCGCGTTGTACATCCGCAAGACCATCCTGTCGGAGAACCAGTAGGCGAAGAAGTTGGTAGCGAGCGCGAAGGCGAGCGCCAGCAGCATGCCGGTCTTGCCGCCGAAGGCCGCGCCGAGCACCCCGAACAGCGCGGTGATGGCGGCCATCAGCATGGCGGTCTTCATCCAGTTGAACATGGGGCGACGACTCCTGGGGAGGTTGAACCCGAAGCATTCGGGTTCCTGAAGATGCGGTCTTCTTGGGTCGGTCTCAAGGGCCTGGCATTGCAGATGGCGCATCGGGCAGCACGAACGCGTCACCCGGCGCAAGCGCCTGCGACCACTGCGCCGCCGGCACGCGCCGCCCGCCCGGACGCTGCACCTCGAGCAGTTCGAGCAGCCCGTGTCCGCAGACCACGCGTACACCGGCCCCGGGCCCCGTCAGCAAACCGCCCGGCGACCGCCCGGCCGACGAGCCGGCCTCGGGCAGGGCCCGGGCACGCCAGATCTTGAGGCTCTCGCCGGCGGGCCCCGCGAGCGTGGCGGTGCAGCCCGGGAAAGGGTCGAAGGCGCGCACCCGGTCGGCGATGCGAGCTGCCGGCTGGCGCCAGTCGATCGGCGCTTCGGCCTTCAGGATCTTGCCGGCGTAGGTGACGCCCTCGACCGGCTGGGGCATCGCCACCAGCCGACCCGCGGCCAGCTCGTCGAGTGCGCGCACGATCAGCCTTGCGCCAAGCTCGGCCAGGCGGTCGTGGACCCGCGCGGCGTTGTCCTCGGGACTGATCGGCAATGCCTCGGCCAGCAGCATCGGGCCGGTATCCAGCCCCTCGTCCATCTGCATGATGGTGATGCCGGTCTGGGGATCGCCCGCCTCGATCGCCCGCTGGATCGGGGCGGCCCCACGCCAGCGCGGCAGCAGGGAGGCATGGATGTTCAGGCAGCCGTGCGCCGGGAGCGCCAGCACCGCCGCCGGCAGGATCAGGCCATAGGCCGCAACCACCATGGCCTCGGCCCCGTACCGCGCGAGCTCGGCCTGCGTGGCGGCATCGCGAAGCGACGCGGGTTGCAGCAGGGGCAGCCCATGCGCGAGTGCGCGCTCCTTGACGGGGCTTGGCGAGAGCCGCTGGCCACGCCCGGCGGGCTTGTCGGCCCGGGTGAGCACCAGGACGATCTCGTGGCCGGCGGCCACCAGCGCATCGAGTGCAAGGCTGGCGAAGACGGGCGTGCCCGCGAAGATGAGGCGCATCGGCAGGAACCGTGGCGACCGGGCACGCGCGCCGCCCGCTCAGGCGGGCGTGCGGTCCCGGTCCTTGAGCATCCGGGTGCGGATGCGGTTCTGCTTCAGGCGCGACAGGTGCTGGACGAAAACCCGGCCATCGAGGTGATCCATCTCGTGCTGCAGGCACACGGCGAGCAGGCCGTCGGCCTCGAGCGTGAAGACCCGTCCGTGCTCGTCGCGGGCCCGGACCGTGACACGGTCGGGGCGCTCGACCTCCTCGTAAACGCCCGGCACCGAGAGACAGCCCTCCTCGTAGACCTTGCTCTCGGGGCTGGCCCCGACGATCTCGGGGTTGACGAACACGCGCAGCGCGTCGCGTTCCTCGGAGACATCGATGACGATGACCCGGCGATGCACGTCGATCTGCGTGGCGGCCAGACCGATGCCCGGCGCCTCGTACATGGTCTCGGTCATGTCCCGGACGAGCTCGCGCAGCGCATCGTCGAAATGCTCGACAGCCTGCGCCACCGTGTGCAGACGCGGGTCGGGGAATCGGAGGATGGGACGGACGGCCATCGGCACCTACCTACCGTTGAATCCGGACTCGGCTTGCGGCCCCCGGCGAATGCCGGCAGACTCGACCGGGCTTGAGCAAGCGCTTGATCTTGTGCGCCTAACGCCTTGATCCAGCAAGGCAAATCCAGGGCGGCCAGCTTGCCACGGCCCTGCCTTCATGCCGACCCGGTGCCGCAATCCATGAGCGCGAAGTCTACCAGTTCCCGCCGGCGCGTCCTCGCGCTGACCCTTTCGCTGGCACTGCCCGCGAAAGCCCTCGCGCAGGCTGCGGCAGCCGCCGGCGCCCCCCCGGGCAACCCACCGCCCGCGGGCCCGGCTGCGCCGCCCGCGCCGCTGAGCCCCCCGGAGCTCGCACCCGACGCGCCCGACAAGCATGTGGTGGTGCCCGGCGACACGCTGTGGGGGATCGCCGGGAAATTTCTCGAGAAGCCCTGGCGCTGGCCCGAGCTCTGGCGGCTCAACCGTGAACAGATCCGCAATCCGCACCTGATCTATCCCGGCGATATCGTCTACCTCGACGGCGCGGGCGCGTCGGCCCGCCTGAGGCTCGCCCGACCGGTCGATGGCGCCTCGGCGGCGGCCGGACCCGCGCAGACGGCCGCGGGCACCGGCGCCGCGCCCTCCCCGGCAACACGCTCGGTCGGCGTCAGCACGAGCCAGGAAATCGCGAGCACCGACGCGGCCACGAATCCCGACGGCTCGCGCAGGCTCAGCCCGCGCGTGCGCGCCGAACGCACAGGCGTCGCCCCGATCCCCACCGTGAGTTCGGCGGCCATCGAACCCTTCCTGAACCGACCGCTGATCCTGGACGAGCAGGCCCAGCGCGAGCATCCCCGCATCGTCGGCATCCAGGAGGGTCGGGTGTTCCTCGGCCAGGGCGAGCTCGCCTACGTGAGCGGCCTGAAGCCCGGCCAGGACGCGACGGAGTGGTACCTGTACCGGCGCGTGACGCCACTGGTCGACCCGGACACCCGCCGCCCGATCGCCTTCGAGGCGGTCTTCCTCGGCACCGCCCGGCTCGAGCGTCGTGGCGAACCGGCGAGCTTCCGCGTGCTGCGGGCCTCCGAGGAGATCGGCCCCGGCGACCGGCTGGTGCCCGCCGAGCGCGTGATGCCGATGAACTTCGCGCCGCGTGCGCCCGAGCGCACGGTGAACGGGCGCATCGTTTCGGTCTACCGCGGCGTGAGCCAGGCGGGCCGCAACAGCGTGGTCGCGCTGAATCTGGGCCGCCGTCAGGGCATCGAGGAGGGGCATGTGGTCGGGATCCGCGAACGCTCCCGGACCGCGCGCGACCCCGACAGCAAGGCCCCCATCGAACTTCCGGGTGAGACGATTGGCGAAGTGCTCGTGTTCCGGGTCTTCGATACGATCGCCTACGGCCTGATCGTCGCTGCCCGCAAGGCGGTCGCGGTCGGCGACGACATCGTCAACCCCTAGCCATCCACCCTCGCATGGTCTCCGACCCGGCCGGGTGCGCCGGTCGGCAGGCCTGGCTGCACCTCGCACTCACGCCTGGCGTGGGCCCTGCCCACGCGCTGCGCCTGCTGTCCGCCTTCGGCATCCCCGAACGCATCCTGGGGGCTTCCGGCGCCGCGCTCGCGGCGGTGGCCGGGCCCGGGCTCGCCGGGGCGCTGCTGCGCCCCGACCCGCGTCGCGAAGCCGCGATCGCGAACTCGCTGCGATGGGCCTCCCAGCCCGGGTGCCGGCTGGTCGCCCTCGACGACCCCGACTACCCGGCCGCGCTGCTCCACACCCCCGACCCCCCGCCGCTGCTCTGGGTCCGCGGACAGGCCACGCTGCTGGCAAGCCCGGCGCTGGCCATCGTCGGCAGCCGCGCGGCGAGCACCGACGGCCGCCGCAATGCCGAGGCCTTCGCGCGCACCATCGGCGAGGCCGGCGTGGTAGTCGTCAGCGGGCTCGCCGCCGGCATCGACAGCGCCGCGCATCGCGGGGCTCTGGCCACCGCCGGCAGCACCATCGCGGTGCTGGCCACCGGCATCGACCGCATCTATCCCCCGGGCGCGCGCCCGCTCGCACAGGCCATCGCCGAGCGCGGTCTGCTGCTTGCCGAGCGGCCGCCGGGCAGCGAACCCAGTCGCGGTGCCTTCCCGCGGCGCAACCGCCTGATCGCCGGGCTCGCTCGGGGTGTGCTGGTGGTGGAGGCCGCCGTGCGCAGCGGCTCCCTGATCACCGCGCGGCTCGCAGCCGATCTCGGGCGAGAGGTCTTCGCGCTGCCCGGTTCGATCCACTCGCCGATGGCGCGAGGCTGCCACCGGCTGATCCGCGAGGGTGCCAGCCTGGTCGAGTCGGCCGCCGAGATCCTCGCCGATCCGGCCTGCCGCTTTCCGACGGCACCCGCCGCCAGCGCTCCGGACCCCGCTCA
>JBIIHU010000113.1:0-11138 GCA_044235405.1 Burkholderiaceae bacterium
TGCGCCGACGGCTACCTGATGGTGGCGGTGGCGAGCGAGAAGACCTTCCAGTCGATGTGCGAGGCGGCCGGCCATCCGGAGTGGATCACCGACCCGCGCTTCGCGGCCTACGTCGATCGCCGCAGCAACTGGGGCGACTTCATGACGCTCGCCGAGGCCTGGTCGGCCTCGCTCACGGTGGCGCAGTGCCAGGCGATCTTCGACGCCCACGGCGTGCCCTGCTCACCCTACCGAACCGTGGCGCAGGCGCTCGCCGACCCCCAGCTCGCGCACCGCGACGCGCTGGCCGAGGTGCAGGACGCCGGCGGCAGCTTCCGCATCATGAACCCGCCCTTTCGCTTCTCGCAGGCCGACACGCGTGCCGGCGCGCACTCGCCGGCTCTCGGCGAGCACACCGACGCGGTGTTGCGCGAGGCCGGGTTCGACCCGGCCGCGCTCGCCGGCTCAGCTCCGGGACGCGCCGGCGGAGCCTGAACCGGGCGACGTCGCCGCGCCGGGCCGGGCAGCTGCCGGCCACGGACCGCGGCGCGCGTGCCGCAGCAGCGCTGCCACCAGGGCCTCCACGTCGATCGGCTTGGTCAGGTGATCGACCATGCCGCAGGCCAGGCAGCGCGCGCGCTCGTCGTCGAGCGCATGCGCGGTCAGCCCGAGCACAGGCAGCCGCGGGTCGCAGGCGAGGATATGCCGGGTGGCCTCGAAGCCATCCATCTCGGGCATCTGGATGTCCATCAGCACGGCATCGAAGGCCGCGCCGCCGCAGGCGAGCACCCTGGCCACCGCGTCGGCGCCGTGCTCGGCAAAGACCGACGACGCGCCTTCGTGGCTCAGCACCCCCTCGAGCACGAGGCGATTGACCGCGACATCCTCGGCCACCAGCAGCCGCATGCCAGCCAGCCGCCCGACAGGGTCGCCGACGCCTGTGGCATCCGGCACACCGGGCGCCTCGGCAGCGGCCAACGGCAGGCGAAGCGTGAAGGTGCTGCCCTCGCCCGGCCGGCTCGCCAGCGTGAGATCGCCGCCCATCAGCCGCGCGAGCTCGCGACTGATCACCAGGCCCAGGCCGCTGCCGCCGAAGCGCCGCGTCGTGCTGTTGTCGGCCTGTTCGAAGGGTTCGAACAGTCGCGCGGCCTGCTCCGGCGTGATGCCGATGCCGGTGTCGACGACCTCGAAGATCACGCCATCGGCCGCCGGGCGCACCGACAGGCCGACCTCGCCGTGGCGCGTGAACTTGACGGCGTTGGCGAGCAGGTTGGTCAGCACCTGCGTGATGCGGATCTCGTCGCCTTCGATCCAGGGCGAGCCCCCCGGCGCGACAGTCACCCGCCAGCGCAGCCCGCCGGCGCGCGCCGCGGGCTCGATCATGCGCGACACCCGGTCGACCAGCGCGGCCAGCTCGAAGGGGCGACGCTCGATCGCGAGCTTGCCCGCGTCGATGCGCGACATGTCGAGCACATCGTTGACGACGGCCAGCAGATGCTGCCCGGACTCGACGATCTGCGCGAAGGTGCGCGTCGCGTCGTCCGGGGCGAGGCCGCGCGCGCCCAACTGCGCGAGCCCCAGCACGCCGTTCAGCGGCGTGCGGATCTCGTGGCTCATCTTGGCCAGGAACTCGCTCTTCGCGCGGGCCAGGCGCTCGGACTCCTGCTGCGCCGCACGCAGCTCGGCCGTGCGCTCGGCAACCCGCTCCTCGAGGTGGTCGCGGTGGCGCGCGATCTCGTCTTCCATGCGGCGGCTGCGCTCGACGGCCGCGAGCGAAAGGCGGGTGTAAAGGAACACCGCGACCAGGATGGCACCGAGCACGCCGAGCGGCGTCGACATCTCGAGCAGCCGGCGCGCGGTGATCTCGGCACGGTCGATGCGCGCCTCGACCACCGCCGGAAAGTCGGCGGTCACGTCGAAGTGCGCGACCCACCGGCTGCCATCGGCGAGCGCGTCGTCGAACAGGCCGCGCTCACGGGCCGGCAGGAAGCGCTCGAAGATCGGTTGCGGCTCGCGGCGCGCGGACACCTGCGCCGCGCTGGTCGCGAGCAGCTGGCCGTCGTAGCGGAACACGCTGATCTGCTCGCCGGCGGCACCGGCGAAGTAGCCCATGTCGTTGACCAGGCTGTCGGCACCGATCAGCGCGACCAGCCTGCCCGCGGAGGGTTCGCCAAGACTGCGCGACAGCGTGAAGAAACCGTGCCGAGCCTGCGCCGGGCCCTGGCGGGCCTCGTCGGCGGCAAGGCCGCGTCCCGCGGTGGCCAGGCCGATGCGCACGGCGCCATCGGCCGGCTGCGCGAGGAAATCGAGCGCGCCCAGCCGCTGGCCCTCGAGCTCGCGCCGCGACGCCGCGATCACCCGACCGGCACCATCGACCAGCACCAGCTCGCGCACCAGCGAGAGAGCCCGTGTGGCGCTGTCGAGAAGTTGTCGGGCGTGATCGCGATCGCCCACCCGGAGTGCGCCGCTGACGCCATCGTCGAGCAGGTCGAGGGTGTTGCGCACCGACACCAGCGTGCGGTTGAGCTCCTTGGCCAGGATGCCCGACAGCATGCGAACCCTCGCCGCGTGCTCGGCCTCGATCGTGTGGTTCAGCACCAGCAGCTGCAGCACCGTGGCCGCCGCCGCCACCAGCGCGAAGGCCACGCCCCAGCGAACCAGGCCCGCCTCGTGGCGACGCGGAGCACTGGCCGCGCGGGACGCGGCCCCGGGCGCGGGCCCGGCGCTCATGGCGTGACGACGATCGGATCGAGCCGGTGGGCGCGCGCCGCCTTGATGAGCCGTCCATCACGCCGGATCTCGAGCACGAAACGGTCGACGCGCGCGAGCCACGCGTCGTCGCCCGGCGCGATCGCGTAGGCATAGTCGAGCGGCGCTAGCGGCGACGGCGGCGACAGCACGCGCGCCCAGTCGGCCGCATCGACCAGCCGACGGCTGTAGGGGTAGTCGGTCATGAAGACATCGATGCGTCCCGCCTGCAGTTCGCGCTCGCGGGTATCGGGCGGGCGGATCGCCACCAGGCGGGCCTGCCTGAGCGTGCGCCGCATCACCGGCTCCATGAAGGTGCCGGCCTGCACACCCACGACATGCCCCGCCCGATCGATGTCGCCCCACGCACGCAGCGTCGGGTGCGTACGGGTGGTCACCGCGAGGATGTCGCTGCGCAGATAGGGCTGCGAGAAGCGCACCCGCTCGGCGCGCTCGGGCAGTGCGCCCACCCCGAACATCGCGATGTCGCAACGATTGTCGAGGAGATCGGCGATGAAGGCGGGGAAGCTCGAATCGACATGCCGGACGCGCACGCCAAGCTCACGGGCGAACTCGACCGACAGCTCGGCATCGATGCCGGTGAGCATGCCGCTGCGGGGGTTGCGGTACGTGACGCCGTAGTAGTCGGGCCAGATACATACGCGCAGTTCGCCCGCCGCCGAGATGCGCTCGAGCCGCCCGCCCGCCGCCGATACCCCGCCGGGATTCGGGGCAAGCACGAGAAGCGCGGCGAGCAGCAGACCCGCGAAGCCGCGACCGGAATCGAGCAGGCGCATGGGCGCAGAGACCGGGTTTCAGAGTGCCGCGAGCACGGCCCGCAGCTTGCCGGCGATCTCGTCGATGTGGTGGCGCTCGGCGACGAAGGGCGGCGCGACGATCAGGGCGTCGCCGGTGCTCTTCAGATTGAGCCCGGCGTCATAGAGACGCTTCTGAGCCTCGTGGCCGCGGGCGCCCGGTGCGCCGTCGACCGCGACGTCGATCGCCGCCATCATGCCCACGCCACGGATGTCGGTGACGATCGGCAGATCGCGCAGCGCGAACATCGCGTCGAGGAAATACGGACTCATCGCCGCCGCCCGATCGATCAGGCGCTCGTCGCGGAAGATGTCCATCATCGCGAGGCCGGCCGCGCAGGCCGCCGGATGGGCCGAGTAGGTGTAGCCGTGGAAAAACTCCACGCCACGCTCCGGGCCGGCATCGGTGATGCTGTCGTAGATGTCGCGACGCGCCGCCACCGCGCCCATCGGCTGGGCGCCGTTGGTGAGCGCCTTGGCCATCGTGAGCAGGTCGGGGGTCACGCCAAAGGCCTGGGCGCCGAAAGCCGCTCCCATGCGGCCCCAGCCGGTGATCACCTCGTCGAAGACAAGCAGAATGCCATGCGCATCGCAGATCGCGCGCAGCCGGTCGAGATAGCCCACGGGCGGCGGCAGGCAGCCGTAGGACCCGGCCGTGGGCTCGACGAAGACCGCCGCGATGTTCTCGCCGCCATACAGCTGGCAGAAGCGCAGCAGGTCGTCGGCGAGCTCGGCGCCATGCTCGGGCTGGCCGCGGGCGAAGCGGTTCTGCGGCAGCGCGGTATGGCGCATGTGGTAGACGCCGGCCAGGCCCGTGCCGAAGGCCCGCCGGTTGTTGACCATGCCGCCGAGCGCCACGCCGCCCATGTTCACCCCGTGGTAAGCCCGCTCGCGGCTGACGAAGAGCTGGCGCTGGGGCTGGCCGCGGACCCGGTGGTACATCAGGGCCATCTTCATCGCGGTATCGACCGCCTCGGAGCCCGAGTTCACGAAGAAGACCCGGTCGAGACCCGCCGGGGTGTACTCGGCGACCCGCTGCGCGAGCTCAAAGGCTTTCGGGTGGCCACGCAGGAAAGGCGCGACGAAGTCGAGCGTGGCGAGCTGCTCGTACACCGCGCGCGCGATCTCGGGGCGGCAGTGGCCGGCTGCCACGCAGAACAGCCCCGACGAGGCGTCGATGACCTCGCGCCCCTCCGGCGTGTAGCAGTAGAGACCCTGGGCGCGCACGAACAGGCGCGGCTCGCGCTTGAACTCCTTGTTGGGCGAGAAGGGCATCCAGAAGGCATCGCGGGCGGCGGCGGTCCCGGATTCCATTTGCGCGAGCAGCGCGTCGTTGTGTCCCATGGCGGTTCTCGACGAAGGAGGGCAACGCTTGGCAGCGTCGGGGCTGTCAGGATATCGTGCCGGCCCGCCCGACGCAGCCTTGCCGTGAGTGTCGCGCGCCTACGCGCTCCCGCTGCCGCCTTGATCGCCAACCGACCGCTGCTGGCCCTGTCCGTCACGCTGCTCGTGCAGACGCTGGCCGCGCTGGCGCTCACCAGTCCCTCGGTGCTCGCGCCGGTCGTGGCCAGCGAACTCGGGGTGGGCGCGCAGCATGTGGGCTGGCTGATCAGCCTCGCCTACCTGACGGCGATGCTCACCGGGCTTGGCGCGGGATCCCTGTCGCAGCGCATCGGGCCGGTGCGGGCCAGCCAGGCGGCGCTGCTGGCGGCCGCTGCCGGCCTAGCCCTGCTGGCCGTCGGCCTGCCGGTCGCTCTGCTCGCCGGCGCCGTGGTGCTCGGCCTTGCCTATGGCCTGCCCAACCCGACCGCCGCCGAGATCCTGAGCCGGCACGCGCCCGTGCGCCGTCGCGGGCTGTTCTTCTCGATCAAGCAGACCGGCGTCCCGATCGGCGTGGCCGCCGCCGGCGTCGCGCTGCCGGCGCTGCTGGGGCCCGTGTCGTGGTGGGGTGCGCTGCTGGTGGTGGCCGCGGTAACCACAGCCGCGGCCATGGCGATCGGCGCGAGCCGCGACCGCCTTGAAGATGTCACGACAGCCGAACGCGCAGCCCCCGGCCGGGCGGCCGAAGCGCGGCCCCCCGGGGGGCTGCTCGCGACGATGCGTGCTCGCGTGCTCGCGCCACTGGCCGAGGTGCTGGCTTTCGCGCCAACTCGGCGGCTCGCGATCGCCTCGCTGGTCTTCGCCCTCACGCAGGTGAGCTTCCTCACCTTCCTGGTCACGCTGCTCACGCTCGAGCACGGGCTGTCGCTGGCGCTTTCGGCGAGCCTGCTGGCGGTCTCGCAGGCGGTCAGCGTCGCGGGACGCATCGGCTGGGGCCATGCCGCCGATCGCTGGCTCGACCCGACGCGCCTGCTCGGTGGGTTGGGCGTGGCCATGGGGGTGGCCATCGTCATGCTCGGCCTGGCGCCGAGCGATGCGCCAGCGGGTCTGATGCTCGGCATCACGCTCGTGTGCGCGCTGACCGCAGTTGCATGGAACGGGGTCTTCTTCGCCGACCTGGTGCGACTGGTGCCGCCCGAGCGGGTGGCACGCGCCACCGGCGCCACCCAGTTCCTGACCTTCACCGGCGGCATGAGCGGCTCGGCGCTCTTCGCCGCCGGCGTGAGCCTCGGCGGGAGCTACTCGGCGGTGTTCGTCGCGCTGGGCATCCTGCCGGCGCTCACCGGGCTGATGCTGCTGGCGGCAGCACGCACCCCGGCTGGCCGGGCTACCCTCGGCGGGTAGCGAGCAGGCGCCAGACCGCCTCGGCGGTCAGCGGCATCTGGACGGGTTGCGCGAGCACATCGACACCCGCGCGCGCCAGCGCATCGATCACCGCATTGACCACCGCCGGGGTGGCACCGATCGTGCCGAGCTCGCCCACGCCCTTGACCCCGAGCGGGTTGTTGAGGCACGGCGTGGATTCGTCCATCGTGGTGCGGAAGGGCACCCTCAGGTCGGCCCGCGGCATCGCGTAGTCGAGGAAGCTGCCGGTGAGCATCTGCCCGCTCTCGCGGTCGTAGACGATCTGCTCGCAAAGCGCCTGGCCGATGCCCTGCAGCGCACCGCCGTCGAGCTGTCCCTGCACGATGGTGGGATTGACCACGCGGCCGACATCGTTGACCGAGCTGTAGGCGACGATCTCGACCTCGCCGGTATCGGGATCGATCTCGACCTCGCAGACATGGCAGCCGTTGGGCCAGGTGGGTCCGGCAACCGTGGCGCTGGCATCGATGACGATGCGCTGCTCGGGCTGGCGGCCGGCCAGCTCGAACAGACCAATGCCGCGGTCGGTGCCGACGACGCGGAAGCGCGCCCGGACATACTCGAGATCGGGTTCGCCCACCTCGAGTGCCTCGGCAGCCAGTGCACGCGCCCGCTCGAGGGTGCGCTCGGAAGCGACGGTGACCGCGGTGCCCCCGGTGAACAGCGAGCGTGAACCCGCGCTGCCGAAGCCGTTGGCGAGGTCGGTGTCGCCCTGCACGATGCGGATGCGCTCGGGCGGCACATCGAAGATGTCGACCGCCAGCTGCACGTAGGTGGTGACCAGACCCTGACCCATCGCCTGGGTGGCCGAGATCAGCTCGATGATCCCGTCGGGCGTGACATTGACCTTGACATGCTCCTCGAGGGCGTTGCCGCCGGTCCATTCGAGGAAGGTGGCGATGCCGCGCCCGCGCACCCGCCCACGGCCTGCGGCGGCGGCGGCCCGAGCCTCGAAGCCCGACCAGTCGGCCAGTGCGAGGCCCTGGTCGAGGACCTTCTCGAACTGCCCGGTATCGTAGACCTGCCCCATCGGGTTGCGATAGGGCATCTGATCGGGACGGATCATGTTGCGCCGGCGAAGCTCGGCGCCATCGATGCCGAGCTGGCGCGAGGCCGCATCCATCAGGCGCTCGATGATGTAGATGGATTCGGGACGGCCGGCACCGCGATAGGCCCCGGTGGGCGCGGTATTGGTGAGCAGCGCCTTGAAGTGGAAGTCGACCAGGCCGATGTCGTAGATGCTGCTGAGCACCCACGGCCCGATCAGCAGCTGGATCGCGGTGCCGGTGGGCGTGGCGTAGGCGCCGACGCTGGCGAGCGAGTGCACGCGGAAGGCGAGCACCCGGCCACTGGCATCGAGCGCGAGCTGCGCACGGGTGAGGAGATCGCGACCGGCCACCGCGCTGAGGAACTCCTCGGAGCGCTCGGCCGCCCAGAGCACGGGCCGCGACAGCTTTCGGGCACAGAAGGCGACGACCGCATCCTCGGGGTAGAGGCCGGTCTTCATGCCGAAGCCGCCACCGACATCGCCGACGACCACCCGGATCTGTTCCTTGGGGATGCCGAGCACCGGATCGGCAAGCGTGTTGCGCACCCCGGTGGGCATCTGGCTGCTCATACGGATGGTGGTGCGGCCGGTGGCGGCATCGTGGCTGGCCAGCACGGTGCGCGGCTCGATGGAGGCCGGCGCGAGGCGCTGGTTGAGCAGCGGATCGAGCGTGACCACATGAGCCGCCCGATCGAAGGCGGCCTGGACGGCTGCCGCATCGCCATAGCGCGCCTCGGCGGCGACGTTACCGTCGGCCTCGGGCCAGAGCTGCGGCGCTCCCTGGGCGGCGGCATCGGCCGCGGTGGTGACCGCGGGAAGCTGTTCGACATCGAGGGCGATCGCCTCGAGGGCGTCGCGGGCCTGATCACGGGTGGCCGCAACCACGACCGCGACCGCCTCGCCGGCGAAACGGATGGTGTCGACCGCCATCGGGTGCCGCGGGGGCGACACCGCCGGCGAGCCATCGCCGCGCTTGAAGGCCGCGGCGTAGGGCAACGGCTTCACGCCCGCCGCGGCGAGGTCGGCGCCGGTGTAGACGGCGACCACGCCGGGCATGGCCCGAGCTGCCGAGGCATCGACGCTCAGGATGCGCGCATGCGCATACGGGGAGCGGAGAAAGGCCAGCACCAGCGTGCCGGCGGGGGCCATATCGTCGGTGAACTGGCCGCGCCCGGTAAGCAGCGCGGCGTCTTCGACCCGCTGCACGGACTGGCCGCTGCCGAACCGCAAGACCCCACTGCCTGCTGCGTCGTTCATCGCGTTGTTTCCTGTCGGTTGTGTCGGAGAGTGAGGGCTGCCGACCAACCGACGGGGTTACCAGTCGATGGTCTGGGCGACGGCGTCGGCAGCCTGCCGCAGGTGCGGGAGGAATTCGACCATTTCCTCGAGCCGCATCCGGGTGACGGGCGCCTGAACCGAGATCGCGGCAACCACGCGCTGGTCGGCATCGCGCACCGGGACCGCCAGACAGCACACGCCGGCGAGGTATTCCTCGTCGTCGGCCGCGTAGCCGTTGGCGCGGATCGCCTCGAACTCGCGACCGAGCCGGGCGGGATCGGTGAACGTCTTGTGAGTATGCCGGATCAGCGGCGTGACCCGCAGGAAACGCTCACGACTGCGCTTGGGAAGGTAGGAAAGGAAGAGCTTGCCGCTGGCCGACGCGTAGAGCGGCAGCTTGGAGCCGGCGGAGAAACGCACCCGCAGCGGCCAGGAGGCCTCGACGCGGTCGAGGTAGAGCACCGAGTTGTTGTTGGGGATGGCGAGGTTGCAGGTCTCGCCGATCTGCTCGACGAGCTCCTCGAGCACGGCACGCCGCGCACCGCGCGCGGGCGAGCGCAGCAGGGTCTCGACGGCCAGACCGTTCATGCGCTCGGAGCACGCGTAGCGCTTGCTGCCCGGCTCGCGCCCCACCAGCCCGGCATGCTCGAGGGTGGTGAGGATGCGGTAGACGGTGGGCTTGGGGAGCTCGACCTCGCGGCAGATCTCGGAGAGTTGCGGCGGGGTGTCGTGACGCGCGATGGCCTCCAGGATGCGGACGGCGCGCAGGATGGCCGACCCCGCGGGAACGGCTTCCGGCGGATCTTCGAGGACGGTGGCGTGGTAGCCAGTGTCGAGTTCGGAATCGTCGGTCATCGCTGTCTCCGTGGTTGGCGCATCGGTTTTTCTTTGACCATTATGCAGAAAGCCGACGTCTTGTGGCGTCTTTCATGCGATGTAAGTTTCAGCAGAGAAAACAAATTGCAAAACTTTTCGAAGGACCGTGCGAGTCGATCGGAACTGCCCGCAGGGAGCTTGTGGAACGATGCCTGCCGGTAATCGCCTCTCAGCCGATCGTCATCGGCTGTTGTCCAGGACACAATTTGGACGAAAATCCCGAGGTCGATCCGCTTTTCAGAGGCAGCGGTACGTTTCGCCTCTGAAAGCCGGCATTCATCATTTCAATCAATGAACCATCAGAGCTGGGCGACTCCCACCCCCGTCGCAGCTCCGGTTGCGCCGTAGCGGGCCGCCAGCGAGGCGATCACCGCCTCGCAGTCAGCGACGGTCTCCTCGATGATCGCCTTCACCGGGCGCACGGCATCGATGCGCCCGCAGACCTGTCCGGTGAGCGCGATCGCGGCCTCGAGATCCCCGCCGAAATAGAGGTCGAGCACGTTGGCGAACTCGGCGCGCATGTCCGGCGGCGGGTCGAACTCCAGCCGATTGCTGCGCTCGGTGCGCAGCGCGCGCAACGCCGGCCCCTTGCCGCCACGGTTCAGGAACACCGTGTCGGTCTCCTCGGCGGCAACGATCGCCGCCTTCCAGTTGGCATGCGCCGGCGACTCCGCGGCCGTCAGCATCCGCGTGCCCATCTGGACCCCCTCGGCACCGAGCGCGAGCGCCGCCGCCATCGAGGCGCCATCGCAGAAGCCGCCGGCGGCGATCACCGGCACCGGCACCTGCGAGCAGACCAGCGGCAGCAGCACCATCGAAGCGACATCGCGCTGGTTCTTGAAGCCGCCACCCTCGGCCCCCTCGACGATCAGCCCGTCGACGCCGGCCGCGACCGCCTTCAGCGCACCTTTCAGCGTCGGCACCACGTGATAGACCGTCAGGCCGTGCGATTTCAGATCGGCGCAGTAACGGGCGGGATCGCCGGCCGAGGTGGTCACGAATCGCACACCCTGATCAACAACGAACTTCACGATGTCGGGATCGCGCACGTAGGTGAGCGCGATGTTCACGCCGAAGGGACGATCGGTGAGTTCGCGCATGCGACGGATCTCGTCGCGAACCTCGTCGAGCTTGCCCGAAGAGGTCTCGATGATGCCCATGCCGCCGGCGTTGGAGACCGCCGAGGCGAGTTGCGCGCGGGCGATCCAGCCCATCGGCGCCTGGATGATCGGGTGGGTGATGCCGAGGCGCTCGGTGACGCGGTTGCGAAGGGTCATGTCAGCTCCTGGGTGGGGTGGGGGCAGGCGAGGCTCGGCCTCAGGCGGGCGTGAACACCAGCATCACGCCATTGGCAAGGGTCGCGGGCACGGCGATCGCGCCTGCCGCGAAGGTGCAGGGCAGCGAGCCGAGCGCCCTGCGCGTGGCCCCGGGATCGGTCACCCGCAGCACGAGCGCCGCGACGCCCTCGTCGGACAGCCCGCCGAGATCGGCCCCGGGGTGCCGGGCGGCGAAAACCGCGCGGGGCATGAGCTCGAAGTCGGCGCGGCCGGCGCCGGAGACCACGCGCCAGGCGCCATCGGGCAGGGCTTGCGGCTCGCGATCGACCAGACGGCCGAGCTGCCGCGCGGCGGCCGCCGCATCGGCCGCGA
>JBIIHU010000355.1:0-3421 GCA_044235405.1 Burkholderiaceae bacterium
GCCTGCGCCCGCGGCCACCACGACGCCGAGCATCATCGTCAGGCCGAAGCCGCTCTTCACGAAAGGCACGAGCGCCAGCCCGATGGCCGTGATGACGATGCCCGCGGCGAGCACCCGGCCCGGGCCGTAGCGGTCAGCGAAAGCGCCGGCCACCGGCTGCGCCGCGCCCCAGACGAACTGGCCGACCGCCATCGCGAAGCTGATGGTCACGATGCCAAGGCCGGTGTCGGTGTTGATCGGCGAGATGAACAGGCCGAGCGACTGGCGCGAGCCCATCGTGACCAGCAGCAGCGCCATCGCGAGCAGCGTGAGCGGCCACCAGCCGGAGCTGGCGATCGCGCCGCCGGCGGGGGCTCCGGCAGACCCGGTCGAGGAGGTCGAGACGGAAGCGGGGGAGGAGTCGTCGGGGCGCTGGGTCATCGGGCTGCACGAGGCGGTGCCGGCCGCGACAGGTGCGCGGACAGCGGTGCGCGCCCCCGATGAAGGATCCGAGGGGGCGGCGCGATCAGCCGGGCAGCCAGTCGATGATGCAGCTCATCGCGGTGCCGCCGGCCGGCGGGCGGGTCCAGAGCGCGTATTGTCGCTCACCGCGGGCGGCTCCGCGCACCACCACCTTGCCATGGCAGTAGTGAGGCGCCTGCGCGCGGAAGGCGATGCGCGTGACACGTGCCTGCGGATGCCACTGGCGGAAGGTCTCGGCGAGCAGCACCGCCTGCAGCGGGCCATGCACCACCAGCCCCGGGTAGCCGCCGACCTCGGTCGTGTAGCGCAGGTCGTAGTGGATCCGGTGCGAATTGAAGGTGAGCGCCGAGAAGCGAAAGAGCACCGACTCGTCGACCAGCCACGCGTGTTCGCGCTCGCCGGCGGGGTCGTCGGGCGGCGCGGCCGCGGGCTTCGCGGTCTGGGCGCCGAGCACCACCGCGCGGGTACGCTCGATCAGCGCGAGCTCGCCGCCCTGCTCGACGCGGTGCTCCTGCGTGAGAAAGACCATCGGCCCGCGCGCGCCGGTCTTGGCCACCATGTCGGCAAGCCTCGAGGTCTTGACCGCCGGCTCGCCGATGCGCAGCGGCCGCAGGAACTCGGTCTCGGCACCCGCCCACATCACCTCCGGCAACGGGATCGGCGGCAGCAGCGAGCGGCGGCTGGGCGAGCCGTCGGGCCCGAGCTGCGAGCTCGGCACACGGTCGAGGAAGTGCAGCCAGTGCCACAGCGGCGGCAGCGACTGCGTCGGCGCCTCGGGCAGATCGAGCGTGGCGGCCAGCGCCAGCGCCGGGATGGGAGCCAGGGTCTCGGACACCGTCTCGCGGCGCTCGAGCCAGGACTGGTAGGGTTGAAGGTCGATCGCGCTCATGGTGAGGCTATGCTACGCCGCCGTCGAGAAAGCCGATGCCCCCGCTCACCCTGCTCGATTCGATTTCCGCGGTCGGCCCCGACGAGGCTGGCCATGTGGTGGCCACCGGCTCGCATGGCGGCCTGGCGGCCGTTCGCTTCGTGCTGGCGCAGCCGCACCCGCCGCATGCCGTGATCTTCAACGACGCGGGTGTGGGCAAGGAGGGCGCGGGCATCGTCGGCCTGCGCCTGCTGCAGGAGGCAGGCGTGATCGCCGCAGCCTGCGCGCACGACAGCGCCCGCATCGGCGAAGCCGCCGAAACCCTCGAGAACGGCGTGCTTTCGCACCTCAACCCGCTGGCACGCGCCGCCGGCCTTCGCGAGGGCATGGCGGTGATGCAGGCGGTGCGCATGCTGGGTGCGCTCGGTGTGGCCTCCGAGGCAGTCCATCACGCGCCCGCCCCCGACGGCACGACGGCTGTCGCCCGCAACCCTCAGGATTCTCCATGACCGCCACTCCAGCCCCCGCCGACACCCGCCCCCACGACATCGTCGTCTTCGGCGCCACCGGCTTCACCGGCCGACTGGTCGCCGAGTACCTGATCGAGCGCCAGGCAAGCGAGCCCGGCCTGCGCTGGGCGATCGCCGGCCGCGATCCGGCCCGCCTGGCCGAGGTGCATGCCGCGATCGGCGCCAGCCCGGCGGTCGCGCAGATCCTCGCCGACGTCGCCGATCCGGCCTCGCTGCAGGCGCTTGCGCGCGCAACGAAGGTGGTGATCACCACCGTCGGGCCGTATCAGCTCCACGGCGAGCCGCTGCTGGCGGCCTGCGCGGCGGCGGGCACCGACTATGTCGACCTGTGTGGCGAGCCGGCCTGGATGCGCGCGATGATCGACGCGCACGACGCCACCGCGCGGGCGAGCGGCGCGCGCATCGTCTTTTCCTGCGGCTTCGACTCCATCCCCTTCGACTACGGGGTCTGGTTTGCGCAGCAGGAGGCGATGCGCCGCTTCGGCGCCTACGCCCCCCGGGTCAAGGGCCGGGTGCGCCGCAGCAAGGGCGGCTTCTCGGGCGGAACCGCGGCCAGCCTGCGCGCCACACTCGAGGCCGCCGCCCGCGACCCCGGCGTACTCGCGCTGCTGCGCGACCCCTACGCGCTCAGCCCGGGCTTTGCCGGACCCGCCCAGCCGCGCGGCGACAAGCCGATGATCGACGAGGCCCTCGACGCCTGGGTCGCGCCCTTTGTCATGGCGCCGATCAACACCCGCAACGTGCTGCGCACCAACTTCCTGCTCGGGCACCCCTGGGGCACGGACTTCACCTACGACGAGATGATCGTCACCGGTCCCGGCGAGAAGGGGCGGGCGCTCGCCGAGGCTGTCGCGGCCGACCGCTCGATGACCCGCGGCGACGGCCCGAAACCCGGCGAAGGCCCGAGCCGCGAGGAACGCGAGGCCGGCTTCTTCGATCTGCTCTTCATCGCCGAGATGCCCGACGGGCGCCGCGTGCGCGCCGCGGTGGGCGGCAAGCGCGACCCCGGCTACGGCTGCACCTCGCGGATGATCGCCGAGAGCGCGCTGTGCCTGCTGCGCGATCCGATCGCCCGCGGCGGCGGCATCCTCACCGCCGTGCCGGCCATGGGCGGGGCGCTGGCCGCGCGGCTGCAGGCGCACGCCGGCATGCGCTTCGCGATCGAGGGATAGGGACAGGCGCGCCCGGGCGGCGCGCGCCGCCCCCGCCCGGGTCCACGCTCAGGCGCTGAACGAGCGCAGCAGCTGTCCGGCGCGCGGCGCGTCGGCGAGCAGTCCGCCGCGGTCGGCCACCTGCTCGCCATTGACCCACACCCCATGCACGCCGACGCCCTCGCCGCGCAGACGGCTGGCGCCGGCGGGCAGATCGTGAAGGCGGCGGTTGCGCCCACGGCCCACGGTGGCCGGATCGAAGAGCAGCAGGTCGGCGGCGAGCCCCTCGCGCAGCAGCCCGCGGTCGGCGATGCCGAAGAGCGCGGCCGGGTGGCCGGTGAGCTTGTGGACCGCCGCCGGCAGGCTGAGCGCGCGCTGCTCGCGCGCCCAGTAGCCCAGCGTGTGCAGCC
>JBIIHU010000356.1:0-3417 GCA_044235405.1 Burkholderiaceae bacterium
GTCGGCTTTCGCGGCGCGGCTGATCCAGATCTTGCGGCCGTTGATCACCCAGTGGTCGCCGTCGCGCTCGGCGTGACTGCGCATCGCGGCCGGGTCGCCGCCCGCGCCCGGCTCCGAGATCGCGATCGCCGACACCATCTCGCCGCGGGTGTAGGGCTCCAGATACCGCGCCTTCTGCTCGGCGGTGGCGGTCAGCAGCAGCATGCGCAGGTTGGGCGAATCGGGCGGCAGGTAGTAGGGCACGATGGTGCGGCCCATCGCCTCGTTGACGGCCACCATCGCCGACACCGGCAGGTTGGAGCCGCCGAGCTCCTCCGGCGCATCGAGCCCCCACAGGCCGAGCTCGCGCGAGCGCGCGTCGATGCGCGCACGCTCATCGTCGTTGAGCTCGTGGCCCTGTCCGGCCGCCTCGCGCTCGAGCACCGTCTTCTCGAGCGGCATCAGCTCCTCGTCGACGAAACGCGCGACGAGATCGGCGAGCATCCGGTGCTCATGGGGGAGTTCGAAGTTCATGCATGGCTCCTGGGTCGTTGGATGGCGTGCCCGTCCCGGTCGGTCAAGGCAAGCGGGTCGTCGGCGCCGGCGACGACGGGACTGCGCTGGCCGCTTGGCAGATCGTCGCGACACATGGGCGGCGGCGGCTCAGGCCGGCAGGCCGGGATCGAGACCGACGACCCGGGAAGCCGCGAGCGCCGCGATCTCGGTGGCGTCGTAGCCAGCCTCGGCGAGGATGTCGGCGGTGTGCTCGCCCAGGCGCGGCGCGAAGCGACGGACCTGGGCGGGCGTGCCGTGGAAACGCACCGGTGGGCGGACGTAGCGTACGGCTCCCTGTCCCGGCATCTCGGCCCGGCGAAGGAAGTCGACCGCCTTCAGATGCGGATGCTCGGGCAGATCCTCGAGGCGCACGATCGGCGTGGCCGGTACATCGAGCTGCTCGCAGATCGCGAGCCACTCGGCGGTGGTTCTGCCGGGGGTGATCGCGGCCAGATGCGCGTAGAGCTCGCGGATATGCTGATTGCGTCGATGCCGATCGGCGAGTTCATAGCGCGCGATCAGTTCCTCGCGCCCCGCGATGCGGAAGAACGCCTCCCAGTGCTCGCCGGTGTAGGGCAGGATCGCGATGAAGCCGTCGCGCGTCGGCGCCGGCTTGCGCCCGCCGGTCAGCAGGCGCGCATACCCCGGCGGGGCGCTGGCTGGCTCGAAGCTGAGCCCGCCGAGATGCTCGGCCAGCACGAAGGCGGCCATGGTCTCGAGCATCGGCACCTCGACCAGCTGGCCGCGGCCGCTGCGCTCGCGGTGAAACAGCGCCGCGAGTATCGCGTTGACCACGGCCATGCCGGTCGTCTTGTCCGCGATCAGGCTGGGCACGTAATCGGGCAGCGGCTGCTGCACCAGATTCAGCCCCACGAGGCCGCAGGCTGCCTGGATGATGTCGTCGAAGGCGGGCTTGTCGCGGTCTGGACCATCCTGGCCGAAACCGGTGGCCACGCAGTAGACGGCGCGCGGGTTGAGCTCGGCCACACGGGCGTAGCCGAAGCCCAGCCGCTCGATGGCGGCCACCCGCATGTTGTGCACCACCACGTCGACCGTGGGCACCAGCCGCTCGAGCACTGCTCGGCCGCCCGGCGACTTCAGATCGAGGGCGAGTGAGCGCTTGTTGCGGTTGATCGCGAGGAAGATCGAACTCATGCCGCGACTGCGCGAGACGCCGTTGGCGCGCATGAGATCGCCCTCGAGGGACTCGACCTTGATGATCTCGGCACCGTAGTCGCCGAGAATCTGGGTGGCCAGGGGCCCGAGTACCACGGCGGTGAGGTCGAGCACGCGGATGCCGGCGAGCGGCCCGGTGGCAGGCGGCACCGGCACGACGGCGTGGGCGGCGGGCTGATCGGCAGTGGCGGGCAAGTCGGCGGCGCTCATCGCAGCGGGCGGCCGGTTTGCACCTATCGCAGCGGGCCACCATGCACCCCGGGTCGCGGGGTCGCGGATGACGATAGCACAGCGCTCGCGCGCTCAGGTTCCGCCGCCGGCGGCCGCGAGCGCGCCAGCGCCGGTCGCGGCGAGGCGCGACGCGCAATCGGCGGCGTTGCGAAACACGAGCATGACGACCTCTGTCCCGGAAATCCGCTGGCGCCCGACCGTCGCCCGCGACGATGCTTGCCGGCGGGCGCCGGCGCCCCCAAGATGCGCAGGCCGGGCACAGGGGCCGGGCTCGCGGAGGATGACCCGAACATGACGATCCTGCTGGTGAGACACGGGGAAACGCCGCTCAATGCCGCCCGCGTTCTGCAGCCACCCGACACCCCGCTGAGCGAGCGCGGGCTGGCCCAGGCCGCGGCGCTGGCCGAGCGCCTTGCCGGGCAGCCGCTCGCCGGCATTCTGAGCAGCGATCTGCGGCGCGCCCACGACACCGCGCGCCCCCTGGCTGCCGCCACCGGCCTGACGCTTCGCACCAGTACCTTGCTGCATGAACGCAACTTCGGCGATCTGCGGGGCAAGCCCTTCGATGCCTTCGGCTACGACCCGATCGCCATGGAAGAGGCGCCCCCCGGTGGCGAATCGATGCCGGTCTTCCTCGCGCGGGTAGCTCGCGCCTTCGAGGAAGTACTGCGACTGCGCCGCACACTCGACGGACCGCTCGCGGTGGTCACCCACGGACTGGTGGTCAAGGCGATGCTGCGCCACCATGCCAGCCTGCCGGCGGGATGGCAGGTGCCCGAGCGCGTGTCCAACACCTCGGTATCGGTGCTGACGGCCGAAGCGCCCCACACCGCCAGCCTGCTCGACTGCACCGCGCACCTCAGCGGCAGGCTGCTCGAGGACGGGCGCAGCCTCTCGGGCGGCTGAGAACGCCCCCGGGCGCACCGCCGGCCGGCCTTGACCGACCGCCGCACTGCGGCATCTCGGGAGCCATCCGGGTTTTCTGCTACGGTCGAGGGCTCTTCTCTCACTCCTCGAAGGAGCTTGCCATGACAACCCGTCGCACGTTCATTGTCCAGCTCGCGCTTGGCAGCACCGCCCTTGCCGCCGCCCATCAGGCTCAGGCCCAGGCCGCCGTGTCCGAGACCGATCCGCAGGCCGTGTCGCTCGGCTACAAGGCTGACGCCACCAAGGTCGACAAGGCCAAGTTCCCCAAGTTCGCTGCTGGCCAGCTTTGCAGCAACTGCTCGCTCTACCAGGGCAAGGCCACCGATGCGATGGGCGGCTGCGCGATCTTCCCAGGCAAGCAGGTTGCCGGCAAGGGCTGGTGCAGCGCCTGGGTCAAGAAGGCCTGAGGTCGTACCGGTCCCCGCGCGCGGGCGCCCGACGGCCCCCGCCGCGCGCTGGCGGGCGCCCTCGGGCGCCCGCGTCGTTTCAAAGACCCGCCAGGAAAGCCAGCAGCAGCCGGTTGACCTCGTCCGGGCGCTCCTGCTGTAC
>JBIIHU010000357.1:0-3402 GCA_044235405.1 Burkholderiaceae bacterium
CGAGCCGCGAATGCGCGGCGCTCGCTGATCGACGTCCGGACCGAGTGCAGGGCCGATCGCATCGAGCCGCGACGACGCGCTCGGATGCGTGGCGAACAGCAGCGACGCATCGCTGTCCGAGGGCGAAAGCGCGTTGATCGTCTGCAGCATCGCCGGCAGTCCCCAGGGATCGAAACCCGCGCGCGCGGCGAGCGCCGCGCCAAGACGGTCTGCCTCGTACTCGTCGTCCTTGTCGAGTCCGCGCGCAAGCAACTCGCGCGCACCCGACACCACGCGGCGAGTGGTCTCGGCATTGCGGTTCTCGACGCGCTGCGTCAGCTGCGCGAGAAGGTCGGCACCGAGGGCCATGCTGGCGCTGCTCTTCATCGCGTTCAGATGGTGTCGCCGGGTTACATGGACGATCTCGTGCGCGAGCACGCCAGCGAGCTCGGCTTCATCGCGGGTGCGCACGAGCAGTCCGCGCGTCACGAACACATAACCGCCGGGTGTGGCAAAGGCATTGATCGCGGTGGTGTCGAGCACGCCGAAGGTCCAGGGCAAGCCCGGTCGTTCGCTGTGCAGCGCGATCCAGCGACCGAGCTGGTTCAGGTAGCGCTGCAGCTCGGGGTTGTCGAGCAGCGGCGCGGCGCCGAGCAGCACCGACGCCCACTGCCGTCCGATCTCGCGTTCCTGCTCCTCGCTGAACTCGATCGCGGCCTGCTGCAGCCTTTGCACCTGGTCGGTGGCGCGCTTCGCGCCGTCGAGCAGACGATCGAGGAAGGATTGCGCGAGCGCGCCGCCTGGGCTTGCGAGGCTCGCCGAAAGCAGCATCGCGCCGAGCGCGAACCTTGCGGATACCGCCACGATCAGCCCCTGCCCGGCTGCTGCTGGGCCTGCCGTCCGAAGGCCTCGGCCTCTTCCCGCGAAACCGCCATCGCGTCGAGCTGCTCGACCTGCCGAGGATCCGGCGTGGCGCGGGCGAGGTCGGCGCGATCCAGACCGCGCACACCGGTAGCCACCGTCTGCCCGGTGGAGCCCGTGCGCGCGAGGTTGATCGCCGCGCGCAGGCCGCCATCGCCTGAAGACGCGGCAGGCACCGCGGCAACCGTCCTCACCAGCAGCAGGCGAAGCCAGCCGGTGTGGCTGCTGGCCTGCACCTGCAGCCAGCCACCCTGGCGGCCGAGCAGCCTGACCGTGGATCGCTCGGCGAGTTCCGCGAGACGGGCCGCGTCGTCGAAGGGCTCCTGTCGCAGCTCGGTCCGGCGCACCACCACGCCTTGTTCGGCGGTCTGCGCGATGGCCGGTGCTCCCGCTGTCGCGCCCAGCAGGGCGACGGCGAAGCATGCGGCACCATCGACGAGGCGGCGCGAGGACGGCATCGGCTTGTACGCCCTGCGGTCGGTTTTCAGGCCCGCTGCCGGGGTTCGTGGAGATGCACCGGCTGCTGGCGTCCCTTGACATGGTGGGCGCCGCGATCGATGAAGTCGAAGCGCGCTCCGGCCTCGCCATCGGCCTGCAAGCGCTCGCAGGCGAGACGGGTGGTGTCGGAGACGAGGATCCGGCAGCCCGCGTCGCGGGTGAGTCCCTCGATTCGGCTGGCGAGGTTCACGGTGTCGCCGATGGCGGTGTAGTCGAGCTTGCGACGGGAACCGATGAAACCTACCACGGCCGGGCCGCTGTGGATGCCGATACCCACGTCAAAGCTCGCGGCCGCGGCGCCGTGTTCCCTCGCCAGCTCCTCGCGGAACGCGAGCAGCTCCGACTGCATCTCGAGGGCAGCCGCAACCGCGCGTCGCGCATGCGCCGGGTCGTCCAGGGGGGCGCCCCAGAAGGCCATGATGCAGTCGCCGATGAACTTGTCGAGCGTCCCTCCGTGGCGGAACACCACCTCGACCTGTCGTTCGAAGTAGCGGTTGAGCAGCTGCACGACCACCGCGGCATCGGTGTTCTCGGACAGCGTGGTGAAACCGCGGATGTCGGAGAAGAGCACCGTGAGCTCGCGGCTGCGTCCCGACAGCGAGGCCACGGTCTCGCCGCGTTCGACCAGCCGATGCACCACCGCGGGATTCAGGAAGCGCCCGAACAGGTTGACCGCCTCTTCCCGGGCGCGTCGTTCGCGCCGGTAGGCGAGCACGACACCGCCGAGAAAGGCGAGCCAGGTCCAGACCAGCGGCTCGACTACCGGCAGCAGCAGCCGGCCATGTGCCGCCGCAAGCGCCGCGCCGAGCATGGCCAGCGTCAGCCCCGCCAGAGCCGCCCCGATGCGCGCCGCCGATACACCGGCCGCCAGCGCGCCGATCAGCAGCATGAGCATCGTGAGCGTGGCCGCGAGTCGCCAGGCCGGTGCGGGCCGTGTCATCCAGCGCTGGTGCCTGAGGTTGTCGATCGCGGTCGCGAGCAGTTCGACGCCGGGCTGCAGGCTGCCCATCGGCGTGACCCTCGCATCGAGCAGCCCGGGTGCCGAGGTCCCCACGAGGACGATCCGGCCGCGGAATTCGTCGGTTGCACGCTGTCGCTGCCGACGCCCGAGATCCTCCCAGAGCGTTGCGTAGGACACGCGCTCGAAGGCGTGGAGACCGCCCCGGAAGTGAAGCTCGATCGTCTCGGCATCCGGCACCGGCCAGCCGAGATCGCGTGCCACCCGCGCCGGCAGCGAGGCCAGCCGCCAGCCGTGGATATCGAGGTGCAACGCATGCCGACGACCGACGCCGTCGCGATCCTCCAGGAAGTTGGCCGCACCGGTTCGCCAGTCGGCCTCATCCGCGACCAGTGGTGGCAGCAGCTGCGCGCGGGCTGCCGGCTGCGCCGAGGGGGTTCGCACGAGTCCGAGCGCGTCAGCCGCGTCGGCCAGCGCGATGCCCTGGGCATCGCCGGCCGGATCCAGGCGCAGCGTCGGCAGGTACACCCGCGAGGCGCCACGAAGCACCTCGCGCAACGCGGCGTCGCTCTCGGGCCGGAAGATGTCGGGCTCGGCGAGCAGCAGGTCGATGACGATCGCGCGCGGCGACTGCGCCAGCAGGCCGGCGATCAGTTCGGCATGCACCGCCCGAGGCCACGGCCACTTGCCCGCGACCGCCTGCATGCGCGCAAGGCTCGCCTCGTCGATATCGACGATCACGATGTCGGGATCGGGGCGCAGCCCGGCGGCGACATGGCGGCTCAGCGCGTCGCCGAACTGCAGGTCGAGACGCTCGAGGATCCGGGTGAGCTGGTGATCGCCCAGGGCGAGTGCGGCGATCGCCAGGCCCAGAGCCAGCAGTGGGCGCCGCGCCGGCTTCAGCATGGCGCGGTGCCCGCCGGCCTCAGCGCGGTGTCGCAGCGACGCCGAGTGCGCGCAGCGCCGCGAGCATGGCCTCGTCCACCGGCGTGGTCGGCAGGTCGCTCGCGAGTTCGGCCAGGCGGGTGCCGCTGAGCGCGTGCGGC
>JBIIHU010000358.1:0-3390 GCA_044235405.1 Burkholderiaceae bacterium
AAGCGAAGCATGGCCTCGGGCTACGCCGGACTCGACAACGAGCTCTTCTACATGGACCGCACGATGATGGTCTTCGGCGACGCGAAGAAGGTCGTCGAGGACATGGTCAAGGCGGTCGAGTAGGAGCCGGGGCTCGGCGCACGCGATGCGCATCCAGCTGCTTTCGGACCTGCACCTCGAGACCGAGGCCTTCGATCCCGAGCCGGCCCCGGATGCGCAGCTGCTGGTGCTGGCCGGCGACATCGACGCCGGCCATGAAGGGCTCGATCGTTTCGCCGGCTGGCCGGTGCCGGTCGTCTATGTCGCCGGCAACCACGAGTTCGATCACCGCGACATCGACGAGGCGAGCACGGCGCTGCGCCGGCGCTGCGAGCGGCTGGGCTTCGCGATGCTGGAGCGCGACACGCTGGTGCTCACCGTCGGCGAGCGTCGCGTGCGACTGCTCGGCACCACGCTGTGGTGCGACTTCGATCTTCTCGGCGTCGGCTCGCGCGACCGATGCATGCGCGCCGGCCACTACTTCCTCGAGCATGTGCAGCGCTCGACGCGCGATGGCATGCGCTTCGGCGGCGTCCAGGTTCGCGACGAATTCCTGCGCTGCAAGGACTGGTTGACACAGCAACTTTCGCTCGGGCGCCGCGGCCCCCGGTGGGACGAGACGGTCGTCGTGACGCACTTCGGCCCGTCGGCCCGCAGCGCCGACCCGCGCTACGGGCTGCAGCCGGCGAGCGCGAGCTTCTGCAGCAACTGCGAGGACCTGATGGGTCGCGCCGGGCTGTGGCTGCACGGTCACCTGCACTGCCGTCACGACTACACGATCGCCGGCACCCGCGTCGTGTCGAATGCGCGCGGCCATGTCGGGCGCGGCGAGGCCGACGGGCACGATCCGCGCTTCACGATCGCGATCTGAGCCCGCCGATGACCCCGCGACGCCGCCTGCTGCTTCGCGGCGTCGCCAGCGCGGGCCTGACGCTGGGCTCAGGCTGCGCCACTGAGCTCATCGATCGGGTGCCCGAACAGCCGCTGCCCGATGCGCAGCCACGCATCGGCGAGCGCTGGCACTACGAGCGCATCAATCGCTACAACGGCCAGCGGATCGATGAGGTGGTGGCCGAGGTCGAGACGATCGAGCCGACGCTGCGCGTGGCGCTTCGCGACCCGGACGGCAGGCGTCTTGGCGACGAACTCTACGCACGCCCCTGGGACGTGATCCAGGAACCCTTCTACGCCTTCGTGCAGATCTTCGGCCAGGCGCTGCCGCTGCTGCCGCCCTCGGGCCGCGCGGGCGACGCGCGCTGGCACGCCGGCAGCTACCGGCTGCCGGGCACCGACCCGCGTTATCGCTGGGAGGTGCGCAATGCCGCCGAAGGCTGGGAGCGGCTGCGTCTGCCGGCGGGCGAATTCATCGTGCTGCGCGTGGTGCGCGACATCGTGTTCGCGCACCCGGACTTCACACGGCTGCGCCCGTGGCGCCGCGAGACGCTGTGGTACGCACCGGCCATCCATCGCTGGGCGCAGCGGGAGTGGGCGGGCTGGTACCACTGGCCCGGCGAGCGTTTCCCGCTGCGCGAGGACTGGGTGCGCTGGCGGCTGCTGGCGCACCGACCGAGCCGGACCGACGCCTGAGCCCGCGGGCAGCAGGGGCCCGCGCAGCGACCAGCCCGGAGCGCGCACGGCGTCAGGCGATCGCCTCGTCGAGCCACTCGATCCAGTGGCGAACCGGTGTGGCGGTGCCCGCCTGAAGGTGCCCGATGCAGCCGATGTTGGCCGACAGGATCATCGCCGGCGCGCTGGCCTGCAGCGCCTCGAGCTTGCGCTCGCGCAGCTGCGTGGACAACGCGGGCTGCAGCACCGAGTAGGTGCCCGCCGAGCCGCAGCACAGGTGCGAATCGGCCACCGGCCCGACCTCGACACCCAGCGAGCCCAGCAGGCGTTCGACCTCGCCGCGCACCTGCTGCCCATGCTGCAGCGTGCACGGCGGATGGAACACCACCCGCGCAGCCGGCAGCCGGGTCGGGGAGCGGAGATCGCCACGCTCGACGGCCGCAGCGAATTCCCGCGGCAGCCACTGCGCGAGATCGACCGTCAGCGCCACGACCCGCTGCGCTCGCGCGATCCAGGCCGGATCGTCGCGAAGCAGGTGGGCGTAGTCGCGCACCATCGCGCCGCATCCCGACGCGTTCATCAGCAGCGCCTCGACGGCGCCCGACTCGATCAGCGGCCACCAGGCCGCGATGTTGCGCCGCGCGGCCTCGCGCGCGCCGTCGTGGTCGTCGAGATGGTGCCGGATCGCGCCGCAGCAGCCCGAACCGGGCGCGATCACACCCTGCACGCCGAGCGCATCGAGCACCCGCAGCGTGGCCGCGTCGATGCCCGGCATCATCGCGGGCTGCACGCAGCCGTCGAGCAGCAGCACCTTGCGAGCATGGGTGCGCGTCGGCAGCGGCCCCGGATCGCGGCGCTGCGGCACCTTGGCGCGCAGCGCCGCGGGGAGCAGCGGCCGCAGGGCCTGGCCGGCACGCATCGCGGGATCGAAGAGCCAGCGACGGGTGAGCCCCTCGCGCAGCGCCAAGCGCCGCAGGCGCTCGCCGACCGGGCGCTCGACCTGGCGATCGACCAGCCGACGCCCGATGTCGACGAGATGCCCGTAGCGCACCCCCGAAGGGCAGGTGCTCTCGCAGTTGCGGCAGGTGAGGCAGCGATCGAGATGCTGCTGCGTGGCGGCCGTGGCGGGCCGGCCCTCGACCACCTGCTTGATCAGGTAGATGCGACCGCGAGGCCCGTCGAGCTCGTCGCCAAGCAGCTGGTAAGTCGGGCAGGTGGCCGTGCAGAAGCCGCAGTGCACGCAGCTGCGCAGGATCGATTCGGCTTCGACGCCCTCGGGCGTTCCCTTCAGCCAGTCGGCGAGATGGGTTTCCATCGGTGTCGGGCGTCGTGATCCGGATCAGAGCGCCGGATACAGGCGTCCGGGGTTGAAGATGCGGTTCGGATCGAACTCGCGCTTGAGCCGCGCATGCAGTGCCGCGAGGGGCGGCGCGAGCGGCTGGAACACGCCCTGTGCACGATCGCCGCCACGGAACAGCGTGGCCGACCCGCCAGCCGCCCGCGCTGCGGCACGCACCACGCTGGCCGGCGCATCGCCGGCATACCAGCGCAGCGCACCGCCCCACTCGAGCAGGGGCTCGCCAGGCAGTGCCAGCACGCCAGTGGTCGATGGCACCGACAGGCGCCAAAGCACCGGCGCCCCGGCAAGATACGGATGGTGGTGATCGCGCAGGCTATGCCAGAACGCGGCAGCCTCGTCGGCATCGACCGCGCGCAAGCCGTGTCGCCGCCCGAGCGCCTCGGCGGCGGCACGCACCGCCGAGTCGGCACCCGAAAGCCGCACAT
>JBIIHU010000114.1:0-11049 GCA_044235405.1 Burkholderiaceae bacterium
GGGGTGATCGCCAATGCACACGGGCCCCTGGACTTCGAGTACCGCTGCCTGCTCGAGGAGCGCGGCGACGCGCCCCGCAGCGAGGAGTGCGGACTGATGAGCCCGCGCTACGGTCCTGCGTCGGCCAACCCTGCGCCGTATCGCAGCATCTCCCTGCTGTCGTTCACCCAGGGGTTCAAGGCGGATGCGCTGTTCGTTCAGGGGCAAGACGACGGCGTGATCCAGATGCGCTCGTGGCCGCTCTTCAGGCAGGCCGTGCAGACCTGCACGAACTGCCAGCAGCCTGTTGTCCTCGAGGTTGCCGGCGGCCATGAGGCCCTGTTCAGGAGCGTCGAGGCGCGCGCGGCGTTCAATCAGTTCCTGGACCAGCGACGCGTCAGATAGGCGGTTCGAGGGCCGACCGGAAATGCCGGGTGCTCCTTAGGGAGCCGCTCGGCGCGGGGGCGGTCATGCCCCCGGCCTGTTCGAACCCGATCAGCCGCGTTCAAGCATCTCTTCGATCTGCCCGAGGCGTTCCTTGCCGAAGAACATCTCGGTCCCGATGAAGAAGCTCGGGATGCCGAAGGCGCCGCGCGCCACGGCTTTTTCGGTGTTGTCGATCAGGGCCTGCTTGATGGCGCCGTCCTGCGTCCTCGCGACGAGCGCCTGCGCATCGAAGCCGGCGGTGGTGAGCACCGCCGCGACGGCGGCGGCGTCGGTGACATCGAGCCCCTGTTCCCAGATCGCGGGGTTGAGCGCCTCGATCAGGCGGATCCGGTCATCGCCTTCCAGCGACACCAGCATCCGCAGCAGGTTGACCGAATTGAACGGGAAGGCGGGGTTCATCCGGAATCGGTGCAGGCCGTGCTTGTCGATGAAGCGCTGCATCTCGAGCTTGGCATAGGCATTCTTGCCCTTGATGTCGGCGTCGCGGATGAAGGGCGGCGCGTTGCCGGTCAGCTTGTGCATGCCGCCCAGGAACGCCGGCGTGATCGTGAGTTGCGCACCCCGCCGCGCGGCGAGCGCGCGCAGCGGCTGCCACACCAGGTAGGCGTTGGGGCTGACGAAATCGAAGATCAGCTCGATGGCTTGGGTCATGCTCGTTTTCCTGTGGGTTTGCGCGATGGCGTCGGTTGCGTCTGCGTGACTACTTCAGATCCGGGCTGCCGGCATGGTTCCACCAGGCCAGGTCGGAATACGCGCGCAGGTCGAGCTCGAAGGTCCAGGCCGAGCGGTGCTGGTGCGCCAGGTGGTAATAGGTGTTGGCCACCTCGGCCGGCAGCAGCAGTCCGTCATTGGCCAGGCCCTTTTTCTCGCGCAGCGCCTGGAAGCGCTCGGGGCCGAGCATCTTGCCCAGCGTATCGGGCGCATCGACCGCGCCATCGATCACGATGTGCGACACATGGATGCCCTTGCTGGCGAACTGCGCGTTCAGCGACTGGCACAGCATGCGCCGCCCGCCGACGGCGGCGGCATGCGAGTGCTGGCCGGCGTTGCCGCGCATGGCGGCGGTGGCCGAGGTCACGAGCAGCACCCCCCTGCCGCGCTGCTCCATGTAGGGGAACAGCACCTGCGCCAGCCGGAACAGGCTGAAGGTGGCCATGCGCCAGCCCATCTCGAAAGCCTTCAGCGTGGTGCTGGCCAGGCCGCGATCGCCGATCTGCGCGCCGAGGTTGAAGACCGCGACCGCGATCGGCCCGACCTCGGCCTCGATGTGGGTGACCAGCTGCTCGATGCTGCCTTCCTCCACGGCATTGAGCAGGTAGCCGCTGGCCGACCCGCCCTCGGCCTCGATGTCGGCCACCAGCCGGTCGAGGCCCGCCTTGTCGGTGCGGCGCGCGAGGCAGGCGTGGTAGCCCTCGCGCGCGAAGCGCTTGGCCACATTGCCGCCGATGCCGGCGCCGGCGCCGAGGACGAGACAGACGGGTCGGGTCATGGAGCTTTCCTGTGCGTGGAGGAGGTGGGCTGCCGGAGCGCCGCGCGGCGGTCGCCGTGAGGCGGCGCGAGTGTCAGGGGCAAGCGCGCGTCAGCCTTGTGATTGTGAACTGATCGGTACAGAATGCAAGCATGGCGCGCCCCCCCGAGTTCGATAAAGGCAAGGCCCTGAACAAGGCGCTGGCGCTGTTCTGGCGCAAGGGCTATCAGGCCACCTCGCTCGCCGACCTGCTGGCGGCGATGGACATCGGCCGCAGCAGCTTCTACGCCGCCTTCACCGACAAGCGCAGCCTCTACATCGCGTGCATGGATCTGTTCGCGGCGCGCGTGCTCGCGATGCTCGAGCGGGCCCGTGCCGACAAGCCGCCGGTCGATGTGATCCAGGATTTCTTCGCGGGCAACCTCGGCGGCGGGCGTGCTGCCCGGCCCGACTGGGGCTGCATGCTGGTGAATTCGGTGCTCGAGATGGCAGGGGTCGACGAGGATATCGTTGCGCACGCAAGCAATCACCTGACTGGCCTGCAGCGTTATTTCGAGTCATGTCTGCGCGACGCTGGCGCAGGTCCCGCGCAGGCCGAGGAGCTTGCAGCCATGCTGATGCTCTTCAACGAAGGCATCCGCGTGTCGAGCCGCCGCCGACTTCCGGATGTGCAGCACCTTTACGCCATCGACACCACCTTCCGCCTGATCCGGGGCGCCCTTGCCCTGAAGGCTCCATGAACCGAGACACCATGAACCGAGACACGATGAACCGCCAGATCCTGCTCGCCAGCCTGCCCGACGGGCCGCTGCGCACCGACCACTTCCGCCTCCAGACCGCGCCGATGCCGCAGGCGACCGACGGACAGGTGCTGGTCAGGACGCTGTACCTGTCGCTGGACGCGGCCAACCGCGCCTGGATGCAGGGCGCCACCTACCGCGCCGCCGTGGGCGCCGGCGACGTCATGCCCGGGGGGGTGCTGGCCGAGGTCGTCGAGTCGCGCGCCGACGGCTACGCGCGCGGCGATCTGGTGATGACCGAGACCGGCTGGCAGGACTATGCCGCCGTACCCGCCGCCGGCCTGCGCAAGCTGCCGCGCGTCGAACCGCTGACCCATCTGCTGGGGGTGTACGGCATCGCGGGCCTGACCGCCTACTTCGGGCTGCTCGAGGTCGGCCGCCCGAAGGCCGGCGAGACCGTCGTGGTGTCGGCGGCCGCCGGCTCGGTCGGATCGCTGGTGGGGCAGATCGCGAAGCTGAAGGGCGCCACGGTGATCGGCATCGCCGGCGGGCAGGCCAAGTGCGACCTGCTGACGCGCGAACTCGGCTTCGACGCCGCCGTCGACTACAAGGCGGGCTCGCTCTTCAGGACCTTGCGGGCCTTCGCGCCGAAGGGCATCGACCTCTACTTCGACAACGTGGGCGGCGATGTGTTCGAGGCCTGCCTGTTCAACATGGCCCAGCACGGGCGCATCGTCTGCTGCGGCGCGGTGTCGCAGTACGACGGCAAGCCGCCGGCGCACGGGCCGCGTGGCGTGCCCGGGCTGATCGTCACCCGGCGGCTGCGGGTCGAGGGCTTCATCCTCTACGACCACATGCAGCGGGCCGACGAGGCCCTCGCCGACCTGCAGCAGTGGGTCGCGCAGGGGCGCCTGAAGGCGCCGGAGGACATCGTCGAAGGCCTGGAGAATGCCCCGGCCGGCCTGGTGGGCCTGCTTGCGGGCGAGAACATCGGCAAGCGGATGGTCAGGGTCGCATGATCCCCTGCCGCGGCTCGGGCGCGCCTCGCGCCGCGGCGGCTCAGGCGAGGCACTCCCGCCAGCCGCGGACCTCGATGCCCTGCAGGGCCCGACGGCCCTCGCCGCCGAACACGATCCAGGATGCCGGCGCGGGCTCGCCCAGCAGCGCTCGCCAGCGCGAGAGCCCGTGCAACCAGTCGGACGCCACCGTGGCTCCCGACTTGATCTCGATGGCCTGCAGCCCGTCGGCCTGTTCGAACACGATGTCGATCTCCAGCCCGGTGCTGTCGCGCCAGAAGTAGAGATCCGCGCCGCGCCCGGCATTGAAGCGCTGCTTGACCAGCTCCGACACCACCCAGGTCTCGAACAGCGCGCCGCGCAGCGGATGCGTCTCGATCGTGCGGGCGTCGTGGACGCCGAGCAGCCAGGCCATCAGGCCCACGTCGAGAAAGTAGAGCTTGGGTGTCTTGACCAGCCGCTTGCCGAAGTTGCGGTGATAGGGCGGCAGGCGCATCACCAGGTAACTGGCCTCGAGCACGCTCAGCCACTCGCGGGCGGTGACGGCCGAGATGCCGCAGTCGGCGCCGAGCGAGGCGAGGTTGAGCAGCTGACCCGAGCGCGCGGCGCACAGGCGCAGGAAGCGCTGGAACAGGCCGAGGTTGCGCACGGACAGCAGCTGGCGCACGTCGCGCTCGACGTAGGTGGCGACGTAATTGCCGAACCAGTCAGCCGGCGCGAGCGGGCGGTCGTAGAGCGCCGGGTAGCCGCCTCGAAGCAGGAGCTCGTCGAGTTGCTCCGGAAGCAGCCCCTTGCTGGCGCTGGAAGCGCCGAGTTCGACCCCGGAGAGCGGCAGCAGTTCGACGCGCCCGAGGCGGCCCGCCAGCGATTGCGTGAGACCGGCCATCAGGTCGAACTGCGCGGATCCGGTCAGGATGAAATCGCCCATGCGCCTGCGCTCGTCGACGACGCCCTGCAGCCACGACAGCAGCGCCGGCACGCGCTGCACCTCGTCGATCACGGCGCCCGCCGGAAAACGGGCAAGGAAGCGCCTGGGATCGGATTCGGCGAACAGCCGCTCGTCGGGGTTCTCGAGCGAGGCGTAGGGCTTGTCGGGGAATTCGGCGCGGGCAAGCGTGGTCTTGCCCGACTGGCGCGGACCGGTCAGGGCCAGCACCGGAAAGCCTCGAGCCAGCCGGCGCAGCGTGGGGGACGCGGAACGGGGAATCATCCTTGCAAATCAAAGTTTGAAACTTCGATTTGCAAGAATATCAGGGTGCCATCGCTCGCGGGGCTTCGGCTGGGCGCGCGAACGCGGGCGGTCTCAGCCTTGCTGCGCCAGCGCCTGCTCCACCGTCGCGTGGAAGTGCCGCAGGTTCTGCTCCAGCCCGCCGAGCACCAGCCGCTCGTTGGCCCCGCAGCGCAGGCCGCGCTGGATCGACTCGCACACCACCAGGTCCTCGTCGTTGAACACGCCCTGGTCGATCAGGTCGAAGGAGCGCGCCCAGTGCGCGTGGGCTTTCGCATCGGCCGGCGGCTCGGGCACCAGCATCGTGTGCACGAACAGCGACCGGTCGGCAGCCTCCGGGTACACGCCGATGTGACTGACGTAGTCGGGGTGGTAGACCATGATCGTGTTCGGGAAGATCAGGTGCACGAGCGTGGCGTGCACCTGCGGGCTCCAGTCGCGGGCCGGCAGTTCGCGAATTGCCCCGGTGGTGTCGCGCGCGACCAGGTAGCGGATGTGCTGGCCCGGCGTGTCGGCCACGCCGAGGCCGTCGGCGAAGTAGGGGCCGATGGTGCCCGCGTGCAGGCGCTTGACGTGGTACACCTCGATGAAGGCGTCCATCACCAGCTTCCAGTTGGTGGCGCGGCGCACGGCATGCTGGCGGAAGAAGTGGTGGTCGCCCAGGCGCAGCGCGGCGAGGTCGTCGTCGACCGGGCCGAGCCACGCGGCGACATCGGTCGTCGGTGCGGCCGGATCGAGCATCGCGAAGAGCAGGCCGTGGCGCACGGTCGAGGGCAACTCGCGCAGGCCGTGCCCGGCGGGGTCGAAGCCCTCGAAGCTCTCGCGCTGCGGCAGGTTGGCGAGCGTCCCGTCGAGGCGGTAGGTCCAGGCATGGTAGGGGCACACCAGCGAGCGCCGTGTGCAGACCGCGTCGCTTTCCGCCAGCAGCGCCGCGCCGCGGTGTCGGCACACGTTCAGGAACACCCGCACCTTGCCGTCCGCGCCCCGCGCGATCAGCAGCGGCACGCCGAGGATCTCGCGCGCCAGCACGCTGCCGGGCTCGGCGAACTGCGCGGCGTGGCCCAGACAGATCGGCTGGCGCCGGAAGATCCGGGCGCGCTCGGCCTCGAAGCGCTCGGGCGAGGCGTAGATCGTGGGGTCGAGAAAGGCCTGCCGCGGCGACGCCGCCTGCGCTGGCGCGTCCATCAGCGCGAGAAGGCGCTCGAACAGGGGTTGCCAGTGCGGCGCCTGGCCCGCCTCGGACCTGCTCGGATGGGAGAGATCGGTCATGGTCGTCTTTCGGGTGTCGGGGCGGCCGCCAGCCCCTGCAGGCGCTGCGCGATGCGCTCGCGCAGCAGCCCGAGGCGATCGCCGCCCCAGAAGAGCTCGCCGTCGAGCACGAAGCTCGGCACGCCGAACACGCCGGCTGCCTCGGCCTGCGCGACGAGGGTGTCGTGTTCCCGCCGGGTGGTCGGGTCGGTGGCGTAGCGCTCGAAGTCGTCGGGCGATCCGCCGACGTTCGCGATGTGATCGCGCATCTCGTCCATGCGGTCGATGTCGAGCTCGCGCTGCCAGAACCGGGTGAAGGTGGCCTCGTGGTAGCGCGCGAAGCAACCGGCGCGCTGCGCGTAGAGCATGCCGACGCTCGCGAGATAGCCGTCGAAGATGCGCTTCGGACCCTTGATCACCAGCCCCTGCTTCGCAGCGTGGCGGCGCGCGTCCATGTAGGCGTAGCGCACCTTGCGCCAGTCGTGTTCGCTGCGTTTCTCGACCGACCCCAGGTACTCGGCGATGCGCAGCGTGTAGGGTCGCCACACGAGCTCGACCGGGTACTCGACCGCGAGCGCCAGCGTCGGGCGGCTTGCCGCGTAGGCGTAAGGGCTCTTGTAGTCGGTCCAGGCAACGATGCGCAGCGGTTCGCGGCCATCGGGTGTCACGTCGGTCTCCGGCAGGGGTTCACAGCCTGAGCACGCCGTAGCCCGGCGTGCCGATGGGCGCATTCATGGCCGCCGACAGCCCGATGCCCAGGGCGTTGCGGGTGTCGAGGGGGTCGAGCACGCCATCGTCCCACAGCTCGGAGGTCGAGTACCAGGCGCTCGATTCGCGACGGTAGTCCGCGATCACCGGTTCGCGGATCGCGTCGATCTCGGCCTGGCCGAGCGTGCGGCCCTCGCGCTGCAGCTGGCGGATCTTGACCTCGGTCAGCACGCCGGCCGCCTGCTCGGCGCCCATCACCGAGATCTGGGACTGCGGCCACATGAAGAGCAGGCGCGGGTCGAAGGCCCGGCCGGCCATGCCGTAGTTGCCGGCGCCGTAGGAGCCGTTGACGATGACGGTGAACTTGGGCACCTCGGAGCCGGCCACCATCATGATCATCTTGGCGCCGTCCTTGGTGATGCCGGCGCGCTCGTAGTCGCGGCCCACCATGAACCCGGTGATGTTCTGCAGGAAGACCAGCGGCGTGCGGTTCTGGTTGCACAGGCCGATGAAGTGCGCGCCCTTCAGCGTGCTGTCGTTGAAGAGCACGCCGTTGTTGGCGAGGATGCCGACGCGGTAGCCCCAGATGCGCGCGTAGCCGCACACCAGCGTGCCGCCGTAGGCCGGCTGGTATTCGTGGAAGCGGCTGCCGTCGACGATGCGTGCGATCACCTCGCGCATGTCGAACTGCACCCGGATGTCGCGCGGGATGATGCCGTAGAGCTCGGCGGGGTCGTGGTGGGGCGCCTCGGGTTCGGCGTGGTCGTGCGCGGTCTTCGCGGGCAGGTGCCACTGCGCGACGATGTCACGCGCGATCGCGATCGCCTCGGGTTCGCTCGCGGCCGGGTAGTCGGCCACCCCCGAGACCCGGGTGTGCATGTCGGCGCCGCCGAGCTCGTCGACGCTGACCTCCTCGCCGGTCGCCGCCTTCACCAGCGGCGGGCCGCCCAGGAAGATGGCGCCGGTGCCGCGCACGATCACGCTGAAGTCGGACAGCGCCGGCACGTAGGCGCCGCCCGCCGTGCAGTGGCCCAGCACGATCGCCACCTGCGGCACGCCCATCTTCGAGAGGATGGACTGGTTGCGGAAGATGCGGCCGGCGAAGTAGCGGTCGGCGAAGAGCAGCGACTGCGCGGGCAGGAAGCCGCCGGCGCTGTCGCACAGGTGCACGACCGGCAGCCGGTTCTCGATCGCGATGTCCAGCAGCCGCACGATCTTCTTCACGGTGTGCGGATACCAGGCGCCGCCCTTCACGCTGGCATCGTCGGCGTGGATCGCGACCTCGCGCCCGGCGACGATGCCGATGCCGGTAACGCAGGCCGCGCCGGGGACCTCGCCGTCCCAGGCCATGTTGGCCGCCAGCGTCGAGAGCTCGAGAAAGGGCGTGCCGGGATCGAGCAGCCGTTCGAGGCGGTCGCGCACGAAGAGCTTGCCCTGGCGGGCGAGCCGCTCGAGGTCGCGCGCCGGTCGCGCATGGCGGGCACGGTGCTGGCGCTCGCGCAGCTCGGCGGCGAGCGCGCGGTTGTGCGCGACATTGGCCAGGAAGTCGGGCGAGCGGGCGTCGATGCGCGATTCGATGCGCTTCATGCGGAATTCCCGGGGCTGGGCATCAGGGTTGCGTGCGCAACGATCGCGGCGTCAGGGCGCCGGCGCGGCCGCCAACACCACCAGCAGCGCGTCGCGCTCGAAGGTCTGGCCGGGCACCACGTGCACCGACTCGACCACCGCCTCGCGCGGCGCGGCGAGCGTGGTCTCGAGCTTCATGCTCTCCATGACGAGCAGGGGCGCGCCGCGCGCCACGCGGTCGCCAGGGCGCACCGCCACGCCGAGCGCGGTGCCGGGCATGGGCGCGCGCACCTTGTCGTCGGCACCGCCCTGCGCCTCGCTGGCCGCGCGCTCGAGCGGATGGCGCAGCCGCAGCGCGTGGTTGATGCCGTCCAGGTGGATGAAGAGGGCGTCGCCGCGCAGCGCGACCACCACCGGCAGGTCGCGGCCGTCCACCCGCAGGGTGCCGCTGCCGTCGCCGGCCAGCGCGAGCGACACCGTCGCTTCGCGGCCAAGCGCATGCAGCCGGTAGCCGCCCTCCGGGTCGCGGGCAAGCCAGAGTTCGTGCTCGGCGTCGTTCAGTTCGAGGGCGTGGCGCATCGGGCGGGGTCGGGGTGGTATTGGGGGGGCGTGCTCAGTTGCGCCAGGCGCCCATTGCCGCGTGCATCGCGGGCACGGCGTCGGCCGCCTCGCGCAGCGGTCGGGCAGCGAGGGCCGCGGCCGCGAGCAGGCGCAGCAGGGTCTCGGGGTCGGGCGGCCGATCGGCGGCGACCTCGGGGTGGGCGTCGAGAAAGCCGGTATGGACCTCGCCGGCGGCGAAGGCGGGGTGGGCGTTGAGCTGGCGCAGGAACGCGAGATTGCTGCGACAGCCGAGCAGCACGTAGCGCGAGAGCGCCTGGTCGGCGCGGGCGCGCGCCTCCTCGCGGGTGGCGCCCGTGACGATCAGCTTGGCGAGCATCGGGTCGAAGGCGGCGCCCACCGTCTGCCCCTCGGCCACGCCGGCATCCACCCGCACGCCCTCGCCCGAGGGCGGCCGGTGCGCGTGCAGCGGGCCGGTGGTGGGCACGAAGCCGGCGGCCGGGTCCTCGGCGTAGACCCGGTACTCGATCGCGTGCCCGTGCGTGCGCACCTGCGCCTGCGCGTAGCCCAGCGGCTCGCCGGCGGCGATACGCAGCTGTTCGCGCACGAGATCGAGGCCGGTGATCTGCTCGGTGACCGGATGCTCGACCTGCAGGCGGGTGTTCATCTCGAGGAAGTAGAACGCGCCGTCGGCCCCGAGGATGAACTCCACCGTGCCGGCGTTGCGGTAGCCGGCGCGCCGCGCGATGCCGGCCGCGGTCTCGCAGATGCGGGCGCGCGCGGCGGCGTCGAGCGCGGGCGAGGGGCTTTCCTCGATGATCTTCTGGAAGCGCCGCTGCACCGAGCATTCGCGCTCGAAGAGGTGCACGAGGCTGCCGTGGTGGTCGCCGAGGACCTGCACCTCGATGTGGCGGGGGCGCTCGACGTAGCGCTCGACGTAGAGCCGGCCGTCGCCGAAGTAGCGCGCGCCCTCGCTGCGTGCCCGGGCGATCGCGTCGGCAAGCTCGTCGGCATGCCTGACGATGCGCATGCCCTTGCCGCCGCCGCCCGCCGCGGGCTTGATCAGCAGCGGAAAGCCGACCTCGGCCGCGCGCGCGCGGAAGGTCGCGGGATCGTCGTCCTCGATCGCCGAGGGCGCGACCGGAAAGCCCGCCTGCGCGACGAAAGCGCGGGCCCGCACCTTGTCGCCCATCAGCGCGATGGCCTGCTCGTCGGGGCCCACGAAGATCAGGCCGGCCTGCCGCACGGCGCGCGCGAAGGCGGCGTTCTCGGACAGGAATCCGTAGCCGGGATGGATGGCGCCCGCGCCGGCGCTCAGGGCCGCGGCGATGATGGCGTCGGCGTCGAGGTAGGCGCCCACGGGCGTGGCGGCCGGGATCTCGATCGCCTGGTCGGCCAGTCCTGCCGCCGGGCTGTCGCGATCGACGGCGTGATGGACGAGCACGCCGCGCAGGCCGAGCGCGCGCACCGTGCGCAGCACCCGGACGGCGATCTCGCTGCGGTTGGCGACCAGCACGGTGTCGAAGGGCCAGCGGGCGGGCAGCTGCGGGATCATCGATGGGGGCATCCGGATGCGGGTCGGTGGACTCGTCGGCGAGGTCATCGGCGAGCGGGGCCTGCGGACTGCGCGGCGTCGAGCCGATCGGCCAGCCGCTCGAGGCGCAGCACCTGAGTGCGCAGGTCGGCGAGGGCGGGTTCGTCGCGTTCGCGGCGGGCCGGCGTGGCGATGCCGTCCCAGAGCAGGCGCAGCATGTCGTCGGCCTCGCGGTCGATGTCGAGCCGGCCGCGGCCGGTGAGGTGGCGCCACGACAGGTGTTCGAGCCCGCCGTAGACCATGTCGCGCACCACCCGCGCGGGCACGTCGGCGCGCAGTTCGCCGGCGGCCACCCCCTCGGCGAGCACACCGCCGAGCAGCGCCGTGTAGCGGCGGTTCAGCGCGTGCAGCGACGAGCCGGCGTAGTCGTCGTGCGCCCGAACCTCGAGGAAGACCAGCCGGGCCAGCGGCGTGTCATCGCGGACGGTGCGCAGGTGGCGCCAGATGACGTAGCGCAGGCGTGCGCGGGTGCCGCGGATGCCCGGGAGGTGGTGGGC
>JBIIHU010000359.1:0-3385 GCA_044235405.1 Burkholderiaceae bacterium
CCGCTGAAAGCATCTAAGCGGGAAACTCGTCTCAAGATGAGTCTTGCCGGGGCCTTGAGCCCCCTGAAGAGTCGTTCGAGACCAGGACGTTGATAGGCCGGGTGTGGAAGCGGAGTAATCCGTTAAGCTGACCGGTACTAATTGCTCGTGAGGCTTGACCCTATAACTTTGACGATGCCTGCTTTGCAGGCGGTTTGAGCAAGGTTGTTATGCCGTGATGGCGCAATCAAGACTGATTGAGACTCTATGAATTGGCTGCGGCGTCCAAGCGACGACGTGGCGACAAGTCAAGCCTGATGACCATAGCGAGGTGGTCCCACTCCTTCCCATCCCGAACAGGACAGTGAAACGCCTTTGCGCCGATGATAGTGCGGGTTCCCGTGTGAAAGTAGGACATCGTCAGGCTAATTAAAGCGAAACGGGCCCGGTTCATTGAACCGGGCCCGTTGTCCTTTGTGGCGCCTGTTTCAGGCGCCGTGCGTCAAACGCTGCCCTGCCGCAACTCGCGCCGCAGGATCTTGCCGACGTTGCTCTTGGGCAGCTCGTCGCGGAACTCGATGTACTTCGGCCGCTTGTACGCGGTGAAGTTGTCCCGGCAGTAGCGCATCAGGTCGTCTTCCGACAGCGTGCCGTCGTTGCGCACGACGTAGAGCTTGACCGCTTCGCCCGACTTGTCGTCGGGAATACCGATGGCAGCGCACTCGAGCACACCCGGGTGCTGGCTCACGACCTGCTCGATCTCGTTCGGGTACACGTTGAAGCCCGACACCAGGATCATGTCCTTCTTGCGGTCGACGATGCGGACGTAGCCGCGCTCGTCCATGATGCCGACGTCGCCCGACTTGAAGAACCCGTCAGCGGTCATGACCTTCGCGGTCTCATCAGGGCGATTCCAGTACCCGGCCATCACCTGCGGGCCGCGGATGCAGATCTCGCCGGGCTCGCCGATCGGCACGTCCTGCCCCGCATCGTCGCGGATGGCGATCTCGGTGCTGGGAACCGGCAAGCCGATCGTCCCGCTGAACTCCTGAAGGTCGAGGCGGTTACTCGTCGCCACCGGCGAGGTTTCCGACAGGCCGTAGCCCTCAACGACAGGGCAGCCCGTGATGCGCAGCCAACGATCGGCTGTCGACTTCTGAACGGCCATGCCGCCGCCGTTGGAGACCACCAGCCCGGAGAAATCCAGGCGCGCGAAGTCTGGATCGTTCACCAGAGCGTTGAACAAGGTGTTCACACCCGGGAACATGTTCACGCGGTGCTTCGCCAGCGTGCGGATGAACCCGGGGAAGTCGCGCGGGTTGGGGATCAGCAGGTTCATCGCACCGAAGTGCGCGCCCATCAGCGCGCAGATCGTCAGCGCGAAGATGTGATACAGAGGCAGCGCGCAGACGATGGTCAGCTGCTGGTCTGAAACCTTGTTCAGCATGGGCTTGAACCAGGCCTCGCACTGCATCAGGTTCGCCACCACGTTGCGGTGCAACAGCGTGGCGCCCTTGGACACGCCGGTGGTGCCGCCCGTGTACTGCAGGAAGGCCACGTCGTCAGGCGAGATGTCGACCCGGCGCAGGCTCAGGCGCGAACCTCGATCCACGGCTTCGCCGAAGCGGGTGACCGTCCGACCGCCATCGACTGGCAGCGCGAACTCCGGAACCATGCGCCGCACGTGCCGCACGGCGAAGTTAATCAGGCGCCCGCGCCAGAAGCCCAGCATCTCGCCCAGCGAGGCCAGCACCACATGCTGCACCGGAACCTGATCGATCACCTCCTCGAGCGTGGCCGCGAAGTTCTCGAGCACCACGATCGCCTTGGCGCCGGAGTCCTGCAGCTGGTGCTGCAACTCGCGGGCGGTGTACAGCGGGTTCACGTTGACGACCACGTAGCCCGCCCTCAGCACCGCCGACAGCGCGACGAGGTACTGCGGCACGTTCGGCATGATCAGCGCCACGCGATCGCCGCGCTCCAGGCCCAGCGTCTGCAGCCAGGCGCCGAAAGACGCCGAGAGTTCGTCGAGCTCGCCGAAGGTCAGGCGGCTGTCCATGCAGCACAGGGCGTCGCGCTTCGGATGGCGGCGGTAGGCCGCCTCGAGCACGTCAGCCAGGTTGCGGTACGCGCCCACGTCGGCCTCGGGCGGGACGCCCTCGGGATACTGACAAAGCCAGGGCTTTTGCAAGGCAGGTCTCGACCAGTTGGAAGGGCCTGCATGGTGGCCGCTGCCCATGGCGGCGCGAACCCGGGCTTGCACTAGGGAAGGTCGGGTGCGTCGCCGCCAGCGAACAGCCGGGCCGCCAAGGCGCGTTCGCGCGAGGCGATGGTGGACAGGAAGACCTCCGCGCCGGCCATGTCGCGGAAGGTGTCGAACCCGCGCTCCAGGAAGCCCTGGAGCGCGCCCAGGCCAGCGGCAGCCGCCGGCCCCCGCATCAGCCGCAGGCTCTGCCGGAGAAGCCGGTTGCGGGTGTACCGATCCAGGGCCTGCCCCACCGACACCATCAGCACGATCTGGCGCTCGCGCGACGCCACATCGCCGACGGCCCGCCACCAGGCACCGTACTCCGCCCCGGTGACCGCATGGCTGACTCCGCCCGAAGCGATGCGCTGCCGTGCCATCGCGGTGTCCAGCCGCTCCGACAGCGCGTGCAGCTCGGCCAGTTCGGCCACCGTGTCCACGATGTGCGCCGGAAACAGCCGCACGAGGGCGGGCACGATGCGCGCGAACTGGTCGTCGCGGTCGCTGAAGTCGGCCGGACCGTACAGGTCCGTGAGGAAGAACTCGGCCGCGGCGACATACCGCGGCTGCGCCATCAGGTCGGCGTAGGTCACGCCGAAGCGCGCGTGCTGGTAGCGCTTCACCGCGTCGGCCGAGCCGGCCAGCGTCGCATCCTCGGCGCGCGCGGCCCGCTCGGCCGCAACGGCCTGCAGGCCTCGCAGGATCTGGTCGGCGGTCGATGTCACGGTGGCGTCGGGCGGGTTTGTGCTAGTCGGCTCACCCTAGGGCGCGGCGCACCGATGATGCAACACTCCGCGCATGGAGCGCCGCACCTTGCTGAAGTTGGGGCTGGCCGGCGGGCTGGCCCTGGCCGCCGGTGCAGGACTGGTGGCCTTGGTGAAGCCGGGTCGCAAGGCCGGGCGGCTCATGGCCGCGGGCCGGGCCTTCTACGGCGCCGTGGCCCGGGGCGTGCTCGGCCCGCTGATCCCAGCCGATCCCGCTGCCGCGCGCCCCGTGCTGGACGCGCACCTTCAGCGCCTGGAGCAGGCCATCGCCGGCATGCCGCCGGGCGTGCAGGCCGAGATCGACGAGCTGACCACGCTGGCCTGCAGCGCGCCGGGCCGCCTGGCGCTGATCGGGCTGACGGTGCCGTGGGAGGACGCCAGCCCCGTGCAAGTCGAG
>JBIIHU010000115.1:0-11031 GCA_044235405.1 Burkholderiaceae bacterium
CTTCATCGCGCGGGTGCGCGAGTCGATCGAGCGCCTGCTGCCGACGATGCCGCGGCGCGACGTGATCGCGCGATCGCTCGCCGATCGCGGCGCGCTGATCCGTGTGCGCGACCTCGACGAGGCCTGCGACCTCGTCGATCGCATCGCGCCGGAACACCTCGAGATCGCCACCCGCGATCCCGGCCGGTGGGCGGCACGCATCCGTCACGCCGGCGCGATGTTCCTCGGTCCCTTCGCGTCCGAGTCGCTCGGCGACTACTGCGCCGGGCCCAACCATGTGCTGCCGACGATGCGCACCGCGCGCTTCTCGTCGCCACTGGGGGTCTACGACTTCCAGAAGCGTTCCAGCCTGATCGAGGTCTCGCCCGCCGGTGCCGCGACGCTCGGTCGCATCGCCTCGGTGCTGGCGCGCGGCGAGGGGCTGCAGGCCCATGCGCGCAGCGCCGAGTACCGGGTACCCGGCGGCGTCGATGGCGCCGACGCGGCCGCGGCGGCCGAGCGCGGTTAGAATGCGTCGGCCATGAACCCGCGCGCCGCCGAAGTCGTCCGCAACACCGCCGAAACCCGCGTTCGCGTCCGCATCGACCTCGACGGCACCGGTCGGCGCACGCTCGCCAGCGGCGTGCCCTTCCTCGACCACATGCTCGACCAGATCGCGCGCCACGGCCTGGTCGATCTCGATGTCGAGGCGCAGGGCGACCTGCACATCGATGCGCACCATACCGTCGAGGACATCGGCATCACGCTGGGCATGGCGGTATCGCAGGCGCTCGCCGACAAGACTGGCATCCGCCGCTACGGTCATGCCTACGTGCCGCTCGACGAAGCGCTGTCGCGGGTCGTCATCGACTTCTCAGGCCGCCCCGGGCTCGTCTGGCATGTTCCGTTCACGCGGGCCATGATCGGCGCCTTCGACGTCGATCTCGCGCACGAGTTCTTCCAGGGCTTCGTCAATCACGCGCTGGTCACGCTGCACGTCGACAACCTGCGCGGCGACAACGCGCATCACCAGTGCGAGACGGTCTTCAAGGCCTTCGCGCGGGCGATGCGTGCGGCGGTCGAGCCCGACCCCCGGATGGCCGGGCGCCTGCCCTCCACCAAGGAAGCGCTGTAGCGGGCATCGCGGCCCGCGCGCGCCTTGCCCCGCTTCGTCTTGCCCGCCTGCTGTCTGCCAGCGTGACCACGATCGCCGTCGTCGACTACGGGATGGGCAACCTGCGCTCGGTGGCCCGTGCGCTCGAACATGTCGCGCCGCGCGCGCGCGTGGTGGTCTCGTCGGACCCCTCGGTGATCGATGCCGCCGGTCGGGTGGTCTTTCCCGGCCAGGGCGCGATGCCCGACTGCATGCGCTTCCTGCAGGCGGCAGGCCTGCGCGAGGCGGTGCTGCGCGCCGCGGCGAGCAAGCCGCTGTTCGGCGTGTGCATCGGCGAGCAGATGCTCTTCGAGCACAGCGCCGAGGGGGACTGTGCCGGTCTCGGGGTGCTGCCGGGCGAGGTCGTGCGCTTCGATCCCGCGCGCATGCGACTGCCCGACGGCTCGCGCCTGAAGGTGCCGCACATGGGCTGGAACCGCGTCAGCCAGTGCCGCGAGCATCCGCTGTGGGCTGGCGTGCCCGATGGCGCCTTCTTCTACTTCGTGCACAGCTACCATGTGGTGCCGCGCGACCCCGCCCTGGTGGCTGCCACCACCGACTACGGTGGTGCCTTTACCTGCGCGGTAGCGAGGGATAACATCTTCGCCACGCAGTTCCACCCCGAGAAAAGCGCGGCCTTCGGTCTGCGCCTGTACGCCAATTTCGTGAGCTGGAACCCCTAGGTCGACCCAGCGGGTCCACGCTCCGTCTCCTTCCCCGAACACCATGCTCCTGATCCCCGCGATCGACCTCAAGGACGGGCGTTGCGTGCGCCTTCGCCAGGGTGACCTCGCCGACGAGACCGTCTTCTCCGAAGATCCCGCCGAGGTCGCCAGCCACTGGGTCGCCCAGGGCGCGCGGCGCCTGCACCTGGTCGACCTCAACGGCGCGGTGGCCGGCAAGCCACGCAACCAGGCGGCGATCAAGGCCATCCTGGGCGCGGTGGGCGGCCGCATCCCGGTGCAGCTCGGCGGAGGCATCCGCGATCTCGACACCATCGAGCGCTGCCTCGACGGCGGCCTGAGCTACGTCATCATCGGTACCGCGGCGGTCAAGAATCCCGGATTCCTCCAGGACGCCTGCACGGCCTTCCCGGGGCAGGTCATCGTCGGCCTCGACGCCCGCGACGGCAAGGTGGCCACCGATGGCTGGAGCAAGCTCACCGGCCACGATGTCCTCGACCTCGCCCGCAAGTTCGAGGGCTACGGGGTCGAGGCCTTCATCTACACCGACATCGGTCGCGACGGCATGCTCACCGGCGTCAACATCGAGGCCACGGTCCGGCTCGCCCGCGAGCTGCGCGTGCCAGTGTTCGCCTCGGGTGGCGTGGCCGGGCTGGCCGACGTCGATCAGCTGTGCGCGGTCGAGCACGAGGGCATCGAGGGCGCGATCCTGGGTCGCGCGCTCTACGAGGGCCACCTCGACTTCCGCGCCGCGCAGGCCCGCGCCGACGAACTCAACGGCGAGGCCTGATCCGCCGTGGCCGCCGCGCGCCCATGCTGACCAAGCGCATCATCCCCTGCCTCGATGTCACCGCGGGGCGGGTCGTCAAGGGCGTCAATTTCGTCGAACTGCGCGATGCCGGCGATCCGGTCGAGATCGCCCGCCGCTACGACGAGCAGGGAGCCGACGAGCTCACCTTCCTCGACATCACGGCCTCCTCCGACGACCGCGACATCATCCTGCATGTGATCGAGTCGGTCGCCGAGCAGGTCTTCATCCCGCTCACGGTCGGCGGCGGCGTGCGCGCGGTCGACGATGTCCGCCGCCTGCTGAACGCCGGCGCCGACAAGATCTCGATGAACTCGGCGGCAGTCGCCTCGCCCGCGCTGGTCGGCGAGGCCTGCGCGCGCTACGGCTCGCAGTGCATCGTGGTGGCCATCGATGCCAAGGCGGTGGCGCCTGGCCGCTGGGAAGTCTTCACCCACGGCGGGCGGCGCGGCACCGGGCTCGACGTGGTGCAGTGGGCCCGCGAGGTCGAGCGGCTCGGCGCCGGCGAGATCCTCCTCACGAGCATGGACCGCGATGGCACGCGCGAGGGTTTCGACCTCGCCCTGACCCGCGCGGTGGCCGATGCGGTCGCGATTCCCGTCATCGCCTCCGGCGGCGTGGGCCGCCTCGAGCACCTCGCCGATGGCGTCACGATCGGTCGGGCCGACGCCGTGCTCGCGGCCAGCATCTTCCACTTCGGCGAGCACACGGTACGCGAGGCCAAGCAGCATCTCGCCGCGCGGGGCATCGCCGTGAGGCTCGCATGAGCGGTCCTGCCAAGCGCGACGCGCTGCCCGGCACGGACGCGGTCCCGGATGCTGACGTGGCGTCGGACGCCGGTCCGGGTCTGCTGCGCGGCGACTGGCTCGATGCCGTCCGCTGGGACGGGGCGGGCCTGGTTCCCGCCATCGCGCAGGAGGAGGGCAGCGGCCGCATCCTGATGGTGGCGTGGATGAATCGCGAGGCGCTGCATGAGACCGCGCTCACCGGTCGCGCGGTCTATTTCTCGCGCTCGCGAGGACGGTTGTGGCGCAAGGGCGAGGAGTCCGGTCATGTGCAGCGGGTGCGCGAGCTGCGCCTCGACTGCGACGGCGACGTGGTGCAGCTCACCGTCGCCCAGGAAGGCGGCATCGCCTGTCACACCGGGCGTGCCTCGTGCTTCTTTCGCCGGCTCGACGACGGTCGCTGGACGGTGGTCGACCCGGTGCTGCGCGATCCCGAGGCTATCTACCGATGAACCCCGACGCCGTCCTTGCGCGCATCGCCGATGTCATCGAGAGCCGGCGCGGCGCCGACCCGGATCGCTCCTACGTGGCGCGGCTGCTCGCCCGTGCGCCCGACGGCATCCTGAAGAAGATCGGCGAGGAGGCCACCGAGACCGTGATGGCCTCGAAAGACGGCGTGCCCGAGCGCATCGTCGCCGAAACCGCCGACCTCTGGTTCCATTGCCTCGTGCTGCTGGCCCATCACGGCCTGCGGCCCGAACAGGTGGCAGCCGAGCTCGCCCGCCGCGAGGGCCTCTCGGGGCTCCAGGAAAAGGCCGCGCGCACGGCTACCGCGCTGTCCCCCTCCCATCCCCCCGAGGCCGCCGCACCCTCTGCGGCCCGCTGAACCATGCACAAAGCCGACTGCCTTTTCTGCCGCATCGCCCGCGGCGAGATCCCCGCCCGCAAGGTCTGGGAAGACGACGAGATCCTGGCCTTCCACGACATCCATCCGCGGGCGCCGGTGCACTTTCTCATCATCCCGAAGATCCACCTCGAGAATCTCTACGATGCCGATCTGCGCCACCAGGCGCTGCTTGGCCGCATGCTGGGCATGGCCGGGCAACTCGCCCGCGAGCAGGGATCCGACGATGGCTTCAGGGTCATCGTCAACAATGGGAGGGTGGGTAGGCAGGAGGTGTATCATCTCCACATCCACGTGCTCGGCGGTCCGGAGCCGCTCGGTTCGGGCATGAACCGGCAGCCCTGAGTTCCCGCGACGGGAAGCCCTTCCCGGCGGTGCCGTACGCAGCAGGCAACAGGAGTCACTCATGGGTAGCTTGAGCATCTGGCACTGGCTGATCGTGCTGGTCATCATCATGCTGGTCTTCGGCACCAAGAAGCTGCGAAACATCGGCTCCGACCTCGGAGGCGCGGTGCGCGGCTTCAAGGAAGGCGTCAAGGAAGGCACCGAAAAGGCCTCCGCCGACGCCGCTACGCCGTCTTCCGCCAAGACCATCGACATCGACGCCAAGCCCAAGGTCTGATCCCCGTCGCGCGGGCGGGCGCCTCCCCCGGCACCCGGTCCGGGCGCTCCGTTCGCGATCCGCCGCGAGCGGGCACGGGCGCAAGGCTTACCCGGTCGCGCGCAGCCTGTCGCATCCCGCCTCCCAGCCCCTCTCATGTTCGACTTCGGCTTCTCCGAGATGGTGATCGTCGCCGTGGTCGCCCTGGTGGTGCTCGGCCCCGAGCGGCTGCCGCGGGTGGCCCGTCAGGCGGGTCAGTGGATGAGCAAGCTCCAGCGCTACGTCAGCGACGTCAAGTCCGACATCAATCGCCAGATGGAGCTCGACGAACTGCGCCGCCTCAAGACGGAAGTCACCACGGCGGCGCAGGGCCTCGAGGGTACGGTCCGGTCGGTGATGTCCGATGCTCAGAGCAGCCTCGACGAGCTCGCCTCGGCAGCCGGCGAGATCAAGCCGCCGGCCACCGACTGGGACAGCATCTACCGGCACCGCCGCACCCGCGAGCGCTACAAGGAGCGCCGCACCGAGCGTGCGCGTGCGCTCGGTCGCAAGCTGCCACCCAAGCGGCGCTGAGGAATCCCGGTCTTGTCCATCTTCGCCAAGCTGCGCAAGCCCCGCGCCGACGCCGTCGAGCAGGAGGAGAGCTTCGTCTCCCATCTGGTCGAGCTGCGCGATCGCATGATCAAGGCGCTGCTCGTGGTGCTCGTGCTCTTCGTCGTCTGCTTCTACTTCAGCGGCGAGATCATGCGTTTCCTGTCGCAGCCGCTCTACGAGGCGCTGCCCGCCGGCACCAAGCCGATCTTCACCGATCAGGCCGGCGCCTTCATGACCCTTACCAAGGTCTCCTTCCTGACCGCATTGCTGCTCGCGCTGCCCTGGGTGCTCTATCAGGCCTGGGCCTTCGTGGCGCCCGGTCTCTACGAGCACGAGAAGCGCTTCGCGTTGCCGCTGATCGTCTCCAGCGTCTTTTTCCTGGTGGTGGGCATCGCCTTCGCGTACCTGTTCGTGCTGCCCGCTGCCTACAAGTTCTTCATCGGTTTCTCGGCTCAGACCGGCGCCGAAACCCTCCAGGACCTCCAGAAGTACTGGGACTTCACCCTCGCGATCTTCTTCGGTTTCGGCCTCACCTTCGAGGTGCCGGTGGTCGAGATGCTGCTCGTCAAGCTCGGCATGGTCACGACGCAGCAGCTTCGGGAGGCGCGGCGCTACGTGATCGTCGGCGCATTCATCGTGGCGGCGGTCCTCACGCCGCCCGACGTGCTCTCGCAGTTCATGCTCGCGGTGCCGTTGTGCCTGTTGTACGAGCTCGGCATCTTCCTTGCCGGCTTCATCACCGCGCACAGCAGGGCGCCCGAGGAGCCGCCGGCCGATGAAGCCGGAGCGGCCTCACGCGACTCCGCTTCCCCGCCGCCGGCAGGCTGAGCGCCGGCCTTATTCGCTTCGCTGCGCGGGCCGGGGGCGTTTGCCTACCGTGACCGGCAGTTCGATCTCGCGGCCTTCGCGCACGAAACGAAAGCTCGCCACCGCCCCGGGCGCGAGTTGCGCGATCGTGTTGAGCATCACGGCGGTGGATCCGATCGGGCGGCCATCGACCGCCACCAGGATGTCGCCGACCTTCACGCCCGCCCGGTCGGCCGGCCCGCCGCGCATCACGCCGGCGATGATCGCGCCGTCGCGGCGCGGCAGCTTGAAGGCTTCGGCGAGCTCGGGCGTGATGTCCTGGGGTTCGACGCCGATGTAGCCGCGCGTGACCGAGCCGCTCGCGACGATCTGGTCCATCACCTGCCGCACCGTGGAGCTCGGGATCGCGAAGCCGATGCCCAGCGAGCCGCCGCTGCGGGAGTAGATCGCGGTGTTGATGCCCAGCAGCCGCCCCGCGCTGTCGACGAGAGCGCCGCCGGAGTTGCCAGGGTTGATCGCGGCGTCGGTCTGGATGAAGTTCTCGAAGGTGTTGATGCCGAGCTGGTTGCGGCCGAGCGCGCTGATGATCCCCATCGTGACGGTCTGGCCGACGCCGAAGGGGTTGCCGACGGCCAGCACGACATCGCCGACGCGTGCCGAATCGGCGTTGCCGAATTCGATCGCCGGCAGCCCCTGGAGCTCCAGCCGCAGCACGGCGAGATCGGTCTCGGGGTCGCTGCCCACCAGCTTCGCCTTCGCTCGCCGGCCATCCGAGAGCAGGGCCTCGATCTCGTCGGCCGACTCCACCACGTGGTGATTGGTCAGCACGAGGCCATCGGCCGACACGATGACGCCCGAGCCCAGGCTGGAGGTCTGCTGGCGCTGCGCGAACTGTTCGCCAAAGAAGCGGCGCAGCAGCGGGTCGCTGAGCAGCGGATGATCGCGCGGCACCCGCGCCACCTTGGTCGTGTAGATGTTGACGACCGAGGCGGTCGCGCGGCGTGCTGCATCGCCGTATGAAAGAATGGCGGCGTCGCGGCGCGCATCGGCCGGGCTCGACGACCCGTGGGCCGGCAGCGCCGCCGGCCCCTGCGCGGGCGCGCCGAGCCTGCCCGGGAGCCACTGTGGCTGGAACGCGGCGAGCACGAAGACCGCCGCCAGCAGCACCGTGACGGCCTGCGCGAACAACAGCCAGAGGTTGCGAAGCATGGAAAGCGAAAGCCGGAAACGGATGGCCGCCGGGGCCGGGCATGCCGCCGGCGTGCCGCGGCGGCGGGTGGAGTCCTGGCTCACGGCCTGCCTGGAGCCGGCGCGCTTCAGGGATTATTGCCCAAACGGCCTGCAGGTGGAAGGCGCCGGGAAGGTCGCGGTGGTGGCCAGCGGCGTGACGGCGAGCCTCGCCTTCGTGAAGGCCGCCGTGCGTGCCGGTGCCGACACCCTGCTCGTGCATCACGGCTGGTTCTGGCGCGGCGAGGATCCCTGCGTGCTCGGCCCGAAGCGCGAGCGGCTGGCACTGGTGCTGCAGCATCGGCTGAATCTCTTCGCGTACCACCTGCCGCTCGATGTTCACCCGACGCTGGGCAACAACGCGCAGCTCGGCGAGCGCCTGGGCTGGCGCATCGACGGGCGTTTCGGCGACGAAGGTCTGGGCTGCTGGCATTCGCTGCCCGAGCCGCAGCCTCTGCCGCGCCTGGCCGCCGCGCTCGGCGCCGTGCTCGGGCAGGATCCGCTCGTGCTCGGGGCAGCCCGGCGCCCGGTTCGTCGGGTCGCCTGGTGCACCGGCGCCGCCCAGGACATGCTCGCCCAGGCGGCCCACGCCGGAGCCGACGCCTTCGTGAGTGGCGAGGTGTCGGAGCGCACGACGCACCTCGCGCGCGAGCTCGGCGTCGCCTACCTCGCGGCCGGCCACCATGCCACGGAGCGTTTCGGCGTGCAGGCCCTGGGCGCGCGTCTGGCCGACGAGTTCGGCCTGCGGCACCGGTTCATCGACGACCCCAATCCGGTCTGAATCCCGGGCTGCTTTCTCTTGTGCAGCGCAATCGGCTAAAATCTCCCGTTGCCCGAGCCGGTGTCTTCGCCGGGCGGGCCTGTGCCTGCCGAAGGTGCGGGCGCCGTGGCCAGCGCCGCCGAGCGGCCCTTTCCCGAGCGATCAGCCATCAGGATCTCCCGTCATGAGTGAAACCTCCCTGCTGCCAGACGACCCCTCGCGCCGTAACGCGCTCGTAGCCACTTGCGCGGCGGGGGCGGTGGGTGGCGCCGCGGTGGCCTGGCCTTTCCTGAAGAGTCTCAAGCCCTCCGAGCGCGCGCTTGCGGCGGGTGCGCCGGTCTGGGTGGTGCGCCGTACGCCCGAGATGCTCGAGTCCCTCAAGAAGACCGAGCCCCAGCTCGCCGACCCGGCCTCCGATCGCAAGGACTACCCCACGCCCGACTACGCCAAGAACGGCCATCGCTCGATCAAGCCGGAGTTCCTGGTGGTCGTGGGCATCTGCTCGCACCTCGGCTGCTCGCCGGTCGAGAAGTTCACCCCGGGCCCGCAGGCATCGCTGCCCGATGACTGGGCGGGCGGCTTCCTGTGCCCCTGCCACGGTTCCACCTTCGATTTCGCCGGCCGGGTGTTCAAGAACAAGCCCGCACCCGACAACCTCGAGGTGCCGCCGCACACCTACCTGAGCGACACCCGTCTGCTCATCGGCGAAGACAAGAAGGCCTGAGGCCAGCGCGCATCCGCGAGCACCGCAGCGAGCACACCAGCGAGCAAAGAGCACACCATGGCAGCCGAAAAGCAACTCCCCCCGAACGCACCGGCACTCGACAAGACCCTGGCCTGGGTCGATGCCCGCTTCCCGCTCACCGCCACCTGGAAGGCGCACCTCTCCGAGTACTACGCGCCCAAGAACTTCAACTTCTGGTACTTCTTCGGCTCGCTGGCGATCCTGGTGCTGGTCATCCAGATCCTGACCGGCATCTTCCTGGTCATGCACTACAAGCCCGACGCGTCGCTGAACGCCGCGGGCGTGCCGGTGGCCTTCGCCAGCGTCGAGTACATCATGCGCGACGTGCCCTACGGCTGGCTCGTGCGCTACATGCACTCCACCGGCGCGTCGGCCTTCTTCGTGGTCGTGTACCTGCACATGTTCCGCGGGCTGATCTACGGGTCGTATCGCAAGCCGCGCGAACTCGTCTGGATCTTCGGCTGCGCGATCTTCCTGTGCCTGATGGCAGAAGCCTTCATGGGCTACCTGCTGCCCTGGGGGCAGATGTCCTACTGGGGCGCGCAGGTGATCGTCAACCTGTTCGCGGCCATCCCCTTCATCGGTCCGGACCTCTCCGTCTGGATCCGTGGCGACTACGTCGTCAGCGATGCCACGCTCAACCGCTTCTTCGCGTTTCACGTGATCGCCGTGCCCCTGGTGCTGCTCGGCCTGGTGGCCGCGCACATCGTCGCGCTGCACGAGGTGGGTTCCAACAACCCCGACGGCGTCGACATCAAGGCCCGCAAGGACGCGACCGGCAAGCCCCTCGACGGGATCCCCTTCCACCCGTACTACACGGTCCACGACATCCTCGGGGTCTCGGTTTTCCTGATCCTGTTCTCGGCGGTGGTGTTCTTCTCGCCCGAGCTCGGTGGCTACTTCCTCGAGTTCAACAACTTCATCCCGGCCGACCCCCTGAAGACCCCGCCGCACATCGCGCCGGTCTGGTACTTCACGCCCTTCTACTCGATCCTGCGTGCCGCCACCGACGACTTCCTGCTGTACTGGCTGACACCCTTCCTCATCGCCTACTCGCTGCTGGTGATGGCGAGCGCCCGTCGGTCGATCTTCAAGCTGATCGCCCCGGCCGTCAGCATCGTCCTGATCGCCGGCTTCTTCGCGATCGACGCGAAGTTCTGGGGGGTGGTGGCGATGGGCGCCTCGGTGGTCATCTTCTTCGCGCTCCCCTGGCTCGACAACAGCCCTGTGCGCTCGATCCGCTACCGGCCGGGCTGGCACAAGTGGGTCTACGGCATCTTCGTCGTGGTCTTCATCGTGCTCGGTTATTTCGGCGTGCTCGCACCGTCGCCCGCTGGCCAGATCATTTCCATGATCGGGACGCTGCTGTACTTCGGCTTCTTCCTGCTGATGCCCTGGTGGAGTGCCATGGGCGAGTTCAAGACGGTGCCCGACCGGGTCACCTTCGAGGCCCACTGAGCGGCGGACCCCATCATGAACCTCTTCCGCAAGATCCTGCTCTCGCTGTCCCTCGCCCTGGGTCTCTCCGTTGCTCAGGCTGCCGGCTCGGGCTATCCGCTCGACCGTTTCCCCACGAGCAAGCTCACCGACATGGCGGCGCTGCAGAACGGCGCCAAGCTCTTCGTCAATTACTGCCTGAACTGCCACAGCGCATCCTCGATGCGTTACAACCGGCTCCAGGACATCGGCCTCACCGAAGACCAGATCCGCAAGAATCTGCTCTTCAGCGCCGACAAGGTTGGTGACCTGATGAAGGTGGCGCAGTCGCCGGCCGATGCGAAGGCATGGTTCGGCGGGTTGCCGCCCGACCTCTCCGTGATCGCGCGCGCCCGGGCCTCGCACGACGGCACCGGCGCCGACTGGCTCTACACCTACCTGCGGGCCTACTACCGCGACGGCACCCGTGCCACCGGGTGGAACAACGCGCTCTTCGAGAACGTCGGCATGCCCCATGTGCTCTGGGAGCTTCAGGGTTCCCGCGGGGTCACCATCGAGGAAACCAAGGCTGTCAAGGATGCGCGCAGTGGCGCACTTTCCGGCTTCCA
>JBIIHU010000360.1:0-3380 GCA_044235405.1 Burkholderiaceae bacterium
AGGGCGCGCTCGCCGCGAAGGCCGACGAGGTCGTGATCTTCGGCGCCGCCACCGAGGCTTTCTCCCACCGCAACATCAACTGCTCGATCGACGAGAGCCTCGAGCGCTTCACCCCGGTGGCGCGGGCAGCCCAGGCCGCCGGCATGCGGGTGCGCGCCGCGGTCTCGGTCGCCTTCGGCTGCCCGTACCAGGGCGAGGTGCCGATCCCCTCGGTGGTCGACGTGGTCAAGCGCTTTCGCGACATCGGCTGCGACGAGATCGGCATCGCCGACACCATCGGCGTGGCCAATGCCGAGCAGGTCAAGCGCGTGCTCGAGGCGGCTGCCCGCGAGTACCCGCTCGCGCAGATCTCGGGGCACTTCCACGATACCTACGGTCAGGCGATCGCCAACGTCTACGCGAGCCTGCAGGTCGGGCTGAACCGCTTCGACGCCTCGATCGCCGGGCTCGGCGGCTGCCCCTACGCCAAGGGCGCCACCGGCAACGTCGCCACCGAGGACGTGCTCTACCTGCTCGATGCGCTGGGCATCGAGACCGGCATCGACTTCGACCGCATGGTCGAGGCCGGCCAGTGGATCAGCGCCTTCCTCGGCCGCAAGTCGATGTCGCGCGCCGGCAATGCCTGGCACGCGAAGAAGCTCGCCCGCGAGGAAAAGGCCACCGCCTGAGCCCTCGCGGCCGCCGCCGCCCGCATGTCGACCACCGCCCCGCCCCCGCCCCCGCGCGCGTCCCGACGCGCGATCGCCAGCCCATGCATCTCGGTGTGCCGCCTCGACCCGGCCACCGGGTGGTGCGTGGGCTGCCTGCGCACCATCGACGAGATCGCCGCCTGGGGCACCCTCGGCGACGCGCGCCGCGCGCAGGTCATGGCCGAGCTCGCGCTGCGTCGAGCCGATCCGGCCGCCCCGCGCCCGTGAACCCGGCGCCTTCCGATCCCGGCACCCCGGGGGCGGCGCCGAGCGCGCCCTCGGCCTGGCCGCCGGTCAACGAGACCGCCGCCGGCCTCGCGCGCCTGTTCGAGCAGCCGGTGCGGGGCCGGGCCTACACCGCGTGGGCGCGCTGGAGCACCGCCAGCACGGTGGTCGCGCTGTTCGCCTGGGGCGTGGCGCTCGTCGACCAGCAGCCGCAGCATCAGGGCGCGGTGCTCGCGCTGCTCGCCGCCGGCGGCGGCGTGCTGTTGGTCAGCACCTGGTTCATCCTGACCGGCCGCACCACCATCGATGCCCAGGGCATCCGTCAGGACTGGATCTTCCGCAAGCAGTTCGACTGGCACCAGATCGCCGCGGCGCGACTGGTACGCCTGCCGCTGCAGCCACGGCTGCTGCTGAGCACCGGGCGCGGGCCGATCCGCGCGATCCACGGCGGCGACGCCGCGGTCATCGAAGCCTTTCGCCGTATCGACACCTACTATCGCCAGATCAGGGCGCCGCTTCCGTGATGCCGTCGCTGCCCGCCTCGATGCGCTTCGTGCAGCGCGACTGGCTCTCGAGCAATCTTGTGCTGTTCTTCGACGGCGAGGGCGACTCGCGAGAAGCCACCGTGGTCGACACCGGCTACCAGCGCCACCGCGAACTCACGGTCGCGATCGTCGAGCGACTGCTGGCCGCCGAAGGCCTGCCGATGAGCCGGCTGCGGCGCATCGTCAACACGCACCTTCACTCCGACCACTGCGGCGGCAACGCCGCGCTGGTGCGGGCGAGCGGCGCCCGCGTGACGGTGCCGGCCTCCCTGCTCGACGCGGTCCGGCGCTGGGACGAGGACACGCTCACCTTCCGCGACTTCGGTCAGCAATGCGAGCGCTTCGATGCCGACGAGGGGCTCGCGCCCGGCGACACGCTGGTGATGGGCGGCCTGCCGTGGCGGGCGATCGCCGCACCCGGCCATGATCCCGACTCGCTGCTGCTGCACTGCGCGCCCGCGCGCCTGCTGATCTCGGCCGACGCCCTGTGGGACAGCGGCTTCGGCGTGATCTTCCCGGAACTCGTGGGCGACTCCGGTTTCCCGGAGCAGGCATCGGTGCTCGATGCGATCGCGGCACTGCCGGTCGACATCGCGCTGCCCGGCCACGGTCCGCTGATCACCGACCTGCCCGCGGCGATCGCCCGCGCCCGCAGCCGTCTGCAGGCCTTCGTCGACGACCCTCGCCGCAGCCCGCGCAACGCGATCAAGGTGATGATCAAGTTCATGCTGCTCGACCACCGACGGCTGCCGATCGCGCAGGTCCTCGGCCCGCTGAGCCGCTCGCGCACGATCGCGGGCGCGGCCGCGCAGCTCGGCCTGAACCCCGAAGCCGCCGTGCGCCGCAGCATCGACGAGCTGCTGGCCCAGGCGCAGCTCGCGCTCGTCGACGGCGAACTCCACGACAACGAACCCCAACCGGAGACACCCCGATGAACGCCCCCATTCCCGCCACCATGCTGCAGCTGCGCTCGCTGATCCGCGCCAGCGGCGAACTCGAACTGTCGCTCGCCGAGGTGCCGGTGCCGCAGCCCGGACCCGACGAGGTGCTGGTGCGCGTGCAGGCCACGCCGATGAATCCCTCCGACCTCGGCCTGCTCTTCGGCACCGCCGACATGAGCACCGCGAAGGCCGCCGGCACCGCCGCGCGCCCGGTCATCACCGCGACCGTGCCGGCGAAACTGATCAAGGCGATGGCCGGCCGCGTCGACCAGTCGATGCCGGTGGGCAACGAGGGTGCGGGCGTGGTCGTGGCCGCCGGCGACTCGCCCGCGGCGCAGGCGCTGCTCGGGCGCACGGTCGCGATCCTCGGCGGCGCGATGTACGCGCAGTACCGTGCCGTCAAGGCGCAGGCCTGCCTGCCGCTGCCCGCGGGCACGCCGCCGGCGGCCGGTGCCTCGTGCTTCGTCAATCCGCTCACCTCGCTGGGCATGGTCGAGACCATGCGCCGCGAAGGCCACAAGGCGCTGGTGCACACCGCGGCCGCCTCCAACCTCGGCCAGATGCTCAACCGCATCTGCCTGAAGGACGGCATCGGCCTGGTCAGCATCGTGCGCAAGCCCGAGCAGGCCGAGCTGCTGCGTTCGCAGGGCGCGGTGCACGTGGTCGACTCCTCGCAGGACGACTTCGCCGACCGCCTCACCGACGCGATCGCCGCCACCGGCGCGACCATCGGCTTCGATGCGACAGGCGGCGGGCGGCTGGCCAGCCAGATCATCACCAGCATGGAAGCGGCGATCGCGCGCACCGCCACCGAATACAACCGCTACGGCTCGAGCGTGCTCAAGCAGGTCTACATCTACGGCGGCCTCGATCGCGGGCCCACCGAGATCAACCGCAACGTCGGCATGGCGTGGGCGGTCGGCGGCTGGCTGCTCACGCCCTTCCTGCAGAAGATCGGCTTCGAGGCCGCGCAGAAGCTG
>JBIIHU010000361.1:0-3372 GCA_044235405.1 Burkholderiaceae bacterium
GATCAGGCAGAAGGCCGCGCCGAAGGGGTCGGCCGCGATACCGCCGAGGCCGTCCTTCAGGAAGGTCGAGGACACCGCGAGCACGGTCTCGGCGCCAAACCAGGTGGCGAACACCGTGGCCACGTTCATGTAGAGCGGCAGGCTGCGGCCGGCCACCAGGTAGTCGGTGGCGTTGTGCACGCGCCGCGCGGCGAACACGCCGATGGCGATCGTGACCAGCAGGTAGACGGCAACGGAGGCGATCAGCATGGCGCTTGGGCTCTCGTCAGGCGGGGTTGGCGGGCGGCTTCATGCAAAGCCGGCTGGCGCGCGTGCGCGCGCGGCGCGATGGTACTCACCGACGGGAGTTTCCGCGAATCGACACACCGGGTGCCCTTTGGCCTGATGGCGTCGTGGGATCATCGGCGCATGAGCCCGCTGTCGCCCGCATCGATGCACCGCGCAACGCCCCCCGCGCCGCCGGTCGCCCTCACGGCGCACCCGTCGATCGACGCGCTTGCCCGCAGTGCCCGGCGGGCCGACACGGTCACGCCGTCCGGCCGCATGTGCTGGCGCTGCTTCGGCGATGCCGGTCGCAGCGCAAGCCGCCCGCCGGTGGCGCTGTTGCATGGCGGCCACGGCTGCTGGCTGCACTGGGTGCGCAACATCGCGGCGCTGGCCGAGGGCGGCGAGGTCTGGGTGGCCGACATGCCCGGCTATGGCGAATCCGACGCGCCCTCGGGGCCCGGCATGGCCGATCTGGTCGCGATGTGCGCCGCGTCGTTGCGCGGCATGCTCGCGCCGGGGCAGCCCCTCGACCTCATCGGCTTTTCCTTCGGCGGCCTGGCGGCGGCGCATCTTGCCGCCGATCACCTGCCGGTGCGGCGCCTCGCGCTGCTCGGGCCGGCCGGTCACGCCGGTCTGCGGCGACCGCGCGGCGAGCTCCTGGCGTGGCGCCGACTGGTCGACGAGCCCGCGGCGCTCGCCGAGGCGATGCGCCACAACCTCGCCATGCAGATGCTGCACGAGCCGGCTGCGATCGATGCGTTGGCGGTGGCGGTGCACACCCGGGCCTGCATGGGCACGCGCTTTCGCAGCCGCGAGATCTCGCGGGCGGGCGGACTGCCCGAGCTGCTCGCCCGCTGCCCCTCGCGCCTGCTGCTGGCCTGGGGCGAGCACGACATCACGGCCGACCCCGCGCGGCTGGCCGCGACGCTCGGGCTGGCCGCTCCGGAGCGCGTGGCGCATGTGCTGCCGGGCGTGGGGCACTGGATCCAGTACGAGGCGGCCGATGCGGTCAACCGGCTGCTGGCCGACTTTCTGAACGACTGAAGGCGCCCGCGCGAAGCCGGAGAGGGCCTCAGCGCAGCAGCAGCGCGATCACCAGAGTGGCGCCTGCCGCGGCGATCACCGCCATCGCTACCGCGAGCAGCGCAAGCCAGCGGCGGGTGCGCCGGGCTTCCGCCGCGAGCATCTGCGCCCAAGGCGGCATCGCCCCATCATGGTCGCTGGCCGCCCGCGCGAGGGCGCGGTAGGCGAGCCGCGGCAGCTGCGGCAGCGTCTGGGCCCATTGCGTGGCCTCGCGCGCCAGCCGGTCGCGTAGCGCGCGCGGCCCGATCTGCTCGCTCATCCAGCGCTCGAGAAAGGGCTTGGCCGTCACCCAGAGATCGAGGTCGGGGTCGAGCTGGCGGCCCAGCCCTTCGATGTTGAGCAGCGTCTTCTGGAGCAGCACGAGCTGCGGCTGGATCTCGACATCGAAGCGCCGCGAGGCCTGGAACAGGCGCATCAGCACCAGGCCCAGCGAGATCTCGCGCAGCGGCCGATCGAAGAAGGGCTCGCAGCAGGCCCGGATCGCCGACTCGAGCTCCTCGATGCGGGTCGTGCGTGGCACCCAGCCCGACTCGACATGCAGCTCGGCCACCCGGCGGTAGTCGCGCCGGAAGAAGGCGAGGAAGTTCTGGGCGAGGTAGTTCTTGTCGAACTCCGCAAGGGTGCCGACGATACCGAAGTCGAGCGCGATATAGCGGTTGAAGTCCGGACCGGGGCCGCCCACCAGGATGTTGCCCGGGTGCATGTCGGCGTGGAAGAAGCCGTCGCGAAAGACCTGGGTGAAGAAGATCTCGACCCCCTCGCGCGACAGGCGCTTCAGGTCGATGCCGGCCGCGCGCATCTCGTCCAGCCGGCCGATCGGGATGCCGTGCATCCGCTCCATCGTGAGCACGTTGACCGCGCAGGCCTCCCAGTACATCTCCGGCACCCGCAGCAGCGGAGAGTCCGCGAAGTTGCGCCGCAACTGGTTCGCGTTGGCCGCCTCGCGGATCAGGTCGAGTTCGTCGTGCAGGTACTTGTCGAACTCGTCGATCACCTCGAGCGGACGCAGCCGGCGGCCATCGGCCGACACCCGCGCCAGCAGTCCGCCGAAGGTGCGCATCAGGCCGAGGTCGCGCTCGATCAGCGAGGCCATGCCCGGGCGCAGCACCTTGACCGCGACCGGCCGGCCGTCGTGCAGTCGGGCGAAGTGCACCTGCGCAATGGATGCCGAGGCCACCGGGGTGGCGTCGAACTCCGCATAGACCTGCGCGAGCGGCTTGCCGAGTCCGCGCTCGATCTCGGCGATCGCCTGCTCGCCGGGGAAGGGCGGCACGCGGTCCTGCAGGCGGGCGAGCTCGTCGGCGATGTCGGGCGGCATCAGGTCTCGGCGCGTGGACAGCACCTGGCCGAACTTCACGAAGATCGGCCCGAGACTCTCGAGCGCCTCGCGCAGCCGCTCGCCGCGGGGCTTGTCCAGTTCGCGACCGAGGCGCAGCAGCCGCGCCACCCGCAGCCAGCCGCGCGTGCCGAGCGAGGCCGCGGCGCTCGAGATGGCGATCTCGTCGAGGCCATGACGCCAGACGACGTGGGCAATACGGGCAAGGCGGAGGAGGCGCACCGGCGGATTCTAATCGTCGCATCGTCCGGCGCACCCGGTTGCCCTGCGGCGAGCGGCACCGGAGCGCCCAGGGCTTACCATGGTGGTCCGATGTTCACTCCACGAATCGCGTCGATGCCTGCTGCCCGTGGCCTTGTCCCGCTCGTCCTCGGGCTGCTGCTGGCCGCCTGCGCGGCGCCGACCGTGGCGCCGGAGCCGCAGTCACCGCCGGCGGCATCCCTGCCACCCGTGGCTGCGCAAGCGGTCTCGGCGAGTACCGCGCCGGCTGCGGCTGCGTCATCACCCGCTGGGCCGGCTGCCGCCCCGAAGGCAGCCCCGACGGCAGCCGCGGCAGCCGCCCCGACGGCAGCCCCGGCAGCGGCCCCGACGGCAGCCCCGACGGCAGCCCCGACGGCAGCCCCGGCAGCCGCCCCGGCAGCCGCCTCCGTTCCGCCTCGCCCACCGGCCGCCGGCGCGCGGCCGGC
>JBIIHU010000362.1:0-3357 GCA_044235405.1 Burkholderiaceae bacterium
CCGGTGGGCGCTGCGCTCGGGTGTGCCGTGGATCGACGCCGCGCTCAGCCTCGACTGCGCGGGCCCTGTCCGCAGTTTCAGCGGCATCGGCACCCTTGCATCCGCAGGCGGTGTGGCTCGAGCCCTCTCGCTGGCCCTGGTGGAGGTGGCCCCCGGCGAGCCCAGCGCACTGGTGCTGCTGCTGGGGCGATGAGTCATCATGGCGGGCGGCTGCAGGCGAGCTGCAGGCGAGCGACGAGCCGGCGCGTGTCGGCCTGCCAGGGCCCTTCCGCTAAACTCGCGCGACCTCAACGCGCAGTCGGCGGCCCCGCACCATGCCTGTACTCACCTACCTGACGACCACCCACTTCGACTTCGGCGCGATCCGGGTACTGCCCAACGAGCTCCGCCGGCTCGGCATCACGCGACCCTTCTTCGTCACCGACGCCGGCGTGCGTGCCGCGGGGCTGCTCGATCGCGTGCTCGGCGCGGCACCCGATCATGCGCAGGCGCCGGTCTTCGACGGCACGCCGGGCAATCCCACCGAGGCCGCCACGTTGACGGCACTCGCGCAGTATCGCGACGGCGGCTGCGATGGCGTGGTCTGTCTGGGCGGCGGCTCGTCGATGGACCTCGGCAAGGCGGTCGCCTTGCTGGCTGTCTCCGGCGAGCCGCTCGCGCAATATGACCCGCTGCAGGGTGGCGGCAAGAAGGTGCGCGGCATTGCGCCGGTGATCTGCATCCCGACCACCTCCGGCACCGGCAGCGAGGTTTCCGTCGGCTTCGTGATCATCCTGAACGACGGCCGCAAGCTCACCTTCGCGAGCCCGCAGTTCATCCCGCGCTCGGCGATCTGCGATCCGGAACTCACGCTCGGGCTGCCCGCGATGATGACGGCGGCCACCGGCATGGACGCCATCACCCACTGCATCGAGGCGGTGCTCGCGCCCACGGTCAACCCGCCCGCCGACGGCATCGGCCTCGACGGCCTGCGCCGTGGCTGGCGCGCGATCGAGGCGGCGGTGGCCCACGGCGCCACCGACCGGCAGGCGCGCTGGGAGATGATGATGGCCTCCACCGAAGGCGCGCTCGCCTTCGTCAAGGGTCTGGGCGCCACCCACGCGATGAGCCATGCGGTGGGCCGCCGCCACGACCTGCGTGCGCACCACGGCACGCTGAATGCGCTGATCCTGCCCGCGGTGCTGCGCTTCAACGAGAGCGTCTGCGTCGAGAAGTACGAGCGGCTGCGCCAGGCGATGGGGCTTGACGCCGGCGCCGATCTCGCCGCGGCGGTCGCCGCGCGCAACGCCGCCATCGGCCTGCCCGCGGGGCTTGCCGCGCTTGGTGTGACCGCCGACATGATTCCCGACCTCGTGCCGCACGCGCTCACCGATCTCGCCCACCTCGGCAATCCCCGCAAGGCCAGCGCCGACGACTACACGCGCCTGTTCCACGAGTCGCTCTGAAGGGTGCACCCTCGATGACGGCCGCAACCATCGGGCAGGCGCTGCGCGACACCGCGCGTGCGCGGCCGGACCATACCGCGCTGGTCGGCATGGGCGAGCGCATCGCGTTCGCCGACCTCGACCGCGCCTGCGACGAACTCGCGCACGGGTTGCGTTCGCTCGGGGTGGGGCGCGGCGATCAGGTCGCGCTGTGGATGACCAACGCGCCGGAATGGGTGGCGGTCTGGGTCGCCTGCGCGCGGATCGGCGCGGTGCTCGTGCCGGTCAACACCCGTTTCAAGCCTGACGAGGTCGCCTACATCCTGCGGCAGTCCGACGCGCGGGTGCTGATCGCGATGGACCGTTTCTGGGACATCGATTTCCTGGGGATGATCGACGGGCTGGTGCCGGAACTGGCGGGGTCCGCGCCGGGAACCCTCGCCAGCAAGGCGTTGCCGGCGCTGCGCGCGGTGGTGCTGTGGCAGGGCTGCGCGCACCCGGGAACCAGCAACCTGGCGGCGCTGCGTGCCGAGGGCGCACGCCGTATCGCGGCCGGCGAGACGTTGCCGGCGGCCGACCCCGACGACCCGGTGATCATTGTCTACACCTCGGGCACGACCGGGCACCCGAAGGGCGCGGTGCACGGCCATGTGGTCATGCGAAACGCGGCCAACGTGGCCCGGGTGATGCGCATCGGGCCCGACGACGTGCTGCTTGGCCACATGCCCTTCTTCCACGTGGCGGGCGCCTTCACGGCGATCCTGCCGACGCTGATGCTCGGCTGCACGCTGGTGACGATGCCGCACTGGGTGCCCGACGAGGCGCTGGCGCTCATGGAGCGCGAGCGCGTGACGATCTTCGGCGGCATTCCCACCCACTTCATCGACTGCCTCGATGCCGTCCGGCGCACGCCCCGCGACGTGTCCTGCCTGCGCTCGGCCTGGATCGGCGGCGCGCCGGTCACACCCGATGTGGCGCTGGCCGCGCGGCAGGAGCTCGGCCTGCGCTCGCTGCAGGCGGTCTATGGCATGACCGAAACCACCGCGGCGACGGTGTTCAGCGAGCACGACGCGCCGCTCGAGATCCTGTGCGCGAACAAGGGCCGTCCAATCGGCGAGTTCGAGGTCGTGGTGGTCGACCCGCGCGACGCGCGTCCGCGGCCCGCCGGGCAGGTGGGCGAGGTGAGGGTGCGCGGGCACCTGGTGATGAAGGGCTACTACCGCAATCCGCAGGCCACGGCCGACGCGATCACCCCCGACGGCTGGTTTTGCACCGGCGATCTCGGCGTCTTCGACGAGGCAGGCTACCTGCAGATCACAGGGCGCCTGAAGGAGATGTTCATCGTCGGCGGCTCGAACGCCTACCCGGCCGAGATCGAGCGGATGCTTCAGTCGTTGCCACAGGTGCGCCAGGCGGTGGTCGTCGGCGTGCCCGACCGCAGGCTAGGCGAGGTCGGCTTCGCGTTCGTGCAGCTGCACGAGGGCGCGAGCATCGATGCGCAGGCGCTGCGCGATCACTGCCGCGCGCGGATGGCCGACTACAAGGTGCCGCGCCACCTGCAGGTCGTGGCCGAGTTCCCGCGCACGTCCACCGGCAAGATCCAGCGGCACCTGCTGCAGGCGCAGGCCCGCGAGATCGCGGGCCGCTGATCCTGCCCCGGCAGGCGCGCGGGCGCAGGCGCGCAGGCGTGCGGGATTCGGGCGCTCAGGCGCTCGCGATACCCCAGTCGCGCAGCACCTCGGCGCCGTGCTGGCCGTTGGCCGGCTGCGAATGCCGGATCTCGGAGGGGGTTCGGCTGAACCGGGGCGCGGGGCCGGGCTGCACCACGCCATCGACCGTGACGAAGGTTTCGCGCGCCGCCATGTGCGGGTGCGACGGGGCCTCGCCCATCGTGAGGACCGGCGCGAAGCAGGCATCCGACCCCTCGAGGATC
>JBIIHU010000363.1:0-3344 GCA_044235405.1 Burkholderiaceae bacterium
CTTCGTGCCCATGTCGGGCACGTCGCCCCAGGGGAAACCGTGGGTCACGCTGATCGAGAGCACCCCGTCGCGCCCCTCCATCGCCTGGATGCGCGCGACGAACTCGCGCGCCGGCGATCGGGTCGTATGCAGCACGGTGATCAGGCCGCAATCGGCCACGCCGACCGTCGGGTGCATGCGGCGCCGCGCGGCGGCGTCGCACAGCGCGACGAGTTCGCGCGCGCGCTCGACGGAATCGGTGTGCGGATAGTGCTTGAAGCTGACCAGCAGGTCGGCGTGCGCGAGCATCGCCTGCGTGAGGTGGTGGTGCGGGTCGAGCTCGGCGCCGATCACCGCGTCCGGCCCGACGATCCCACGCACCTGCCGCAGCAGCTCGCCTTCGCAGTCGTCGCAGCCGTCGGCCACCATCGCGCCGTGCAGGCCCAGCAGCACGATGTCCACCGGCATCGCCGCGCGCAGATCGTCGAGCAACTGGTCGCGCAGCGTGTCCCAGGCCGCGCGGGTGGTGATGCCGCCCGGCATCGCGAAGGCGACCAGCCCTTCGGCCAGGGTCCAGCCGCGTTCGGCAGCCTGCTCGCGGGCAACCCACAGCGGCGCGCTGAACAGCGTCGGCCGGTCGGGGTGGGTCCCTGCGGGGTACAGGCAGGTCTCTTCGAAGGCCTTCAGGCCGGTGGGCAGCGGCGCGAAGGTGTTGGTCTCGGTGGCGAGGGAGGCTGTGAAGACGCGCATGGGCTGGCCTGAGCGGCACGGAGGATGGCGGTCAGGGTAGCGCAGGCCGTGTCGGCTGGGCAGCCTCGGTCTCGCGGGGCTTTCATCGAATCGTCATCGTCGTGTCCAAACATCGACATGAGCGCCCGGATCGGGTGCAAGCCGCAACCGCAGGTCGCCTGATGTCCAGCACGCTGCCCAACCTTTCGTCCTCGCCGATCCTCCGTGGCTCGCGTCGCCTCGCGGCCCTGCTGGCCGTGGTGCTGGTGGCGGCGTGCGGCGGGGGCGGCGGCGGAGGGTTGCAGGATGCGTCGGGGCCGCCTGCCGGGGGCGATGCGGCCGCGACCGCCCCGGCCGGTGGCTCGGGCTCGAACGCGGGCACCACCGGCACCACGTCCGCAGGCGCGACCCGCCCCCCGGTGGTGCTGCCGCCGCCGGTGCTCAGCTTCAACGACACCGGCGTGAGCGTCTCCGACGGCATCACCTTCAATGGCAAGTGGTCGGTCGCGGCCCTGCTCGATGGCCTTGGCTGGGAGTATTCGCTCGACATGGGCCGCACCTGGATCCGGGGCGAGGGCGAGGGCTTCGAGGTCGCCGGCGACGGCCGCAAGACAATCTGGGTCCGCTCCTTCGATCAGCAGGGCAATACCTCCGAGATCGTGATGACGTCCTGCACGCTCGACACGACCGCGCCGGCCGCGCCCCAGGTCGCGGTGGCCGAGGGCGCCAGCCTGCCGACCGTCTCGGTCGCCGGCCTCGAGGCGATGGCGAGCTGGGAGTACTCGGTCGACGAACAGGCGACGTGGAACCCCGGAAGGGGCACGACGCTCGCCTTCGCGGGCAACGCGGTGCGCCGCGTCTGGACGCGCCAGCGTGACGCGGCCGGCAACCCGTCGCCGGCGGTGGCCACGATGCTCGACCATCCCGCCTCCTCCGGCTGGGTCGAGGTCTCGGGCATGGCGATGATGCCCACCGCGCTGCCACGCTGGAGCGGCACGCTGGTGCTGCACGGCGAGGTCTCGAGGCCGGACACCGACTTCGTGCGCTTCGAGGTGCCGGCCGGCCAGCGCCTGCGGGCGCTGCGCCTCGTGCACTACGCGTCTCCCGATCCGATCGCCTTCTACGCGCTGCAGCGCGGCCCGGTCTTCGATGCCGGCACCGACGTGCAGCGCATGATCGCCTGGAAGCACCTCGGCCCCGATGACCGCGCAATCAATCTGCTCGACGCGGTGGATGCCGCCTCGCTCGGCCCCGGCTTCCTCGTGCTGTGGGTCAACCAGACCGGCACCGACCTCACGCGGTATGCGATCGAGATCGAGATCGGCGCGCCCTGAGGGAGCCGGGTTCGCGGCGCGCGGGCCCGATCGAGTTCCGCGGCGGGCAGCCCGGCTCAGCGCGCCGTGTACCCCCCGTCGATGACGAACTCCGCCCCGGTTACGAAGGCCGACTCGTCGCTCAGCAGGTAGACCGCCGCCCAGGCGATGTCGTCGGGCACGCCCATGCGCCCGAGCGGATGCAGCGCGGCCGCGGCCGCCTTCGCCGCCTCGAGATCGGGGCTCGTCGCCCGCAGATGGTTCTCGACCATCGGTGTCCAGATGTAGCCGGGATGGATCGAATTGAAGCGCACGCCCTGCGCCGCGTACTGGATCGCGTCGTTCTTCGTCATCAGCCGCACCGCGCCCTTGGAGGCGTGATAGGGCGGCACGGAGCCCAGCCCGACCAGCCCGGCGATCGACGACAGGTTGACCACGCTGCCGCTGCCCGCGCGCAGCAGGTGCGGCAGCGCATGCCGGGTGGTGAAGAACACGCCCTTCACGTTGACCGCCTGCACCCGGTCCCACTCGGCTTCGCTGATCTGATGCGTCGGTCGGCTCGGCCCGGCGATGCCGGCGTTGTTGACCAGGCCGTGCAGCGCGCCGAAGCGTGCGGCCACAGCCTCGACCGCGGCGCGCACCTCGTCCTCGCGGGCGACGTTGCAGTGCCAGTAGGCCGCGCGCCGACCCTGTGCCTGCAGCGCGTCGGCGAAGCGTTCGCCGGCATCGTCGAGCAGGTCGAGGATCGCGACCGCCGCGCCTTCATCGCTCGCGCGCTGCACGCAGGCTCGGCCGATGCCGAGCACCCCGCCGGTGACGATCACCACCTTGTCCTTCAGTCTGTCCATGTTGTGCTCCCACTGACCCGTTCCCGGGGGTGACGCCATGCTCCCGCGATGCGCGCTCTGGTGCGTGGACCTCGCTCATTCGCGCCGCGCCGAGTGTCGCCGTCGTGGCGCTGCCCGGCATTCCAGGTCGCGGGATCGCGCGCTTGTGGGCCGTCGATTCATCGTCGACACTGCGCGTGCCACAGAAGACCCACCGCGCCCGCGAGCCGGGATGTGACGATCCGGCTTCGACGCGTACCTCGCGAGGAGCAGCGCCGTTGCCCGACCACGCATTCCTGTACCGAGCCCCAGCCGAAGTGCGCGGGGTCGCGTTGCCGCTCGTCGCGGGCTCGCTGCCCCCCGGGCTGCGCGGCACCCTGCTGCGCAACGGTCCCGGCGTGCAGCATGCTGGCCGCACGCCGGTGCACTTCCTCGACGGCTACGCCACGGTGGCCGCGGCGCGATTCGCGGATGACGGCGTCACGCTGAACGTGCG
>JBIIHU010000116.1:0-10896 GCA_044235405.1 Burkholderiaceae bacterium
ACCGCTGCCGACATCCACGGTGAGCGGGTACGGATGGGCTCGCGCCAGGCTCGCCGGCAGCGGCGCGCTTGCGAACACGACGCGCCGCGCGGCATCGACCGGCACGTCCAGGCCTGCCAGCGCGCCGACCCGGCCGGCCCAGGCGCCGGCCGCGTTGACGATCATCCCGGCATGCAGCAGCTCGCCACCGGCGCGCAGCGTCCAGCCTTGTGGCGTCTCGTCGATCGCTTCGACACCGGCGCGCAGCACGATCCGCGCACCAGCGTCGCGGGCGCGCGCGGCGTAGGCGAGGCAGATGCCGTGAGGGTCGACGACGCCGTCCTGGGCGCACCAGGTGGCACCGGCAATGCCCCGCGTGCTGGCCGGTACCACGTGAACAGCCTGGTCGGGTTCGAGGATCTGGACTGGTGCCCCGAGCGATCGCTGCAGGTCGACCGCGGCGCGGTGGGCCGCCCACTCGGCCTGTGGCACGTAGAACAGGTAACCGATCGGACGGTAGGCGGCCTCGGCCATGTCGCGATACTCGCGCAGGCTGTGCGCCGAAAGCAGGATATTGGTAGCGTCGGAGAACTGCAGGCGGATGCCGGCCGCGCTGCGCCCGGTCGATCCGGTGGCCGGTGCGCTCTCGCGCTCGATCAGCGCGACGCGCAGTCCGCGTTCGGCGAGACGCCATGCGGATGCGCAGCCGACGATTCCCGCGCCGATCACGGCCACGTCGAAGAAGGGCAGGGACCCGACCGGTCGGCTCATGACAGGTTGCCCGTGCGGGTTTGCAGGGCGAGGCGTGCCGCTGCGAGGTCCCAGAGCGCCTGGCCGACGCTCTTGAAGACGATCGGTCGTTCGTCGCGTGGCACGGGCGGCTGCGCGAGCACGTCCTCGAGCGCTTCGGCATCCTCGGGCGCGAGGCCTGCCTGCAGAAGGTCGCCGGCTTCGTGGCGCGCGCCGGCGGGGTCGTCGACGACGACCCGCGCGCGCCGCACCAGCGATGCGGGGAGTTCGCACATCTCGGGCCGATAGGCGCCGACCGCCGCGACGAAGGCATCGGCGCGCACGCTGTCGGCGATGACGGGGGATGTCGCGGTCGTTGCGGTGACGATGATCGGGCAGGCGGCAACCGCGGCCGCGAGGTCCGGCGCCACGTCGGCCCGCAGACCGCGTGCGCGAGCTTCGTCGACGAGCATCGCGGCGTGGGCGGGATCGCGCGAGGAAATCCTCACTCGCTCGACCCCCAGCAGCTCGCTGAAGGCCTCCAGGTGCGAGCGTGCCTGCACGCCGGCGCCCACGATCAGGAGCTCTGCACCCACCATGGCGCCCAGGCGCATCGCCGCCAGGGCCGAGAGCGCGGCGGTGCGGCGCGCAGTCAGGGTCGGACCGTCGAGCATCAGGAGCCGCTCGCCGGTGTCGGCCCGCATCAGGATGACCTCGCCGAGCAGGCTGGGCAGCCCGCGAGCCGGATTGCCGGCATGGACGGTGACGAGCTTGGTGCTTGCGAACTCGCCGTCGCAGGCCGGCATCGCGAGCAGGATGCCGCCGGTCAGCGGGACCGCGAGCCGTTCCGGAGCGGCGGTCGCGCCGGCCCGCCGGCGGGCCAGCATGGCTTCGAGCGCGAGCGCGAGATCCGGGTAGGGGAGGGCCGCGGCGGTTGCGGGCGCATCGAGTACGGCGAGGGTCATGCGAGATGCCTGTGCTGGCGTGGGGGCGTTGCGAGCTTGCGGGCCTGTGGCCCGCCGGATCCGAGGCCGCGCGCGAGAAAGGCGGGCTTTCCGCGCGCGCCGCTGTCGGTGTAGTCGAGGGCGACGGCCTCCTCGAGCGCCTGCGCCGAGACCCCCGTCGGGCGCTGGTGCTCGACGAGCCACTCGAGCAGCAGCTCGGACAGGCGTTCGGCGCTGATGCGATGCGTGGCGTCCAGGCGATGGTACAGCCAGTCGGTGAGCGCCATGAAGGATGCGAAGGGGCTGTCGGCAAGGATGTACGCGAGCGCCCGTCGATGACGGCCGGCGTTGGCGATGCGGTCCCAATAGCGGGCGAAGCGCGCGATCCGCTGCATCTGCGAGAAGGGAATGTCGGCGGTGGCGAGCACGTTGTACGGTGGCGACGGGTTGAATCGCAACCCCCAGTCCTCGGTGTGCCGGGCGATCGGCGCGCCGCGAAGCCGTTTGAGGATGCCGACCTGGATCTCGTGGGGCTGCAGCCCGACCAGGCGGTCGAAACCCGCGCTGAAACTCGCGAGGTCTTCGCCGGGCAGCCCGGCGATCAGGTCGACATGCAGGTGCGCCGCGGTGGCGCTGCGCAGCCATTGCAGGTTGGCCTGTGCGAGCGCGTTGTCCTGTCGGCGGCCGATGCGCGCCTGGACGGTCTCGTTCCAGGTCTGGATGCCGACCTCGAACTGCAGACTGCCGGGGGGAAAGGCGGCGATGCGCTCGCGCAGCGCGGCGGGCAGGCGATCGGGGACGAGCTCGAAGTGCGCGAACACCGGGTCGTGCGGCGCGGTGCGCAGGCGCTCGAGAAAGAAGTCGAGGATTGCCGTGGCGATCGGTATCTTCAGGTTGAAGGTGCGATCGACGAAGCGGAAGCGTCGCGCCCCGCGCGCGTGCAGCCGCGCGAGGGAGGCCAGCACCCGCTCGGGTTCGAAGGCGCGCGCGGTCTCGTCGAGCGCCGAAAGGCAGAACTCGCAGCGAAACGGGCAGCCGCGCGAGGCCTCGATGTGAAGGTGGCGCTCGCGCAGGTCGCGCGCGTCGTACTCGGCATCGGGCAGTTCGAGCTCGGCTGGCCGCGGGCTGCCGCCGTCGATGATCCGCATCAACGGTCTCGGACCGTCGAGCAGTTGCGCAGCCAGCCTTGCGAACGCGAGCTCGCCCTGGCCGGTGACGATGTGGTCGGCGAGGCGGCAGATCGGCTGATCGTCGATCTCGTGACTGACTTCCGGGCCGCCAAGCACGATACGAAGCGTCGGGGCGAGCCGGCGCAGCAGGGCGACGAGGCGGGTGGTCGCCTCGACGTTCCAGATGTAGACGCCGAAGCCGATGACGCGCGGTTCGAGCGCGAGCAGTCGCTCGGCCATGTCCTCGGGGTTCGCGCCGACGACGAATTCGACGATCGCGCTGCGCTCGCGCAGCGCGCCGAGGTTGGCCCGCAGGCAACGCAGGCCCATCGAGGCGTGCGCATGGCTGGTGTTCAGGGTGCAGAGCAGCAGATCGGGCATCGGCGTGGGCAGGGAGGTACGCGCGGTCGACGGCGACCTGGTGCAGAATCATACGCATGGCCGCCGACACCGCTCATCCGCATCCCGCCGCGCTCTCCGAGATGGAGATCCGCGTGCGGGCACTCGAAACCCTGCTGATCGAGAAGGGCTACGTCGATCCGGCGGCGCTCGACGAGATCATCGAGACCTACGAGCACCGTGTCGGCCCGCACAATGGCGCGCGCGTCATCGCGCGGGCGTGGCGCGATCCGGCCTATCGCGAGTGGCTGCTGCGCGATGCGAGCGCGGCGGTGGGCGAGGAGGGCGGCTTCGGTTTCGTCGGGCGCCAGGGCGAGCATCTGGTGGCGCTCGAGAACACGCCGCAGGTGCACAACCTGGTGGTCTGCACGCTGTGCTCCTGCTACCCGTGGCCCGTGCTGGGTCTGCCCCCGGTCTGGTACAAGTCGGCGCCCTATCGGTCGCGCGCCGTCATCGATCCGCGCGGCGTGCTCGCGGATTTCGGCCTGCATTTGCCCGAGTCGGTCGAGATTCGGGTGTGGGACTCGACCGCCGAGCTGCGCTACCTCGTCGTGCCGATGCGACCGCCCGGCACCGACGGGCTGTCGGAAGCGGAGCTCGCGAGGCTGGTGACACGCGATGCGATGATCGGCACGGGGCTGGCCCTGAGCCCCGAAGGAATCGCCCGATGAACGGGCCGCATGATCTCGGCGGTGCGATGGGTTTCGGACCGGTCGTGCCCGAGCCCGACGAAGCGGTCTTCCATGCGGCCTGGGAGAAGCGTGCCTTCGCGATCACGCTCGCCGCGGGTTTCCTCGGGCGATGGAACATCGACATGGCGCGTTCGGCTCGCGAGTCGCTTCCGCCGGCCCGCTACCTGGCGAGCAGCTACTATGAGATCTGGGCGCTCGCGCTGGAGCGTCTGCTGGTCGATCGGGGTCTCGTCGGTGCCGACGAGATCGCGGCCCGACGAGCACTGCGGCCGCCAAGCCCCGGTGTGAAGGCCGTGCCGGCCGGCGCGGTCGCTGCGGTGCTTGCCCGCGGCGGGCCCACCGAGCGCAACGTGACGCAAGCGCCGCGTTTTGCGGTCGGCGACGCCGTGCGCGCGCTGAACATGCATCCCCTCGGCCATGTGCGGCTGCCGCGCTACGTGCGCGGAAAACTGGGCAAGGTGATTGCGGTGCACGAAGCGCATGTCTTTCCGGATACCAACGCGCGCGGCGACGGCGAGCACCCTCAACGGCTTTACACGGTGGCCTTCAGCGGTGCCGAACTCTGGGGGCCGGACACCACCGCGGCCAGCGTGCGGGTCGACTGCTGGGAGTCCTACCTGGCGCGTGCCGAATCCGTCGGCGCGGACGTGGCTGCATGAGCCTGCCCTGCGACGGCGAGGCGCCGGTGTTTCGTGAGCCCTGGGAAGCCCAGGCCTTCGCGCTGGTGGTCGTACTGCACCAGCGCGGCCTGTTCACGTGGGCGCAGTGGGCGCAGGCGCTGTCGGCCTCGATCGCGCGCGCCCGCGAGGCGGGCGATCCCGATCTCGGCGATCGCTACTACCACCACTGGCTCGAGGCGCTCGAGCGTCTGGTGGTCGAGCGAGGGCTCGCGCCGGCGCTTGCGCTCGGCGCATTGCGCCAGGCCTGGCGGACCGCCAGCGAGCTCACGCCGCATGGTCAGCCGGTTGCGCTCGGTCGGGCGCTTCGAGCGCTCGACCGCAGCGCCTGAGCCGCGGGCCGCGTCACTCGAAGGGCGGCTCCTCCCACCAGGGGAAGAAGGCGGGCATGTCGGTCGAGACCCGGTTCGGATAGACAGGCTGACGCTTCTCGAGGAAGGAACTCACGCCCTCGCGGGCATCGGCTGACTGGCCACGCGCCTGCACCGCGCGGCTGTCGATACGGTGGGCCTTCATCGGATGATCTTCGCCCGCCATCCGCCAGAGCATCTGCCGGGTCAGCGCGACCGATACCGGCGCGGTGTTGTCCGCGATCTCGCGCGCGAGAGCCCGCGCCGCCGGAAGAAGGTCGGCGGGGGCGTGCAGCGATCGCACCAGCCCGCGCTCGTGCGCCTCCTGGGCGTTGAAGACGCGGCCGGTGTAGCACCATTCGAGCGCGGTCTGCATGCCGACGACGCGCGACAGGAACCAGGTCGACGCGGCTTCCGGCACGATGCCGCGGCGTGCGAACACGAAGCCGAAGCGTGCGTCGGTGGAGGCCAGGCGGATGTCCATCGGCAGCTGCATCGTGACGCCGATGCCCACGGCCGGACCGTTGATCGCGCCGATCACCGGCTTGAGGCTGCGGAAGATGCGCAGCGTCGTGATGCCGCCGCCGTCGCGATAGATGTCGCCGACCCGGTGCTCCTCGCGGGCGCTGTCGCCACGCGAGCCGTAGTCGAAGGTCTTGCCGCCGGCCGACAGATCGGCGCCTGCGCAGAAGGCCCGGCCGGCGCCGGTGATGATCACCGCGCGAACCGCGTCGTCGGCGTCGGTCTCGTCGAAGACCGCCACCATCTCGTCGCGCATCCGGGTCGTGAACGCGTTGAGTTTCTCGGGCCGGTTCAGCGTGATCGTGGCGATCCCGTCTTCGACGTTGTAGAGGAGGGTTTCCAGGGGCTGCAGGGCCATGCTGTCTCCATGCGGGAGGTCGGATGAATCTCTGGGGGCGTCTTGCGCCCCGGAACGCCATGCGGCGCGAGCGTTTCAGCTGCGCATCACGGCCGCGATGCGCTCGAGCAGCATCTCGTTCGAGCCATCGACGAAGCCCGCCACGCGAGCGCCGATCAGGTGCCTGGCGAAAGGATGATGTTCGCGAAGCCCCTCGGCACCCATCGCCTGGGCGAGTGCCGGCAGCTGCCGTTCGGCCATCCGGGTGGCCAGCAGCTTGCTCTGCGCGGAGGCGAGTTGCGCATCGAGTCCGGCGTCGATCAGGGAGGCGGCCTGCGCGACCATCAGCCGGCAGGCAGCCAGTTCGGACGAGGCTTCGGCCAGGCGCCAGCGCCACCCCTGATGCTCGGCGAGCACACGACCGAATGCGCTGCGACGCTCGCCGTAGGCGGCGACCACGTCGAGGGCGCTGGCGACCATGCCGCAGCACATCGCGGCGATGTAGGTGCGCGCGCCATTGATCGAGACCAGCGCCGCCTTGAAGGCCTGGCCGGGGGGGTGCAGGAGTTCGTCGTCGCGGGCGATGTAGCCCTCCAGACGGAAGCCACCGGTGCCGATGGTGTGCTGGCCGCCGAGCGCGAAGGCGGGCTCGCGCACGAAGCCGGGGCGGCGCCCGTCGACCAGAAAGCCGGCGATGCCGCGGCCACCACTGCCCGGCGCGGTCTGCGCGTAGACGATCAGGACGTCGGCCTCGGCCGCATTGGTGATCCAGGCCTTGGCGCCATCGAGTCGCCAGCCGTCGGCGGTACGCGTGGCGGTGGTCACGATCGAGGCGAAATCGGAGCCCGCGCCAGGCTCGGTCAGCGCCGTGCAGCCCAAACGACGCCCGGCCACGAGATCGGGAAGGTACCTGGCGGCGAGCTCGGGTGGCGTTTCGCGCGCGAGCTTGGCCGCGACGTTCTGGGTGTTGATCAGCGACATCGTGAAGCCGAAGTCGCCACCCCCGAGCACCTCGGCTACCTGCGCCTTGCAGGCGAAGGACATGCCGAGGCCACCCTGCTCGACGGGAACCTGCAGGCGCGTCAGGCCGAGCTCGACGGCCGCCTCCAGACCCTCATGGCGGATTCGGCGCTCGCGCTCCCACCGGGCTGCGCTGGGCGACACCACGTCGCGCACAAGCGTGGCGACCCTGGCGACGAGTGACTGTTCGGCTGAGCTCAGCGGCATGGGCTTGCGGGGCCTTGACGAAAACCGTGCACGAGCGGCGATGGTACGCCGCTGCATGCTCCCTGCTAGCGGCTGGAGGGCGGTGCGGCGAGCGCACGCGCGCATTCCCGGACCAGCGCGGGTCCGCGATAGATGAGCCCGGTGTAGAGCTGCACGACGTTCGCGCCGGCGGCGATCTTGGCGGCGGCGTCCTCGCCGGACATGATGCCTCCGACGCCGATGATCGGGAAGGCCGGCGGCAGGCGCTCGCGCAGCAGCGAGATCACGCGGTTGGATGGGGCGAAGACCGGCGCCCCCGAGAGTCCGCCGGTTTCATCGGCATGCGGAAGGCCGGCGACGGCGTCGCGGGCGACCGTCGTGTTCGTGGCGATGACGCCGTCGAAGCCGTGCTGCAGCAGGGCCTGCGCGATCGCGCCGACCTGCTCCTCGTCGAGGTCGGGGGCGATCTTGAGCACCATCGGGACACGGCGCCGGTACTCGGCGGTCAGGCGCTCCCGCGCCTCGGCCAGCCCGCCGAGCATTCGAACGAGTTCGTCTCCCCCCTGGAGTTCGCGCAGCTGCCGGGTATTGGGCGAGGAAATGTTGACGGTGACATAGGCGACGACCGGATAGACGCCCTCGAGGCAGCAGCGGTAGTCGTCGAGGGCCTGAGCGATCGGCGTGCTCGCGTTCTTGCCGATGTTGGCGCCGACCGGTATCGGCAGCGGTCGGGCCGACAGGTTTCGCACGAAGTGGTCGAGCCCCTCGTTGTTGAACCCGAGCCGGTTGATGAGGGCCTCACGCTGCGGCAGGCGGAAGATGCGCGGACGCGGGTTGCCGGTCTGGGGGCGCGGCGTGACGGTGCCCACCTCGAGAAAGCCGAAGCCCAGCGCGGCCAACGCCTGGAGATGGTCGGCGTTCTTGTCGAGTCCGGCGGCCAGCCCCACCCGGTTGGCCAGGTGCAGTCCCATCAGGGCGCAGGGATCGTCGACCCGTGATCCGGTCAGCAGCGGCAGCAGGCCGCAGCGCAGGCTGCGGTCGAGTTCGCGCAGCACGAGTTCGTGGGCTCGCTCGGCATCGAGGGCGAACAGCAGCCGTCTGGCGATCGGGTAGGGATTCATCGTGCGCCCGCCGGCGCGTCGCGGGTCCAGGTGCCGCCGACGAGGTACTCGAGCGGGCGATAAGCTGCCTTGTAGGCCATCTTGGGACTTTGCGCGATCCAGTAGCCGAGATAGAGGAAGCCCAGGCCGAGACTGCGAGCCTGGCCGATCTGCCAGACGATGTTGAAGGTGCCGAAGCTCGCGCCCGGGACATCCGGGTCGAAGAAGGTGTAGACCGACGACAGCCCGTCGTCGAGGATGTCGATGATCGAGACCATGCGCAGCCTGCCGTCGGCTTCCCGGAATTCGACCAGGCGGGTGTTCACCTTGCTCTGCAGCAGGAACTGCGCGTACTGCTCGCGGCTGTCCTGGTCCATGCCGCCGCCGGTGTGGCGCGACGCCTGGTAGCGCAGATAGAGGTCGTAGTGTTCGGTCGAGAAGCCCAGCCGCGCGACAAGTGTGCGCAGGCCGGCATGTCGCTGCTGTGCCCGCCGCTGCGAGCGCGAGGCGATGAAGTCGGCGACCGGGACGCGCACCGGCACGCAGGCCCGGCAGCCATCGCAGTGGGGGCGATAGGTGAAGACACCGCTGCGCCGAAATCCGGCGCGCACCAGACCGCCGTAAACATCGGCATTGATCAGGTGATTTGGTGTGGCGACCTGGCTGCGCGCCTGCCGGTCGGCGAGGTAGCTGCAGGGGTAGGGCGCCGTGGCGTAGAACTGCAGCGCGGCGAAGGGCAGTTCGGTGGGATGCGTCATGCGTCGGGGACTTCGATTCGAAGCCGGGACCAGTCCGGGGCAGGCATGGACACCAGCGCTCGCATCTGGCGCAGAAACGACCGCCGGTCGATCTCGTGAGCACCCAGGGAGGCGAGGTGACGCGTGTTCTGCTGGCAGTCTATCACGCGGAAATCGCACTGCCGCAGCATCGCGACGAGGCCTGCGAGGGCCACCTTGGAGGCATCGCTTTCGCGAGCGAACATCGACTCTCCGAAGAACATCCGGCCGATGCTCACGCCGTAGAGGCCGCCCACGAGACGGTCGCCCGACCAGGTCTCGACGCTGTGCGCCATCCCCATCCGGTGCAGCGCACCGTAGGCGGCGCGCATCGCTGGCGTGATCCAGGTGCCAGGCTGGCCCGCGCGCGCGGCCGAGCAGGCCAGCATGGTCTGGTCGAAGGCGCTGTCCAGGCGCAGTTCCCACAAGCCGGTTCGCCGGGCGCGGCGCATCACCTTGGCGAGCGAGCGAGTCGTGCGAAACGCATCGAGCGGCAGGATCATCCGCGGGTCGGGCGACCACCAAAGGACCGGTTGGCCGGGTCCGAACCACGGGAAGATTCCCTGGCGGTAGGCCTCGAGGAGTCGGCGTGGCCCGAGGTCCCGACCCGCAGCCAGCGGCTCGTCACCCGGCGCATCGTCGGGCGGCGGCAGCGGATCCGTCGGTTCGATCCAGGTCAGCGACATCGATGCTGCCGATGGGGCGCCGGGTAGCGCAGTTCGCGGTACCGACCTTGCCCGGGATCAGCCGCGAGGGCGGCGGTCGTAGCGCAGGGTCTCGGTGTGGAGCGACCATCGTCCGACGCGCCGATCCTCGAAGAACCAGCGCAGCGTCCGGGTGACGGTCGCGAAGGCGATCTGGTCCCAGGGGATCTCGTCCTCGGCGAAGAGCTTGGCCTCGAGGCTCTCCGGGCCGGGGTCGAAGCGATCGTCGAGCACCCGCGCGAGAAAGAACATGTGCACCTGCTCGACATGCGGGACGTCGAGGATCGAGAAGGGCTCGCCCATCTCGATCCGGGCCCCCGCTTCCTCGATGGTCTCGCGATGGGCTCCCTCGCCGGTGCTCTCGCCGTTTTCCATGAAGCCCGCGGGCAGGGTCCAGAATCCGTAGCGGGGTTCGATCGCCCGACGGCAGAGCAGCACCTTGTCGTTCCACACCGGGACCGTGCCGAGCACCATGCGCGGATTCTGGTAGTGGATGGTTCCGCACGCGGCGCAGCAGTAGCGCGGCCGATTGTCTCCGGCCGGAACCGATTGCGCGACCGTGTTGCCGCAAGCTGAGCAAAAACGCATCCCGTACCGTCCCCTTGGATCGGCGTCGAGTGTAACGCAGCCGCTTCGGGAGGCCTAAGCAGCACGTGCAACTTGCGCGGTGCGTGCGAACTCGGTTATATTTCGACTCTTCCGGACGCGGGGTGGAGCAGTCTGGCAGCTCGTCGGGCTCATAACCCGAAGGTCGCAGGTTCAAATCCTGCCCCCGCAACCCAATCAGTATTTCCGGACCCGATGATGCCGCGGCAGTTGCCGGCGGCGTCTTCGCGATGGTCCGAGCCCTGTGCGCCGACCCGTTGGTTGGCAGGCTGCTTCGCCCTGATGGGTAGGATGGCCTCGCCGGGTGTCTCGTGATCCGGCGGCAGGTTGCCGGTCGCTCGGATCCCTGCCCACTGTTTGTAGTCGGTGCGATTTCCCGCGCACGGATGGACACCGCCCTCCCCATCATTGTCATTGAAGCGGCGTTGCTCACAGCCGGGCGACCGCTGTCCATCGCCGACCTTCGCCGCCTGTTCGAGGATGCGCTGGACGGTCGCGAGGTCGAGGCGCTGCTCGGCGAACTCGAGCAGCAATGGTCCGGTCGCGGTGTGCGGCTGGTGAGACTGGCCGGTGGATGGCGTTTCCAGAGCATTCCCGAACTCGCGCCACACCTTGCCCGCCTGAACCCGGAAAAGGCGCCGCGCTATTCGCGCGCAGTCCTCGAGACACTTGCGATCATCGCCTACCGGCAGCCGGTGACGCGAGG
>JBIIHU010000364.1:0-3318 GCA_044235405.1 Burkholderiaceae bacterium
CGACCCTCGCTGATGGCGCACACGGCGCGGCGTGACAACCTCGAGGAGATGTCGGCCGACCTCTTCCGCATGGTGTCCAGCGGCAAGGTGCGCATCCCGATCGACCAGCGCTACCCGCTGGCCGATGCCGTGCGGGCCCACGAGGATCTCGAGTCGCGTCGCACCACCGGGTCGACCGTCCTGCTGCCCTGAGGCGAGCACGTCGGGTCGTCCCGTGCGCGCCTTCGCCAGCGTCGCGCGCCTGTTCGGCGAGACCGGGCTCGCGCGCCTGCAGGCGGCGCATGTCTGCGTCGTCGGCGTCGGCGGCGTCGGCTCGTGGGCTGCCGAGGCGCTGGTTCGCTCGGGCGTGGGCGCGATCACCCTGGTCGACCTCGATCATGTCGCCGAGTCGAACCTGAACCGTCAGGTTCATGCGCTCGGCTCCACGCTGGGCGCGGCCAAGGTCGAGGCGATGCGCGCCCGGCTGCTCGACATCGCGCCCGACTGCCGCATCGATGCGGTCGACGATTTCATCGACCCGCTCAACGTGAACGAACTGCTGCCCGCGGGCTGCGCGGTGCTCGATGCGATCGACGCGCCGCGCGCGAAGGCGGCGCTGATCGCGCTGTGCGTCGCACGCGGGCAGCCGCTGGTCGTCTGTGGTGCAGCCGGTGCCCGCACCGATCCGCTGGCGCTCGCGCTCGACGATCTCGCCCTGGTGCGCGGCGACGCCCTGCTGGCCGGCGTGCGTGCGCGCTTGCGCCGAGACCATGGCTTTCCACGGGAGGCCGGGCGGCGCTTCGGCGTGAGCGCCGTTCATTCGCGTCAGCAGCCGATGTCGCGATCGTTCGGCAAGGTGCACGCGGGCGCGGACGCCGGCGCCGGCTCGCCGCTCGCCTGCGCCGGCTATGGCTCGATCGTCACCGTCACCGCCACGCTCGGGATGGTCGCCGCGGCTCGCCTCATCGATGTCATCGTCGGCACAACCGGCGCGTCGCGCGGGCATGTCGCTTGCTTGGTTCCTGGCACCGCGTCCACCCGGGAGTAACGGTCGTGTCGATCCATGTCGCCCTCAATCATGTCACCCATTACCGCTACGACCGGCCGGTGGCGCTCGGCCCGCAGGTGGTTCGGCTGCGCCCCTGCCCGCATGCCCGCACGCGCATCCTCGCCTATTCGCTGAAGGTCGATCCGGCTGAGCACTTCATCAACTGGCAACAGGATCCGCAATCCAATTACCAGGCACGCCTGGTCTTTCCCGAACGCACCCGGGAACTTCGTATCGAGATCGACCTGGTCGCCGAGATGTCGGTGTTCAACCCCTTCGACTTCTTCCTCGAACCCCAGGCCGAGCACCACCCCTTCGTTTACACCGCCGAGCAGCACGTCGAACTCGCGCCCTTCCTGGCGCGCGAGGCCGCGGGCGAGCGCTTCGCGAGCCTGCTCGCGAGCCTGCCCTCGGAGCCGGTGCGCACCATCGACTTTCTGGTGGCCATCAACCAGCGCCTGCAGCGCGAGATCGCCTACCTGATCCGTCTCGAGCCCGGCGTGCAGAGCCCCGAGCGAACGCTCGAGCTCGGTTCGGGCTCGTGCCGCGACTCCGCATGGCTGCTGGTGCAGTTGCTGCGCCATCGCGGGCTCGCCGCGCGTTTCGTCTCGGGTTACCTGATCCAGCTGCGGCCCGACGTCAAGGCACTCGACGGCCCGGTCGGCGCCGAGGCCGATTTCACCGACCTGCACGCCTGGTGCGAGGTCTACCTGCCCGGCGCGGGCTGGATCGGGCTCGATCCCACCTCCGGGCTGCTCGCCGGCGAGGGTCATATCCCGCTCGCCTGCTCGCCCGAGCCTTCCTCGGCAGCCCCGGTCTCCGGCATGGTCGAGGCCGCCGAGTGCGAGTTTTCCCACGCGATGCGGGTCGATCGCATCTGGGAAGCGCCGCGGGTCACGTTGCCCTACACCGAGGATCAGTGGGCCGACATCGAGGCGCTGGGCCTGCGCATCGACGAGGCCCTGCGCGCCGGTGACGTTCGCCTCACGCAGGGCGGCGAGCCGACCTTCGTGTCGATCGACGACCGCGACGGCGCCGAATGGAACGGCGATGCGCTCGGCCCCACCAAGCGCGGGCTGGCGGGCGACCTCTTCTGGCGCCTGCGCGACCGCTACGCCCCCCAGGGGCTCGCGCACTTTGGTCAGGGCAAGTGGTATCCCGGCGAGCAGTTGCCTCGCTGGTCCCTCAACCTGTTCTGGCGGCGCGACGGCGAGCCGATCTGGTCCGATCCGGCGCTGCTCGCCGACGAGCGCGACTCGCATGGCGCCGATGCGGCGCTCGCCGCCCGCTTTCTGCGCGAACTCGCCGGGCGGCTTGCCATCGAACCGGCGCACGTCTTCGACGCGTACGAGGACGCCTGGTACTACCTGTGGCGCGAACGACGCCTGCCGGTCAATGTCGATCCCTTCGATGCCCGCCTCGACGATCCGCTGGAGCGCGAGCGGCTGCGCCGGGTCTTCGAGACGGGGCTGGCGGCGCCCGTGGGCAGCGTGCTGCCCCTCGAGGCCGTGGCATCGGGCGCGGCGCGCGGCGGCGCGCGCTGGCGCACCGGCTCGTGGTTTCTGCGCGCCGAGCGCTGCTACCTGCTGCCCGGCGATTCTCCCATCGGGTACCGCTTGCCCCTGGATTCGCAGCCCTGGCAGAGTCTCGCCGATCGCGACCCGGCGCCGCCGCCTGACGGCTTTCGGGCGCTGTCACCGCTGCCGCCCCAGCGGGTGGTCCGCGAGCGGATGCAGCGCGCCGACGACCCGCCGCGGGCGCAGGACCCGTCGGGCAGCGTACCCGGGGTCCGTGGCTGGCACCCCGACGGCCTGGTGCGCACCGCGATGTGTGCCCAGCCTCGCGAGGGACGCCTCTACATCTTCATGCCGCCGGTCGCCGAGACCGAGGCCTATCTCGAGCTGGTCGCAGCGGTCGAGGCCACCGCCGCCGCCCTGGGCGTGCCGGTCGTGCTCGAGGGTTACGAGCCGCCGCGCGACCCGCGCCTCGCGAGCCTGCGGGTCACCCCCGACCCGGGCGTGATCGAGGTCAACGTGCAACCGGCGTCGAGCTGGCGCGAGCTCGTCGAGCAGACCGGTTTTCTCTACGACGCGGCGCACCAGACCCGCCTGTCGACCGAGAAGTTCATGCTCGACGGTCGTCATGTCGGCACCGGTGGCGGCAATCACTTCGTGCTCGGCGGCGCCACACCGGCCGACTCCCCCTTCCTGCGCCGCCCCGATCTGCTCGCCAGCATGATCGCCTACTGGCACAACCATCCGTCGCTGTCCTACCTGTTCTCGGGCCTGTTC
>JBIIHU010000365.1:0-3307 GCA_044235405.1 Burkholderiaceae bacterium
GGATACCGGCGCCGCCCGCGCGCAGCTTCTCTGCGAGCGTGCCCTGCGGGGTGAATTCGAGTTCGAGTTCGCCGGCCAGATACTGGCGCTCGAATTCCTTGTTCTCGCCCACGTACGACGCGATCATCTTGCGCACCTGCCGGGTGGCCAGCAGCATGCCCAGGCCGAAGCCGTCGACACCGGCGTTGTTCGAGATGCAGGTCAGGTCGCGCACGCCGGCATCGCGCAGGGCCGCGATGAGCGCCTCCGGGATGCCGCACAGGCCGAAGCCGCCGACCGCGATGGTCTGGCCGTCGCGGACCACGCCGTCGAGCGCCGCCGCGGCGCTCGGGAAGAGCTTGCTCATGAATTGCCTCGCAGGGCGCCGCAGCGACGCCGTCGGTCGATGGCGCGGCGCCGCCGCGGCGCCACTGTGTTGCAGCCAGGAGTATAGCCCGCGTGATGCTGCGCCGCGGCGAACACCGCTCGGTAGAATGCCCGGATGACGTCCGCTGCACAGCCACCCAACCCGCCCGCGCCGTGCTCCGGTGACGACGATCTGCGCCGGCGCCTCGAGCGCATCGAGGCCGAGCGCGACGAGGCGCTGCGCGGCCAGCTCGTGCTCGAAGCGCAGCGCGATCTCGCCCGTGACGTCGCGCTGCGCTTCGAGCGCGAGGCTCAGCAGGCGCGCGAGGCGCTCGCGCGCGAACTCGGCGATGCCCTTGCCGGCCACGCGGCGGCATTGCGCAGCCTGGCCGCGACCTTCGAGCGACGCCTCGCCGGGCGCGAACCTTCGCTCGCGCAGCTCGCCGCGCTGATGACGGGCGCCACCGACGGCCTGCTGGCCGCACTCGGCAGCTCGCTTGCACGCATCCGCCCCGAGCCGCTGGGCAGCGGTGGTCTGCCCGCGGCGCTGCGCGCGCTGCTCGAGGACTGGCGCCTGCGGGTGCCCTCGATGCGTTTCGAGCTGCTCCTCGAGCCTTCCGGCGACGCAGCCTTCGGGCTGGCCGATCCGGCCACCGAGGAAGCTGCGTTGCGCATCGTTGCCGAAGCTCTGGACAACGCGGTCTGCCACGCGAACGCGGCGATGGTCGTGGTCTCCGCCCGCCGCGACGGGCCGATGCTGGTGCTGCAGGTCAGCGACGACGGGCGCGGCCTGCCGGGCGGCCCGCTCGCCGAGGGGCCCGGCCTGGCGACGATGCACGGGCTCGCGGCGCGCTGCGGCGGGCGGGTGCTGCTGGCCACCGGCGAGTCCGGCGGCGCGGAGCTGATCGCCGAGCTGCGCTGGTCCTGAAGCGCATCGCGCCGGCGCCTCCAGCGTGGCGGGGCCCGATCGGGGGCCATGCGCGGCCCGAGGCCGCACCGCCTTGACGCTATACTCGCCGCTTACCGGCCGAGCCCTTCTCCCATGAGCAAATTCGTCTTCGTCACCGGCGGTGTCGTGTCCTCTCTCGGCAAGGGCATCGCGGCCGCCTCGATGGCGGCCCTGCTGGAGTCGCGCGGCATCCGGGTCACGCTCCTCAAGCTCGATCCCTACATCAACGTCGACCCGGGCACGATGAGCCCGTTCCAGCACGGCGAGGTCTTCGTCACCGAAGACGGCGCCGAGACCGATCTCGACCTCGGTCACTACGAGCGCTTCGTGTCCGCGAAGATGCGGCGCTTCAACAACTTCACCACCGGCCAGATCTACGACTCGGTCATCCGCAAGGAGCGGCGCGGTGAGTACCTCGGGCGCACGGTGCAGGTGATCCCGCACATCACCAACGAGATCCAGGCCTTCATCGAACGGGGCGCTGGTGTCGGCACGCCCGAGGCGGCGCAGGTGGCCATCGTCGAGGTCGGGGGCACGGTCGGCGACATCGAATCGCTGCCCTTCCTCGAGGCCGCCCGGCAGATGAGCCTGAAGCTCGGGCGCGGCAACGCCTGCTTCGTGCATCTCACGCTCGTGCCCTTCATCCCCTCGGCCGGCGAGCTCAAGACCAAGCCCACCCAGCACTCGGTGCAGAAGCTGCGCGAGATCGGCATCCAGGCCGACCTGCTGCTGTGCCGCGCCGACCGTCGCATCCCCGACGACGAGCGCGCCAAGATCTCGCTGTTCTCGAACGTCGCGCTCGATTCGGTGATCTCGGTCTGGGATGCCGACAGCATCTACAAGATCCCGCGCATGCTGCACGAGCAGCGGGTCGACGACCTGCTCTGCGAGGTGCTGCGCCTGTCGCCGCCGCCTGCCGATCTCGCCGTCTGGGATCGCCTCGTGCACCGGCTCGAGCATCCGAAGCACACGGTGCGCATCGCGATGGTGGGCAAGTACGTCGACCTCACCGAATCCTACAAGTCGCTCACCGAAGCGCTGATCCACGCCGGCATCCACACCGAAAGCCGGGTCCAGATCGAGTACATCGACTCCGAGCAGATCGAGCGCGACGGCGCCGCGGGCCTTGCCGCCTTCGATGCCATCCTCGTGCCCGGCGGCTTCGGCAAGCGCGGTGTCGAGGGCAAGATCGCCGCGATCCGCTGCGCCCGCGAGAACGCGGTGCCCTACCTCGGCATCTGCCTGGGCATGCAGCTCGCGGTCATCGAGTTCGCGCGCCATGTGTGCGGGCTGGACGGCGCCAACAGCACCGAGTTCGACCCCGCCACCCCGCACCCGGTCGTCGGCCTGATCACCGAATGGATGGACCGCGAAGGCCGGGTCGAGCGCCGCGACGAAAGTTCCGACCTCGGCGGCACGATGCGCCTTGGCGCGCAGCGCTGCCCGGTCCAGCCGGGCACGCTGGCCGCGGCCATCTATGGCGAGTCGGTCAACGAGCGCCACCGCCACCGCTACGAGGTCAACGATCGCTACGTGCCGCGATTCGAGGCGGCAGGGCTGCGCATCTCCGCGCGCACGCCCACCGAGGCGCTGCCCGAGATCGCGGAGCTGCCCCAGTCGGGGCGCTCCGCCCATCCCTGGTTCGTCGGCGTGCAGTTTCACCCCGAATTCACCTCGACGCCGCGCGACGGGCATCCGCTGTTCATCGCCTTCGTCCGGGCCGCGCTCGCGCGCGCATCGGCGCGCGGCGCCGTGGAGGCCGCATGAGGCTCGCCGGCTTCGAGGTCGGCCTCGATCGGCCAATCTTCCTGATCGCCGGTCCCTGCGTGATCGAGTCGCGCGAGCTGGTCATCGAGATCGCGGGGCGTCTCGCCGAAATCACCCGTGCGCTCGGCATTCCCTTCATCTTCAAGGCCTCCTTCGACAAGGCCAACCGCAGCTCGGGGGCCTCCTTCCGGGGCCCCGGGCTCGCTGAAGGCCTGAAGATCCTCGCCGACGTCCGCTCGACCATCG
>JBIIHU010000117.1:0-10790 GCA_044235405.1 Burkholderiaceae bacterium
CCGACGTGATGCCGGGAGGCGCCCGCGCCCGCTCAGACGGCCGTGCGACCCACTGCCCGGCGCCGTCGCCGGCGCGCCGCCGCGCCGGCCAGCGCGAAGACCGCCAGGCCGAGCAGCGACAGCGTCGGCGGGGCGTCGACCGCGTTCCCCGGGAGGTCGACCTGCAGGAAATCGTTGCCGCAGACCTCGCCCCAGTGGACCACGAGGTCGCCCGAGCCGTCCAGCGCGCCGAGGTCGGCCAGCCGGATGACGGCCTGGTAGGCGGTGTGCTCGCCGATGGTCTCGTAGGACATCGTGGCCAGACGGGCGAGACTGAAGCCGCTGGTGTAGCCGGCGGCGAGCTGGCTGGGCGCGCCCACGCCGGAAAGTTCGGGCATGCCGATTTCCCAGCCGACCGGGTTCGTCGGGAAGGGAACCGTCGCCACGCCGCTCACGTCGACGATCGCGCCCTCGCGCAGCGGGCTCGACCAGCCGCTGCTGAAGCCCAGCGAATCCATCGTGAAGTGATGACCCGCGATCTCCACCCCGACCTTCGGCGCGAAGGCGCCGCCCTGGCGCACGCCGAGGAAGAAGTCGCCCGTGCCGAAGGAGGGCTGGCAGGCCGGCGGCGTGCAGGTCGCCGACGAGGTGCCGGCGGGCGGGTTCCAGGCGATCGGTGCGCCCGACACCCCGGTGACGATCAGCTGCGAGGCGGTGCGCTGCACGTAGAGCGCCTCGAGATCATAAGGCTGACCACCGACCCCCGGACCGACGAAACCGTTGAGCCCGACGGAGTCCTCCACCTGGAACCAGACCCCCCCGGCGCTCGGCGTCCAGCGCGAGGGGCGGTCGATCGCGTTCATCGAGGTGCTGACATCGACCCCCAGTCCCTGCAGGTAGCTGAAGGGGCCGGCCGCGGCGGGTGCGGCGAGGGCGGCCGCCGCCAGGGCGAGCAGGCCGACGGCGACGCGGCGCGTCAGCGACTGCAAGGCGGACCACCGGCCGCGGCGGGCGCGCTCGGCGGGGTTGCGGTCGGCGGGGTTGCGGTCGGCGGACGGGAGAGGGCGGGTGGGCATGGCGGCGTTCCGGGAGCGTTTCTCCGCCACAGTAGCAAGATTCGCGCCAAATACAAAAATCACTTTGAAAACAGTTATTTGGACGTGTTTTTTCGGCTCTTTCGGGAGCGCTTGTCAAGTCCGCCGACATGAACTTGCGCACACGGCTTCGTGCCTTGCCGCACGCTGTGGGGATCGAGTGACCGAAAGCGGAAATGCATCACGCGCGGCTGTGCGATCCTTCCGTTGCCCGGGTGTCTTGCCGCGGGCCCTGGTGTCAACCGCGCCGACATGACATCCGTCACGCCCGCGCCCCGGAGAAGCCGTGATCGTCTGCAAGTGTCTTGTCAATGGAAGCCTCGCGCCGGCCGGCAGGCACGCGGTCGAGGAAGGCCTTCGCCGTCTCTATGCCGAGCGCTTCGGTCCTGCCGCGAGCGAGCTGCGCGTCGAGTTCACCGAGATCGCGCCCGGGCTGTGGTTCACGGCCGGCGAGCCTTCGCGGGCCTCGATGGTGCTTGGCAGCGTGCCGCCGGGCACGCCACAGCCGGTCCGGGTGGCCCTGATGGACGAGATCGCGCGGATGTTCAGCGCGGCCACCGGCGCCCCCTACGATGATGTGATGGTTGTGGCCGCCGACCGCGCGGCCTGAGCCCGAAACCGAAGGAGTCGACGATGCCCCTGTACCGCTGCACCACCCCGCCCGATGCCCTCGACGACCTGCAGCGCGCCGCGATCGCGCGCGCGATCACCGCGATCCACTGCGGCGTCACGCAGGCGCCGCCCACCTTCGTCCACGTGCAGTTCCTGCACAGGACGCCGGTGGCCGGCGAACCCGCGGTGCAACTGCACGGCGGCCTGCGGGCCGGCCGGCAGCAGGCGCTTGCCGATGCGATCGTGGCGCGCTGCACCGCCGCGGTGGCGGCGATCGCCGGCGTGCCGGCCGAGGCGATCGCGATGCGAACCTCGACCACGCCCGCCTCGTGGATCCTGGAAGGCGGTCACGTGATGCCCGAGCCGGGCGAGGAAGCCGCCTGGCTGGCAGCCCATTCCGGGACGTAGCCTGGGCCTGTCCCGGCACGATGCGTCGATACCGGCGACAATCGTCTCCCCGAGTTCACGAACGACAACCCTCATGGTCCCGCTTTCCGTTCTCGACCTCGTCCCGGTGCGCCGTGGCGACACGCCCTCCGACGCGCTGCGCAACACCCTCGATCTCGCCCGCCATGCCGAGACCTGGGGCTTTCGTCGCTACTGGATGGCCGAGCACCACAACATGACCGGGGTGGCCAGTGCCGCCACCGCGGTCGTGATCGGCCACGTGGCGGGCGGCACGCGCAGCATCCGCGTGGGTGCCGGCGGCATCATGCTGCCCAATCACGCGCCGCTGGTGATCGCCGAGCAGTTCGGCACGCTCGAGTCGCTCTACCCGGGCCGCATCGATCTCGGCCTGGGCCGTGCGCCGGGCACCGATCAGCTCACGATGCGCGCGATGCGCCGCGACTGGCGTTCCGCCGAGCGCTTCCCCGAGGACGTGATGGAGCTGCAGGCCTTTCTCGGGCCGGTGGAACCCGGGCAGGCGGTGCGTGCGGTACCGGGCGCCGGGACCAATGTGCCGCTCTGGATCCTCGGCTCGAGCCTGTACGGCGCGCAGGTGGCGGCGCATCTCGGGCTGCCTTACGCGTTCGCGTCGCACTTCGCGCCCGATGCGCTGCACGAGGCGCTGCAGGTGTACCGCGAGCACTTCCGTCCGTCGGCGCAGCTGCGCCGCCCGTGGGCGATGGTCGGCGTCAACGTGATCGCCGCCGACACCGACGCGCAGGCGCGGCGGCTGTTCACCAGCCTGCAGCAGCGCTTCACGGACATGATGCGCAACGCCCGCGGACAGCTCGCCCCGGCGATCGACGACATCGACACCTACTGGACGCCGGTCGAGCGCGCGCAGGTGATGCGGATGCTCACCTGCTCCTTCGTCGGCTCGCGCGAGACCGTGCGCCGCGAGCTGGCCCGCTTCATCGAGGAAACCGGCGCCGACGAGCTGATGGCGAGCGGCGCGATCTTCGACCACGACGCGCGGCTGCGCTCCTACGAGATCCTCGGCGAGATCGGTCGCGAGGCGGCCCACGTGCCGGCGCCCGGTGTCTTCGGTGCCGAACTGCCGCCTGCCGCCAGGGCGGGTGCGCGAGCCGGTGCTACCCTCGCCGACATCCATTGAACACAGGCCCTGCGAGGCCAGGAGAGCTCCCATGAGCGAGGTGCTGATCGAGACCCTGACCGACGGCGTGCTCACGCTGACGATGAACCGCCCCGAGGCGCGCAACGCGCTCAACCTCGAGATGTCGGACCGCATGGTCGAGGCGCTGCGCCGTGCGCAGCTCGATCCCGCGGTGCGTGCGGTCGTGCTGACCGGCGCGGGCGGAGCCTTCTGCGCCGGCGGCGACGTCAAGTCGATGGCCGCGGGCCGCGACGCCAGCCAGACCTTCGAGATGCGGGCCGCGCGGCTGCGCGATCGGGCCGAGGCTTCGCGGCTGCTGCACGAGATGCCCAAGCCCACGATCGCGCTGATCCCCGGGCCGGCTGCCGGTGCGGGCCTGGCGCTCGCGCTCGCCTGCGACTTCCGCGTCGCGATCGACACCGCGAAGTTCACCGTGGCCTTCGCGAAGGTGGGCCTGTCGGGCGACTATGGCGCGAGCTGGTTCCTGACCCAGCTGGTGGGTCCGGCCAGGGCCAAGGAACTGCTGATGTTCTCGCCGCTGCTGACCGCCGACGAGGCGCTGCAAGCCGGTCTGCTGCACCGGGTCTTCCCGCCCGGGCTGTTCCAGGAGCAGTCGGCTGCCTTCGTCGCGGCGCTCGCCCGCGGCCCGTCGGTGGCGCTGGGCAACATCAAGCAGAACATCAACCTCGCCAGCCGCGCCGACCTTCGCACCTCGATCGATGCCGAGGCCACGCTGCAGGTTCGCTGCATGGGCACCGCCGATCACGCGGAGGCTGCCCGGGCCTTCGTCGAGAAGCGGCCGCCGAACTTCGTCGGCGCCTGAACGGCGCCGCCCACCGACGGCCGAGGGCGGCTGCCCGTACCCTCTCCCGGAGCCCGATCATGGACATCAGCAGCCCCCCGGCCTACCGCAGCCTCAGTCGCGACGAGATCTGGGCGATCCCGCTCGACGAACTCGACGTCAGCGGCGGCTACATCTTCGAGGACGACACCGTCGGCCTCTACTTCGAGCGCCTTCGCCAGCAGGCGCCGGTGCACTATTGCGCGCGCAGCCGTTTCGGCCCCTACTGGTCGGTCACGACCTACCGGCACATCATGGAGGTCGAGGTCAACCACGCGGCCTTCTCGTCCGATTCCAGCCTGGGTGGCATCACGCTCGCCGAGCCGCTGCCCGACGAGCGCCTGCCGAGCTTCATCGCGATGGACCCGCCGCAGCACGACGAGCAACGGCGCACCGTCAGCCCGATCGTCGCCCCCGGCAACCTCGCGAAGCTCGAGGGCACGATCCGCAGCCGCGCGGCCGCGATCCTCGACGGCCTGCCGATCGGCGAGGAATTCGACTGGGTGAAGCGGGTCTCGATCGAGCTCACCACCCAGATGCTCGCGACGCTCTTCGACTTTCCCTTCGAGGAGCGCAGCCTGCTCACCTGGTGGTCCGAGATGGCCACGGGCCACCCGAAGGCGCGCGGCGCGGTCACTTCGTGGGATCAGCGTCGCGAGGAGCTCGGCAAGTGCCAGGCCTACTTCACGCGGCTGTGGAACGAACGGGTGAATGCCCCGCCGGCCAACGACCTGATCTCGATGCTCGCCCATTCGCCGGCTACCCGGCACATGGACGAGCGCCAGTTCCTCGGCAACATCCTGCTGCTGATCGTCGGCGGCAACGACACCACCCGCAACTCGATCACCGGCGGGCTGCTCGCGCTGAACCGCAACCCGGCCGAGTACGAGAAGCTGCGCGCCAACCCGGCGCTGGTCACCTCGATGGTGCCCGAGATCATCCGCTGGCAGACGCCGCTCGCGCACATGCGGCGCACCGCGACACGCGATGTCGAGCTCGGCGGGCAGCTGATCCGCAAGGGCGACAAGGTCGCGATGTGGTACCTGTCGGGCAATCGCGACCCCGAGGCGATCGAGAACCCCGACCGCTTCATCATCGACCGCGCGCGACCGCGCCAGCACCTGTCCTTCGGCTTCGGCATCCATCGTTGCGTGGGCAACCGTCTGGCCGAGCTGCAGCTGAAGATCCTGTGGGAGGAGATCCTGCAGCGCTTCCCGGTCATCGAGGTCACCGGCCAGCCGCGGCGCGTGCTGTCGAACTTCGTGCACGGCTTCATGTCGATGCCGGTGCGCATCCCGGCGCGCCGGCACTGAGGCCCGTGCTGCCGCTCAGCCGCGCCTGAGCCCGAGCTTGCCGGCGAAGCGGCGCATGCCGTCGAGCCAGCGGTCGTAGTCCTGCGCCTTGCGCTGGAAGTAGGTCAGCACCTGCGGGTGCGGCAGGATCAGGAAGCGCTCGCTGTCGATGCCTTCCACCAGCACGTCGGCGAGCGCCTCGGCGGAAATGACCCCGTCGTTGCGTGCCGCCGACGAACCCGTGCGGCCGGCGATCATCGGCGTGTCGACCGCCTGCGGGCACAGCACCGACACGCGGATGCCGTCGCCGCCGTGCTGGATCGCGAGCCATTCGGCGAAGGCGATCGCCGCATGCTTGCTGACCGCGTAGGTGGCCGACGGCAGCGAGGTCAGCAGGCCGGCCGCCGACGCGGTGCTCAGCAGGTAGCCCTCGCCGCGCGCCTTCATGCCGGGCAGCACCGCGCGCGCCGCGTACACATGCGCCATCACGTGCACCTGCCAGTTCAGCGTCCAGTGCGCCTCGGGCGCGTTCTCGTCCCCGTCGCGGATGATGCCGGCGTTCGAGAAGAAGAGGTCGACGCGACCGAAGCGCTGCTCGGCGGCGGCCGCGAGCGCCGCGACCTGGGCCTCGACGCCGACATCGGCGGCCAGCGCGACCGCGGGCACTGCCGGCAGGCCGTTCGCGCCCGCCGAGAGCTCGTCGGCGAGCGCCTGCAGCGCCGCGCCGGCGGCCGGCAGGTCGGCGAGCACGAAGCCGCGTGGGCGCTCGCGCGCGAAGCGCAGCGCGGCAGCCCGGCCAATGCCGCTGGCCGCGCCGGTGATCACGATCGTCCTGTCCTGCAGCTTCATTGGCGCTCTCCCGGGAAGTTCGTCGCGGTCGATCTTCGCCGATCGCCGCGAGCGGCGGCGGCCGTGCGCGGCCCCCGCCGTTCCGCTTCCGATGGGGTTCGCCGGGTGGCCGCAACGCGCGCGGGGTCGGCAGGGGGCGGCGTAGAATCGCGGGCACTCATGCTGCTTACCGACCCCGAGATCCGCACCACCACGCTGCCCAACGGGCTGCGCGTGGCCACTGCCGCGATGCCCGGCTTTCGCACCGTGGCGATCGGCGCGTGGCTGCGCGTCGGGTCGCGCGACGAGCCCGCGCCCCTCAACGGCCTGTCGCACTTCTACGAGCACATGGCCTTCAAGGGCACCGCGCTGCGCGACGCCCGGGCGATCACCCTCGAGATCGAGCGGCTTGGTGGCAGCATCAACGCCTACACCGCGAAGGATCACACCGCCTGCGAGACGCTGATGCTCTCGGCTCATGCCGACACCGCGCTCGCGGTGATGGCCGATGTGCTCGGCCGTTCGGTCTTCCCGCCCGACGAGATCGCCCGCGAACGCGACGTGATCCTGCAGGAACTCGGCGACGCCGCCGACGATCCCGAGTCGGTCGCCCAGGATGCCTTCGACGCGATCGCCTTTCCGCGCCAGGCGCTCGGCCGCCCGATCCTCGGCCGGCCGCGCAACATCCGGCGCATCGCCCGCGACGACCTGCTCGCCCATCAGGCTAGCCACTGCACCGGCGCCGGCATGGTGCTCACCGCGGCCGGTGGCCTCGAGCACGAGGCCTTCGTCGCGCTTGCCGAGCGCCACTTCGGCGCGCTGCCTGCCGGCGAGCCGCTGTCGCGCGCGGCAGCGCGCTGGGGCGGCGGCTGGCGTCACCTCGACGACGACACCGAGCAGACCTCGGTGGTGCTCGGCTGGCCGGTGCCGGGCCGCAACCACCCCGATCACGCGGTCTGCGAGCTGCTCGCGGAGCTGCTCGGCGGGGGCATGTCGTCACCGCTCTTCCAGTCGGTGCGCGAGCAGCGCGGCCTCGCCTACCAGATCGATGCCTGGACCGACGGCCTCGAGGATGCCGGCGTGCTGCAGGTGACCGCGGGAGTCTCGCCGCGTCGGCTCGGCGAGCTGCTGCAGGTGACGCTCGACACCATCACCGGCGCGGCCGCGCGCCTCGATCCCGACGACATCGAGCGCAGCCGCAACCAGCAGGCGATGCGCCTTTCGCGCAGCCTCGAGCGGCCCGCTTCGCTCGCCGAGTGGCTCGGTCGCGACCTGCTTGCGCACGGGCGGGTGGTCGCGCCGGCCGAGCGGCTCGCGCAGCTCGAGGCCATCGACGAGGCGGCGCTGCGCGGCGCGCTCGCCACGATGCTCGAGCGCCGGCCGGCGCTCGCGCTCGCGGGACGTCTCGGGCGTGCCGATCCGCAGGCGCTGCTGCGCGCCTCGCTCGGGCGGGTCAGCGCGCCCTGAAGCGCATCGGCATCGAGCGCGGCCCCTGGAAGCCCAGGGGAATGCTCCAGCCGACCTCCCCATCGAGTTCGAGCGCCGTCAGCCGCTGGCTCAGGCAGCGCAGCCCTTCCTGCAGTTCGGCGCGCGCGATGTGCAGCCCCAGGCAGGTGTGGCGTCCGCCGCCGAAGCTCATGTGCAGCATCCGCTGCGGGCGGCGCGTGATGTCGAAGCGGTCGGGGTCCGGGAACAGCGCCGGGTCGCGGTTGACCGCCGCCACCGCGAGCACCACCTGGGTGTCGCGCGGGATCGTCAGGCCGTTGACCTCGATGTCCTCGTTGGCGATGCGCTCGAGCGTCGGCGCCACCGGCGCGAAACGCAGGATCTCCTCGGCCGCGGTGGGCAGCAGCGCGGGGTCGGCCGCGAGCATCTCCCATTGCTCGGGATGCTGCGCGAACAGGTAGAGCCCGGAGCCCAGCGACGAGAAGGTGGTCTCGAGCCCGGGCACGATCAGTGCGGCGGCAGTATGGATCACCTCGGCGCGGGTCAGCCGGTCGCCCTCGGACTCGGCGCGCAGCAGGCCGCTGATCACGTCGTCGCCCTCGTGACCGATGCGGCCCTCGACCAGCCGCGCCATGTAGGCGTCCATCGCCTCGTGGGCGGCGAGCGCAGCCGGCACCGCGGGCGGGCCGCCGTACATCCAGCGGGTCCAGTCGAGCGCGGTCTGCGCGAAGAAGGGGATGTCGGCCTCGGGCACGCCGAGGATCCCGCAGATCACCGGCATCGGGTAGCGCTCGAGCACGTCGCCCACCGCGTCCATCCGGCCAGCGGGCAGCACCGCGTCGATCAGGCGGTCCATGATCGCGCGCATCCGTGGGCGGTGACGGTCGGCCACCTGCGGCGAGAGCGCGACCATCGCGAGCCGACGCAGCCGCTGGTGGTCCGGACCTTCCATGCTCAGGAAGGCCTGGCGCCGACGCTCGACGAAGCGCCGGTCGATCGCCGGGTTGCGCTCGACCTGGGCGAAGTTCCACTGCGTGAAGCGCGCATCGCGCAGCACCGCCATGCAGTCCTCGTGGCGCAGCAGCAGCATCGCATCGCCCAGACGCATCACGCGCTCGCCGTCGGCCGACGCGGTTCGTTCCCAGTGCGGCCCGTTGCCGCGCCGCACGTAGGACGAGCGGCCGCTGCCCGGGGCGAGGGGGGCGGTGCCCGCGGTCATCGCCTCAGGCTCCCGGCACGGTGGTCGACTGCCAGGAGGCCAGCTGCCAGCGGCCGTCGCGCTTCAACCAGACCTGCAGGAAGCGGGTGACGAAGATCTTCTCGCCGGCCTTCACCACGACATGGATGCGCACGTCGCCGTCGGCCACCACGACGTCGCCGTAGTCGCGGAAGGCTCGGCGCAGCAGCGTCATCTCGCGGTAGTCGTAGAAGCCGGTGGTGGCGCGCTCGATGTAGGTCGCCTTGTCCTCGGCGGTGGCGCTGCTGTGCACGTAGAGCAGGTCGTCGGCGAAGATCTCGCGCAGCGTGGCGGCGTCCTTGGCCAGCGTCGCCTGCACGCGGCGCGCGTCGATGGCTTCGATCGCGGCGATCGAGTCGGGATTCATGGTGTGGCTCTCCTGAGGGAACGGGGTCGTGCGCGGATAGTAGACCCGCGCCACCGGGTGCGCAGCCCCTGCGGGTCCGTTCAGGCGAGCCGCTCGTGCATCACCACGCGCAGCGCGCCCGGCAGCACCCGCACCCGCCAGCTGCGGGCGTGGCCGGCGGGCTCGCCGTCGCCCGCGATCGGCACCGGCATCTCGCTGTCGACGATCAGTTCGGCGAAATCGGCGCTGCGCACCGCGCGGTGCGACAGGTGGCGCGCCAGCATCAGCCGCGGCAGCATCGCGAGCGCGCCGGGCCGGCCGAAGCGTCCGGCGACCAGCGCATCGAGCCGGCCGTCGTCGTGGCGCGCGTGCGGCACCGCCCGCAGCCCGGCGCCGTAGGTCGGCGTGTTCAGCACCGAGGCGAACAGCGTCGGCCCCGCGTGCACGCCGCGCCCGTCGATACGCACCCGCAGCGGCCAGGTGCGCAGTGCCACGATCTCGCGAAGCGTGGCCCACAGGTAGCGCGGCTGCCCGGGCAGCCAGCGCGGGGCGTGCAGCGCGCGCAGGCCCACGGCCGCATCGAAGCCGGCCGCGAGGCTGCTGGCGAAGAGCACCCGCCGCCCGGCGAAGGCGCACTCGCCGAGATCCATCGGCCGGGCCTTGCCTTCGAGGGCCAGCGCGAGCGCGGCCTCGCATCGCAGTCGGGCCGTGCCGATGGCCCGCGCGGTGTCGTTGCCACTGCCGGCCGGCACGAGGCCGAGCTCGCAGTCGCCGGCGAGCAGTGCCGGGAGCATGCGGTGGACCGTGCCGTCGCCGCCGACCAGCACCACCCTGCCGCCGCGCGGGCTGCGCTCGATGAGCGCGATCGCGTCATCGAGTCGGGCCGGTACCTCGAGCCGGGCGCCCGGCCGGTGCACCCGCAGCCAGGCCGCGATCGGCCCGTGCAGCCGGGCCGCACGCCCGCCCGCGGCCCGCGGGTTGAGCAGGACCAGGCTCACATGCTGCGGCGGTACTGGCCCCCGACCTCGAACAGCGCCTCGGTGATCTGGCCGAGCGAGCAGCAGCGCACGGCGTCCATCAGCACCTCGAAGACATTGCCGTTCTCGATCACGGTGCGCTTCAGGCGCGCCAGCATCGCCGGCGCCTCGGCGGCGTGGCGGGCGTGGAAGTCGGCCAGGCGCGCGAGCTGCGAGCGCTTTTCCTCCTCGGTGGAGCGCGCGAGCTCGAGCTTTTCGGGGATGGGGTCGCCCTTCGGGTTACGGAAGGTGTTGACGCCGATGATCGGCAGCTCGCCGGTGTGCTTGAGCATCTCGTAGTGCATGCTCTCGTCCTGGATGCGCCCGCGCTGGTAGCCGGTCTCCATCGCGCCGAGCACGCCGCCGCGTTCGGCGATGCGCTCGAACTCGGCGAGCACCGCCTCCTCGACGAGCTCGGTGAGTTCCTCGACGATGAAGCTGCCCTGCAGCGGGTTCTCGTTCTTGGCCAGCCCCCACTCGCGGTTGATGATCAGCTGGATCGCCATCGCGCGGCGCACGCTGTCTTCGGTGGGCGTGG